>NZ_JBNNWO010000007.1:0-286150 GCF_050281105.1 Methylobacterium sp. NPDC080182
GGGCCGTTCTGCTCGGACAGCGAGGTCGAGAGCGTGGTCGCCCACCTCAAGCGCCAGGGCCGCCCCAGCTACCTCGACGCCGTCACCGCCGACGATTCGCCCGAGGAGCCCGCCAAGGAGGGCGGCCGGTCCGGCCGGGGCAAGGCGGCCGCGGCCGACAAGGCCGAGCGGTCCGACGAGCCCGAGGAGGAGGCCCCCGTCTTCGACATCGGCGCCTTCGCGGCGGCGAGCGGCGGCGACTCCGACGACCTCTACAAGCAGGCGATCGAGGTGGTGCTGCGCGACCAGAAGGCGTCGACGAGCTACATCCAGCGCCGCCTGCAGATCGGCTACAACCGCGCCGCCTCCATCATGGAGCGGATGGAGATCGAGGGCATCGTCGGCCCGGCCAACCACGCCGGCAAGCGCGAGATCCTGGTCGCCGGGGCGACGCACAGCTCGGCCGGGATATACGACGACGAGTGAGACGCTGTCCGGGCCGCCTCGCCACGGGGCGGCCCGGACGTCGCATCTTCGCCACAGGGCGAGGTTCTAAAAGGGGGCTGCGAAACCCGCCCCGTCTCTGCGAGCGGAGCCAAGCAACCCAGAGTAGCGCGACCTCCGGTATCGTGGTGCACCTGGATTGCCTCGCTCCGATCGCGAAGACGAGGGGACGGCAAGGCGTCCGCAGCGGCCCGCCCACCTCTGTTTCGCCGCCGGAGCTTGCCCGCGGCTCCTCAGGAGACTCTGCCGATGATCGGCCGCCGCACCCGCACAGCCGGCTCCGTGATCGCCGCCGGGCTGTGGCTCGCGACAGCCAACCCGGCCCACGCGCAGGTCGGCGCCTTCATCGACAGCCTGTTCGGCCACAAGGAGGAGCCCGCCCCGCAGCCGGAGGCCGCCCCGGCGGCCCCTGCGCCGGCCAAGAAGGCCGCGCCCAAGGCCAAGGAGGCGAGCAAGGAGACGAAGCCCGGCACGGCCAAGTCCGGCAAGGGCGGCGACAAGGCCGCCGACAAGGCCGACCACAGGGCGCCCGAGCCGAAGGTCGCGGCGGTGGGCGCGCCGACGGCGATCGTCACCGCCGACTCGGCCGATCCCGCCGCGCTGCTGGCGCAGGCTAACGCCTACTTCAACGGCATCAACACCCTGACGGGCAATTTCGTGCAGATCGGCGCCGACGGCCGCCGGATCGGCGGCAAGCTGACGCTCGTCAAGCCCGGCCGCCTGCGCTTCGACTACGACCAGCCCTCGCCGCTGGAGGTGGTCGCCGACGGGACCTCGGTGGCGGTGCGCGACCGCAAGCTGAACACCCAGGACCTTTACTTCATCGCCCAGACGCCGCTGAAATTCCTCCTGCGCGAGAAGATCGACCTCGCCCGCGACCTCACCGTCACCGACGTGGCGAGCGATCCGGGCAGCGTCCGCATCAGCCTGGAGGACCGCGCCACCCTCGGCGGCACCTCGAAGATCCAGCTGTTCTTCGACGCCGAGATGAAGACCCTGTCGCAGTGGCGGATCACCGACCCGCAGGGCTACGTCACCACGGTGACGCTCTCGAACCTGCAGAAGGGCAAGAGCGTCGACGGCAGCCTGTTCTTCATCAATTACGGACGGTCCGAGGACAAGGCGATGCAGCAGCAGATCCAGCAATCGCAGAAGTGACGGGGTCGCCCCGTCAGGGGGCGCCGAGCCCGGCCGCGTCGCCGGGCCGCCACCGGTTCAACTCCTGATCGATCGCGCCCTCCGTCCCGTGCAGGAACTCCGCGGTCGACAGGCCGGGGGCCAGGGCCGCGAGGTAGCTCACCACCACCGTGCCGGACCGGGTCGCCGCGCCCCCGGGCCAGAACAGGCCGGAATTGAGCGCCACCGGCACCACCGGCAAGCCGAGACGGCCGTAGAGCAACTCGACGCCGCGCTTGAAGCGGAGCGGCTCGCCGATCGCGCCGCGGGTGCCCTCGGGGAAGATCAGGACCGACCGCCCCGCCGCGACCGCCTCCCGACCGCCGTCGATCATGGTGCGCAGGGCCTGGGTGCCCTTGGCCCGGTCGATGACGATCATCGGCGAGCGTCGGAGGAACCAGCCGACCACCGGGATCGCCAGCAGCTCCCGCTTCGCGACGATCGCCACGTCCGGCACCAGGACCAGGAAGGCCAGCGTCTCCCAGGTCGACTGGTGGTTGGCGACGATCAGGCAGGGCTCGTCCGGCAGGTGCTGGCGGCCCTCCTCGACGTAGCGCAGCCCCACGATGCGCCTGAGCCCGCCCAGGATCCCGCGCGCCCAGAGCCGCGTCGCCCTGCGGATCGGCCGCTGGGGCGATCCGGACAGGAGGAAGATCGCCAGCGGCGCGAGGAACAGGGTCGTCCAGGCGGCCCAGTAGACGGCGAACAGGAGCGAGCGGGCGTGCGCCATGACGGGCCTCGACGAGGGGCCCGGGACAGGGCAGGGCCCGGACATAGCGCCTGCCGGCCGGGCGCGCACGGCCTTTCGCCGGGCGGGCGGTGAGCGGACTGTCGCGGGCCGCGAAATCGGCTATCGGAGCGCAACGCCGTCAGAACCCCAGCGCCGCCCGTGCAATTCACCGTCACCACCTGGAACATCAACTCGGTGCGCCTGCGCATCGACCTCGTGCTGCGCTTCCTCGCCGAGCACAGACCGGACGTGCTCTGCCTCCAGGAGACCAAGTGCCCGGACGACGCCTTCCCGCTGAAGGCCCTGCGCGGTTCGGGCTACGAGCACGTGATGTTCGCCGGCCAGAAGGGCTACAACGGCGTCGCGATCCTCTCCCGCTTCCCCCTGCACACCCGCGCCGTGATGGGCTTCTGCGAGCGTCAGGACGCCCGCCACATCTCGGCGGTGCTGGGGCCGGAGGCCGGGGCGGCCTCGGGGATCGTGCTGCACGATTTCTACGTCCCGGCCGGCGGCGACGTGCCGGACCGCGACCTGAACCCGAAATTCGCCCACAAGCTCGACTTCCTGTCCGAACTGCGCGCCTGGGGCGGCAGGCGCGTCTCCGGGCCGGCGATCCTCGTGGGCGACCTCAACGTCGCGCCCCTGGAGCACGACGTCTGGTCGCACAAGCAGCTCCTCGACGTGGTCAGCCACACGCCGGTGGAGACCGAGGCCCTGGAGGTGCTGCGCGGGGAGGCGGGCTGGATCGACGCGGCGCGCCACCTCACCCCGGAGCCGGAGAAGATCTACACGTGGTGGAGCTACCGCTCCCCCGACTGGTCGGCCGCCAACAAGGGGCGGCGTCTCGACCACGCCTGGGTGTCGCCCGACCTCGCCGGGACCGTCCGCAAGGTCGAGGTGCTGCGCGAGGCCCGCGCCTGGGAGCGCCCCTCCGACCACGCCCCGGTGACCCTCACGCTGGAGCTGTGACCGGGCGCGGAACTGCGGCGCGGTCCGAGCATTGCCCGCTCACGAACCCGTGACGTGAGCGAGCCCCGATGCGCAAGATCCTGATCGCTTTCCTGCTTCCCAAGGTCGTGTCCTACCTGCGCCGCCGCTACGGCGGCCCGCACGCCAACCGCAACCGGGCCTTCTGAGACGGCCCGGTCGCGGCCACCGCCTGTGACCCCCGGGCGCAGGCGGTGGCCGCGGCGACGGCCCTAGATCCTGCGGGTCCCAAGCCGAGGAGCCGCACCCGATGACCCAGGACCCGCGCGAGGCTGGCCCCCGGCCGCCCTTCCCCGGCGACCAGCAGCAGACCCGCCCGGGCCTCACCACGAAGATGACGCCGCGCCCCGACCACGGCGAGGAGAGCTACGTCGGCAAAGGCCTGCTCACGGGTCAGGCGGCGCTGATCACCGGCGGCGATTCCGGCATCGGCCGGGCGGTGGCCATCGCCTACGCCCGCGAGGGCGCCGACGTGGCGATCTCCTATCTCGAAGCCGAGCAGGAGGATGCCGAGGACACGAAGGCCTGGGTCGAGAAGGCCGGCCGCCGCTGCCTGCTTCTCCCCGGCGACATCCGCGACGAGGCCCGGTGCCAGGATCTCGTGGCGCGCACCGTCGCGGCCTTCGGGCGCCTCGACATCCTCGTGAACAACGCCGCCGCCCAGGTGGTGAACGAGGGCCTCGACGATCTGGCGGCGTCCGACATCGAGGGCTCGTTCCGCGCCAACGTCTTCGCCATGTACTACCTCGCCCAGGCGGCGGTGCCGCACATGAAGCCGGGCGGCGCGATCGTGAACAGCACCAGCGTGCAGGCCAAGGTCGCCGGGCCGAACATGCTGATCTACGCCGCCACCAAGGGCGCGATCGCGAGCCTGACCATCGGCCTGTCGAACCTGCTGGCGCCGCAGGGCATCCGGGTGAACTGCGTCGCCCCCGGGCCGGTCTGGACGCCGATCCAGCCGATCGTGAAGAGCCCGGAGCAGATGGAGCAGCTCGGTGCGCAGACGCCGCTCGGCCGCGCCGGCCAGCCCGCGGAACTCGCGCCGGCCTACGTGCTGCTCGCCTCCCGCGAGGGCAGCTACATGTCCGGGGCGCTGGTCCCGGTCACCGGCGGGATGCCGATGCTCTGATCCCGCACCCGTCGCCGCTCTTTGCGGCGGCACCACGCCGTCGTCCCGAGCGCTGCGACGTGCCCCGGACCCGCGGGACATCCGCCGGGCGTGGCGCTCCCGGGCCGCTTCGCTGACGCGGGTCATCGCCGGGCGGATGTTCGGGCAGACCCTCGACGGGGCGCGCGCGATCCATCAGACGTTGAGGGCGGATCGGTTCACAACGGCGGGACGGCCCTGCAGGCCGCCCGGGTCCGGCGCGCGGTGATGGCACCGCCGCGGACCCGAACGCTGACCCGCGCCATCCGGGCGCCGCCGATCCCGACGGAGACGACCATGAGCGACGCCCAGGCCCGGACCGCGTTGGTGACGGGGGCCGCCCGCGGCATCGGCCTCGCCACCGCGACCCGCTTCCTCGCCGACGGCTGGAACGTCGCCCTTCTCGACATCGACGGCCCGGGCGCGGCGGCGGCGGCCGAGCGGCTCGGCCGTCCGGAAGCCACGCTCGCGGTGACGGCCGACGTCTCCGAGCCCGAGGCGGTGGCGGCGGCGATCCAGCAGGTCGCAGACCGGTTCGGCCGCCTCGACGCCCTGGTCAACAATGCCGGCATCGCGATCTTCAAGCCGCTGACCGAGACCACCTTCGCCGACTGGTCGCGGGTGCTCGCCGTCAACCTGTCCGGCCCGTTCCTGTGCACGCAGGCGGCCGTCCCGCTCCTGTCCGAGCGCGGCGGCGCCATCGTGAACATCACCTCGATCTCGGGCCTGCGCGCCTCGACGCTCCGCACCGCCTACGGCACCAGCAAGGCGGGCCTCGCGCAGCTCACCAAGCAGCAGGCCGCCGAGCTGGCGCAGTACGGGATCCGCGTGAACGCCGTCGCCCCCGGTCCGGTGGACACCGCGATGGCCAAGGCGGTGCACAGCCCCGAGATCCGGGCGGATTACCACGATGCCGTCCCGCTCGGCCGTTACGGGCTGGAGACGGAGCTCGCGGAGGCGATCGTGTTCCTCTGCTCGGAGCGCGCCTCCTACATCACCGGTCAGCAGCTCGCCGTCGACGGCGGCTTCGAGTCGACGGGAATCGGCCTGAAGACGCTGCGCGGCGCCCGCAACATCTGAACGCGTCGGCCCGATCCGCCGAGTTCGGACAGGGTTCGGACAGGGTTCGTTAACCCTGCCGCCGTAGCCCGGAGGCTTGGTCAACAGGCGCGGGCACCATGCCGAGACTCGGCTCCATGATCGTCGACGGTCTAGCGTTCGTCCTCGTGGCGATCGCCCTCGCGGCGGTCGTCGCCGGCTACGAGCGGAACCTGCCGGATCCGTCCGCGTCACCCGCGCTGGTCGCCGCGGGCGCCCCCGTCTGGACGGACCCCGAGACGACGGGCTCGATCGCGCCGGCCGCGGACCCGGTCGCCCGCTGGGCGGACGCGCGACCCCCGTTCGCGGCGCCGGAGTCGGATCGCGCCGCCGGCGGAACCTGGGTCAGCCCGCCCCGCCGCTGAGGCGCCGCGGGGCGGCTCACCGGGGCTCCCGCCGCGATCACAACTGATCGTTAACTATGGTTGCCGAACCTTCCACCGCACAGCGAAGCGGAGAGGCACCCATGGCGCGCGACGGCAACCGACCCCACCCGAGCGCCCTGGCGCGGTATCCGGTTCCGATCGAGCTGATCTCGGCCCTGTTCCGCGCCGACGACGCGGAGCGCGACCGGCTGCTCGCGCCGATGCCGGCCTACGGCCGCGCCCGGATCGCCGCCTACTGCGCCGAGCACGCGCGGCTCGAGGCGCTCGGCCTGAAGGTCGCGCGCTCCTGCGACGAGGCCACGCTGGTCAGGGCTGCGGGCGAAACGGTCGGCGCCGACCTCTTCGCGCGCTCGCGGGCGCCCGAACCGGCGCCGATCCAGCTCCAGGCCGCCTGACCGACCCGCCGCGCGGAGGCCCGGCCGAGAGTGTCGGCTTGATGAATGCCCGAGCCTGTCCGGGTTCACAGCGGCCGGCGCATCCTCCTGTCATCGGCCCGGCGCGTCCGGGCCGCAGGTTCAGGAGATCGTGTCATGATGCGCGCCAAGGTGATCGGCCTCGTCGCGGTGGCCGCCGCGGCTCTCGCGACCACCACGACGGCCAACGCGGCGCCGTTCGGCTACGGGCCGCCCGATGCCGGATCGGTGATCGAGCGCGTGGCCGGAGGCTGCGGTCCGGGCTTCCATCCCAATCCCTGGGGCCATTGCCGGCCGAACGATCGTGGCTGGGGCTGGGGCGGACCGCGGGGGCCCTACGGCGGCCGGCCCGGCTACGGCGGCTACGACCGCGGCTACGGCGGCTACGGCGGCTACGAGGGCCCGCGCCGGTCCTACGGCGGCTGGTGATCCGCGTCGGCGACCCGAGTTGGGGTCGCCGCGTCCAGAGCTCGGCCCGCCGCGCGCGATCCGGATCCGCGGCCGGCCGGTGCCGGGTCAGTGCTCGGCCATCGCGTTGTCCCCTGGAACGGACAAACCCATATTCACGACGGCATAGAGCCGTATTAATCTCTTTCGGGACGCAACATAGTGTCCCGGAGATTCTTCGTCATGAGTCGCTATGTATTTGCATCCCTTATGATCGCCGGCCTGGTGGCCGGCGCCGCGCCGGCCGCCGCGCTCTCCGCGAAGGATTGCTCGGTCAAGTATCAGGCCGCCAAGCAGGCCGGCACGCTCAACGGCCAGAAGTGGAACGACTTCCGCAAGGCCGAGTGCGGTGCGGCGGCCGACAACGCCCCGACGACTGCGCCGAACCCTGTCTCGCCGACCGCGACGACCGCTCCGGCCGCGCCGCCGGCCGCCCCGCGCGCCGGGACGACGTCCGCCGCCGCGGCGTCGGCCACGTTCCCCCGCGCCGTCGATCCGAAATACGCCAAGGAATCGGCCGGCAAGGCCCGGATGCACACCTGCCTCGACAGCTACAACGCCGCGAAGGCTGCCGGCACGCTGGGCGGCATGAAGTGGATCGAGAAGGGCGGCGGCTACTACTCGGCCTGCAACCGGCAGCTCAAGGGCTGAGCGGCGGCGCTCCGGGGCGCCGAAGGCGGGCGGCCCGAGATCTGCGCCGGCGGATCTGGATCCCGGGCACCGCCGCGCGGTCCCGGGATGCTGCCTTGAAACGGCTGCGCTAACGCAGCCCAGATGTCCGCGTCACCCGGGTCGGGAAGGCCGACCCGGGTGACGGTACAGGACCTCCGGATCGCGGGCGGTCCTAGAAGGGGATGTCGTCGTCGAGGTCGTAGCCGCCGCGGCTGCCACCGCCACCGCCGCCACCCGAGGAGGCCGGGGCCGGACGCCGCTCGCCGCCCTGGGCGCGACCGCCGCCGAAATCACCGCCGCGATCACCACCCCGGCCACCGCCGAAGTCGCCGCCGCGGCTGATCTGGCCGCCGCCCTCGTCCTCGCCGGCGAAGTCGCCGCCCCCGCCGCCGCGCCCGTCGAGGATCGTCATCTCGCCGCGGAAGCGCTGGAGCACCACCTCGGTCGTGTACTTCTCGACGCCGGAATTGTCGGTCCACTTCCGGGTCTGGAGCTGGCCCTCGATGTAGACCTTCGAGCCCTTGCGCAGGTACTGCTCGGCCACCCGGGCGAGGTTGTCGTTGTAGATCACGACCGAGTGCCACTCGGTCTTCTCCTTGCGCTCGCCGGTCGCCTTGTCCTTCCACGACTCCGACGTCGCGAGCCGCAGGTTGCAGACCGGGTCGCCCGAACCGAGGCGGCGCATCTCGGGATCGCGCCCGAGATTGCCCACCAGAATCACCTTGTTGACGCTGCCCGCCATCGCTCTCTCCTAGTCGTACGGATCTCACAGGGCATCTGCCCGGCGGCGCGCGAACCATGCGCCCGGGCCTCCAGAGCGGCAACCGGTGGGGCGGGCTTGTGCCCGCTTTCCGCAGCGCCGACGGATCGATTTGTTCTATATCCGTTCCGTTTGGGCAGCAAGCCGCTCTCAGGCGACGCGGACGACGAGCTTGCCGAAATTCCGACCTTTCAACAGGCCGATGAACGCGTCCGGGGCGTTCTCCAGCCCCTCGACCACGTCCTCGCGGTAGCGGACGCGCCCGTCCTGGATCCAGCCGGCGACCTCCTTGCGGAACGTGTCCGCCTGCTCGGCGAAGTCCCAGACGATGAAGCCCTGGATGTGCAGCCGGTTGGTCAGGACCGCGCGCATCAGGCCGGGCAGGCGGTCCGGGCCGGGGGGCACCTCGGTGGCGTTGTAGGCGGAGACGAGGCCGCAGACCGGGATCCGCGCGAACGGGTTGAGCAGCGGCAGCACGGCGGCGAAGACCGCGCCGCCGACATTCTCGAAGTAGACGTCGATGCCCTTCGGGCAGGCGGCCGCCAGCGCGCCCGGCAGGTCGGACCCGCGATGGTCGATCGCGGCGTCGAAGCCGAGCTCCTCGGTGAGGTAGCGGCACTTCTCGGGGCCGCCCGCGATCCCGACGGCGCGGGCGCCGTGGATCTTGGCGATCTGGCCGACCAGGGAGCCCACGGGGCCGGCGGCGGCGGCCACCACGACGGTCTCGCCGAATTTCGGCCGGCCGATGTTGAGGAGGCCGGTATAGGCGGTCATGCCCGGCATCCCGAGCACGCCCAGCGCCGTGGAGGGCGGGGCGGCGTCGGGGTCGACCTTGCGCGAGCCCTTGGCGTCGGTGACAAAGTACTCCTGCCAGCCCGCGAAGGCCGTCAGCAGGTCGCCCACGGCGTGATCCGGGTGGTTGGAGGCGACCACCTCGCCCACCGTCTCGGCGGTGATCGGCGCGCCGATCTCGACGGGCGCCGCGTAGGATTTCGCGTCGCTCATCCGGCCGCGCATGTAGGGGTCCAGCGACAGCCAGCGGGTGCGCAGGAGGACCTGGCCGGGTCCGGGCTGCGGCACCGGCACCTCCTCCAGGCGGAAATTCTCGGGCCGCGGCTCGCCGTGCGGGCGCGAGGCCAGGACGATGCGGCGGTTCATGGCGGTGGTCATTCCGGACTCCGGGACACGGGCTTCCGCCCCGATCTGGGGCGCCGGGCCCGCGAGGCAAACGCGCCGCCGCTCCGCGCTCTCGAGTCGCGCGTTGTCCCGACTCGAGAGCGCGGAGCGGTTGCATGCGGGAGACGGCACTGGGACTCGGGCTGGCAGCTATGGCGGCGGGGGCCGCCCTGGCCGGTCCCCTCGACGGCTATCGCGACCGGGCGCGGGTGCTGGTGCTGTCGGCGCCCGAGGCCGGGGACGCGCAGCTCCGGGCGCAGCGGGCGGCGCTGGCCTCGGTCCGCACCGGCGTCGCCGAGCGCGACCTCGTGGTGCTCGAAGCGGTCGGCGCGGGGGCCGAGGCGCGGGCCCTGCGCGAGCGCCTCGGCCTGCCCGCGGACAGCTTCCGCGCGGTCCTGGTCGGCAAGGACGGGGGTGCCAAGATCACCGAAGCGGCGCCGATCGCGCCGCAGAGGCTGTTCGCCACCATCGACGCGATGCCGATGCGCCGCAGCGAGATGCGCGAGCGTCGCTAGGGCCCGATCCCCTGTGAACGGCGGGGCCGCGGACACCATCGGTTAAGCCTACCGGCCTATCACCGAAACGTGTCGACGGCCGCGCACCGGCCGTCCGTTGAGGCCCGCCAGGACGCTCGGACGAGACGCTCGAATCGATGACCCGACAACAAGTCGCCACCGCCATCCGCCGCCTCGTAGACCTGCAGGTCGAGGATATCGAGCGCGCGGTCCGCGACGGCCACAAGACCATCGCGCTGAACGAGCTGGCGGACCTGAACCGCCAGCTCAAGGCCTTCGCGGCCGCCCTCAGGAAGGCGCCGGCCCGCATCTGAGCCGGATTCCCGCGCTACCAGCGCGGCCCGCCCCAGCGACGGGGCGGGATGTCCTCCGGCGGCGGGGGAGGCGGCGGCGGCCCGCGGTCGACGACCGGCTCGTCGCAGACCCGCACCCGTCGCAGCACCGGCTCCCCGTCCGGACCGAAGCGCCGCCGCACGAATTCCCGGCACGCCTCCGGGGACGCTTCTGGGGGCGCCGCTGTGAAGCGGGGACCGCGGACTTCGGATTCGGGCCGCGGTCCCGGAGGGGGCGGGGGCGGCGGTGGCCGGCGCTCCGGCTCGTCGTCCTGGGCGGGCCCGCCGTCGCCGTGCGGCGGGTAGGGGCCGTCGAAATCGGCGGCCAGGGCCGGGCCGGCGGCGAGGAGCAGGGCGCAGAAGCCGGTTCGTAAGAGGAGACGACGTGCGGGCACGGTGGCCTCGGCGTGAGCGGGCGCGCGGGGATCGCGGCCATCATCGCCGGAGGATGCGACCGGGCGCCTGAACCGCCTCCGAGCCGCGGTGTCGGCCGCCGTTCAGCCGGCTACTTCTGCATCGCGTTCACTTCGCACTGGGCGTAGTCCGCGCTCGCCTTCACGTAGGCATTGAGCTTCTGCAGGTAGGCCTCGGCGATCGGCCGGAAGGCCTGCGCCTGCAGGTTATAGGCCTTGATCGCGTCGTTGTAGCTGTAGGCCTCCCAGCCCGGGCAGCCCTCCTTGGCGTCGAGGCAGGCGGGCTTCGGCGGCAGCTCCGGCTTGGCCGGGCGCGCGGAGGCCGGCGGCGGCGCGGGCGGCGTGCAGGCCGCGGCTGCCGGCGCGGCGGCGGCGGCCGGCGGCGGCGCGGCGGGCGCCGCCTTGGCGGCCGGCTTCGCGGGCGTCGCGAAGGCGAGGGTCGGCGCGAGCAAGCCCGCGATCAGGAGAGGCGTGCCGCGCATGGCGTCTCGAAAGCTCCGCTGGGCCCGGGGCCGCCGGCGGCGGAGGACCGGGAGCGGGTTCTGCGGCATCAGGCCGACGGCGACAAGGGCTCCCTGACGGGCTCCCGGACGGGCTCCCGGATAGGCTCCCGGCGGGCCGCCTGGGCCGGTCGCCTGCCCGGTGCCGGGGCCTTCGGGCCGCGCACGAGCGCCACGAGCGGGAGCGACAGGCCGACGGCCAGCACCCACCAGGCCGGCCGGATCGGCCCGGAGAAGTCCAGGTTGGCGGCGAGGACGAGGTTGGCCGGCACACCGCTGGCGAGGCCGTACCACGCGGCCTCCAGGCCGGCGGTCGCGAGCCCGGCGACGATCGCCAGGAGGAGGAGCGACCAGGGCCGCTCCGGCCACTGGAAGCGCCGCATCACCCGCCAGCCCATCAGCAGCAGGAACAGGCCCGCCGAGAAGACCGGGTCGGTGACGTCGATCTTCGACTGCAGGAAGTAGTGGACCAGGGCCACCACGGCGATCGTGTAGGTGAGGCGGTGCAGGCGGTTCCAGTTCGGGCCGAGGTTGCGGATCGCCGCGTCCGTGGAGGTCAACCCTAAGGCGATCAGGCCGATCAGGGCCACGAAGCCGATCGTCAGGTAGAGCCGGAGCGCGATCTCGGAGATCACCTTGGTGAGGATCAGGTTCTGGTCGACGGCGTAGAGGGTCAGATGGGCCACCGCGTAGGCCATCACGGTGACGCCGAGCATGCGCCGCACGACGAGGACCTTCGGCCAGTCCGCGAGGCGGCGCAGCGGCGAGATCGCCAGCGAGAAGAGCAGGAAGCGCACGGCCCACTCGCCGGTGGCGTGGATCAGCGCGGTGATCGGCTTCGCCCCGAGGGCGTCGAGCCGGTAGGCGGCCGCGAGGTAGAGCGCGGGCGCGACGCAGCACGCGAACACCGCGAGCTTCAGCCAGGAGAGGCGGCCGGCCCGGTCGAGCCAGGGGAGGGGGATGCCGAGGGCGGCGGCCGAGCGATCGATCATGGGTCCGAACGGAAGCTTCGCGGTGGACGACGGCGCCGCGCCGATGGCCCGGGCCACCGGCGGGAACGGCTGCCCGGGCCATCGGTGCCGTCACGGGTCGGTTCGCCGCGGGCGTTCGCGGGTTACAGGGCGGCGTTGACCTGTGTTGTGGTTGACCGCGCCGTTCCCGCGGCGAGATAGCGGGACGACGGACGTTGGAGGGATCCCATGCAGTATCGCACGCTCGGCCGCTCGGGCCTCAAGGTCTCGCCGATCTGCCTCGGCACGATGATGTTCGGCGGCCCCACCGACGAGGCCACGGCCGGCCGCGTCGTCGCCAGCGCCCGGGAGGCCGGGATCAACTTCATCGACACGGCTAACGTCTACACGGAGGGCCGCTCGGAGGAGATCACCGGCCGGGCGATCCGGGCCGAGCGCGACGCCTGGGTCCTGGCCACCAAGGTCGCCAACCCGACCGGGCCGGGCGTCAACGACCGCGGCCTCTCGCGGGTCCACGTGATGAAGGCCGCCGAGGACAGCCTGCGCCGCCTCGGCACGGATTTCATCGACATCTACTACGTCCACAAGGAGGACCACGACACGCCGCTGGCCGAGACGGTCCGGGCGATCGCCGACCTCGTGCGGGCGGGCAAGATCCGCCATTTCGGCGTCTCGAATCACCGGTCCTGGCGGGTCGCCGAGATCTGCCGGCTCTGCGACGAGGCCGGGATCGACCGGCCGGTGGTGAGCCAGCCCTACTACAACGCCTTCAACCGGATGCCCGAGACCGAGCACCTGCCCGCCTGCGCGCATTTCGGGCTCGGCGTCGTGCCGTACTCGCCGCTCGCGCGCGGCGTGCTCACCGGCAAGTACGACCCCGACGCGCCGCCGCCGGCCGAGTCGCGCGCCGGCCGCCAGGACGCCCGGATGATGCAGACCGAGTGGCGCCCGGAATCCCTGCGCATCGCCCGGACCCTGAGGGAGCACGCCGAGGCCCGCGGCATCACGGCCGGCCAGTTCGCCACCGCGTGGGTGCTGAACAACCGCCTCGTCACCGGCGTCATCGCCGGGCCGCGGACGGAGGCGCAGTGGCAGGAATATCTCGGCGCCCTCGACTACGCCTTCACCCCGGAGGACGAGGCGCTGGTCGACGGGTTCGTGGCCGCGGGGCATCCGACAACGCCGGGCTACAACGATCCGGCCTATCCGCTGGAGGGGCGGGTGCCGCGCAGCGGCTGAGACGCGGCCGATCTTCGACCGATCCCCTCATCCTGAGGTGGCCGCGAAGCGCGACATCGAAGGATGAGGCGGAGCTGGGGACGAGCGGGCTCGCGCGGCGCGGCGGATCCACCTTGCGCTCCGGGCCGAGGGCCGCTATCTAGCTCCCAACAGTTCTGATGGCAGTCGAGAGGCTGCGGTTCGGGAGTGGGCCCCACCGGGTCCGCTCTTTTTTTTCGCCGCACACCCTCTCGCCGCACGAGGCCCCACGCCGCGGGCGGCCAGGCAGAACGCCGCGAAGGTTGCGCGCTGAACACCCATGTCGTCCGAGATTGAAGCGGATCTGTCCGAGAAGCGCCTCGTCCGCGAGGCCGGAGTCGCCGCGCGCGTCGCGCAGGCGATCGAGGGGCCGCTCGCGGGCCTCGGCTTCCGGCTGGTCCGGGTGCGGATGTCCAACGTCAACGGCTGCACCGTGCAGATCATGGCGGAGCGGCCGGACGGCACCTTCACGATCGACGATTGCGAGGCGGTGAGCCGCGCGATCTCGCCGATCCTCGACGTCGACGACCCGGTGGGCGGCGCCTACAACCTCGAAGTGTCCTCGCCGGGGATCGACCGGCCGCTGGTGCGGGTCTCGGACTTCGCCCGCTGGGCCGGCTACGAGGCCAAGGTCGAGCTGAGCCCGCCGCTGGACGGGCGCAAGCGCTTCCGCGGCATCCTCGGCGCGCCGGACCCGACGGGCGCGACCGTCCCGATCGACCTGCCCGACGTGAAGGAAGGGCTGCCGAGCCGCATCGACCTGCCGCTGAAGGACCTCGCCGAGGCCCATCTCGTCCTCACCGACGAGCTGATCCGCGAGTCGCTGCGCCGCGGCGGGCCGCCCGCCACGGACGAGGCCGACGAGGCCGAGGACGAGGAGGACGCCGCGGAGAGCGCGCCGCCGGCGCGCGCGCCCTTCCAGCCGAAGGGCCCCCGCAAGGCCAGCCCCGCGGCCAAGCCCCAGAAACAGGCCCGGACCGGCCCGAAGAAGCCGGTCGTGACCAAGGCGTCCCGGCTCAAGGACCGCGACTCCCTGCACTGAGACCCCCGCGCCGGCCGCCCGGCGGCCGGCCCGAAGATTTGACGGAAGAGAAGGACCGACACCGATGGCCGTCGTCAGCGCCAACAGGCTCGAACTCCTCCAGATTGCCGACGCGGTCGCCCGCGAGAAGGTGATCGACCGCTCCATCGTGATCGACGCGATGGAGGAGGCGATCGCCAAGGCCGCCCGCTCGCGCTACGGCGCCGAGACCGACGTTCACGCCGAGATCGACCCGAAGACCGGGGCGCTGCGCCTCTCGCGCCACCTCCTGGTCGTCGATCAGGTGGAGAACGACGCCCGCGAGATCACCCTCGACCAGGCCCGCCGCTACAACCCGGGCGCGCTGGTCGGCGACGTCATCTCCGACACCCTGCCGCCCTTCGATTTCGGCCGCGTGGCCGCGCAGTCGGCCAAGCAGGTCATCGTCCAGAAGGTGCGCGACGCCGAGCGCGCCCGCCAGTTCGACGAGTACAAGGACCGCATCGGCGAGATCCTCAACGGCATCGTGAAGCGGGTCGAGTACGGCAACGTCATCGTCGACCTCGGCCGCGGCGAGGGCATCGTGCGCCGGGACGAGATGATCCCGCGCGAGACCTTCCGGCCGGGCGACCGCATCCGCTCCTACCTGTTCGACGTGCGCTCGGAAGTGCGCGGCCCGCAGATCTTCCTGTCGCGCTCGCACCCGCAGTTCATGGCCAAGCTGTTCGGCCAGGAAGTGCCGGAGATCTACGACGGCATCGTCGAGGTGAAGGCGGTGGCCCGCGATCCGGGCTCGCGCGCCAAGATCGCGGTGATCTCGCGCGACGGCAGCATCGATCCCGTGGGCGCCTGCGTGGGTATGCGGGGATCTCGCGTGCAGGCCGTCGTCGGCGAGCTGCAGGGTGAGAAGATCGACATCATCCCGTGGTCCGAGGACGAGGCGACCTTCATCGTCAACGCCCTCCAGCCCGCCGAGGTGGTGAAGGTGGTGCTCGACGAGGAGGCCGACCGCATCGAGGTGGTGGTGCCGGACGACCAGCTGTCGCTGGCGATCGGCCGCCGCGGCCAGAACGTGCGCCTCGCCTCGCAGCTCACCGGCTGGGACATCGACATCCTGACCGAGGCCGAGGAATCGGAGCGCCGCCAGAAGGAGTTCGCCGAGCGGACCCAGGTGTTCATGGAGGCGCTCGACGTCGACGAGACCGTCGGCCAGCTGCTCGCCGCGGAAGGCTTCCGCAACGTCGAGGAGATCGCCTACGTCGACATCCAGGAGCTCTCCGGCATCCAGGGGCTCGACGAGGAGACCGGCACGGAGATCCAGGCCCGCGCCCAGGACCACCTCGCCCGGATCGAGCAGGCGCACGACGCCCGCCGCACCGAGCTCGGCGTCGCCGACGAGCTGCGCGAGATCGAGGGCATCACCACGCCCATGATGGTCGCCCTCGGCGAGAACGACGTGAAGACCGTCGAGGATCTGGCGGGCTGCGCCACCGACGACCTCGTCGGCTACACGGAGGGCCGCGGTCCCGAGGCCGTGCGCCACGCCGGCTACCTCGACGGGTTCGACCTGTCCCGCGCCGAGGCCGAGGCCCTGATCATGGCCGCCCGCCTGAAGGCCGGCTGGATCGAGGCCCTGCCGGAGCCGGAGGCCGAGGAGGGTGCCGAGGCGGCCGAGGGCGACGAGGCCGCCCCCGCGCAGGCCGAGGCCTGAGGCGGGCGCCGGCGGCGGAGGCGCGATGGTCGTGGTCGACACGACCCTGCCCGAGGACGGGCTGGATGCCGGGGGGCTCGATGCCGGCCCCGGCCGCCGCTCGCCCGAGCGGACCTGCATCGTCACGCGCGTCGTCCAGGCGCCGGACGCGATGATCCGGTTCGTGCGCGGGCCGGACGGCAGCGTCGTGCCCGACCTGCGCGCCAAGCTTCCGGGCCGCGGCGCCTGGATCAGCGCCCGGCGCGAGGCGGTCGCGACCGCGGTGCGGAAGAACCTGTTCTCGCGGGCGTTCAAGGGGCCGACCCCGGCCGCCCCCGACCTGCCGGACCGGATCGCCGCCGGGCTGCGGGACGACCTGCGACAGGCCATCGCCATGGCCAACAAGGCGGGCTGCGTGGTCGCGGGCTTCTCGAAGGTCGAGGCCGCGATCGGCGGGCAGCCGGGCGCCATTGCGGTAATTCATGCCGCCGAGGCGAGCCCGGACGGCCGGCGCAAGATCGCGTCGGCCTTGCACAGGCGCCACGGCGGGGCCATGTCAAGGATCCCGATCATCGATGACCTGTCCGAGGACGAATTGGACATGGCCTTAGGTCGGGATCATGTGATACACGCTGCGCTCGTCGCAGGAGCCGGAGCCGCCGGCTGCCTGTCGCGTTGGCGTCGGCTACGCTCCTTCGAGGGCGCCGCCGCGGCGACCGGGGAGCCCGATCCAGCCCGAATCGGCGGGATCGACGAAGCCTCACGTTGACGACGCAGGACTATTTTGACCGGCGCCACCGGGTGTCGGTTCACGGGACGATGGAAACCCTCAGGGTTCAGGCTGAATGAGCGATACGAACAACCCGGGCGACAAGACTCTGAACCGGACTTCCCCGAAGCCGCTCGGCCTCAAGCGGCCGATCGAGGCGGGCACCGTGCGTCAGAGCTTCTCCCATGGCCGCTCCAAGCAGGTCGTGGTCGAGACGGTGAAGCGCCGCGTCATCGGTGCGGCGCCGGCCGCCCCTGCCCGTGAACCCGCGCCGGCCCCACGCCCGGCGGCCCCCGCGCCGACGGCGCCGGCCCCGCGTCCGGCGCAGCGCGCCGCTTCGGGGGTCGTCCTGCGCACCCTGAGCGAGCAGGAGAGTGCGGCCCGCGCCGCCGCCCTCGCCGACGCGCAGCGCCGCGAGGCCGAGGCCCGCCGCAAGGTGGAGGCCGAGGCCGAGGTGCGCCGTCGCGAGGCCGAGGAGCAGGCCCGCCGCGAGCGCGAGGCCGCCGAGGCCCGCCGTCGCGAGGACGAGGAGCGCAAGGCCGCGGCTGCGGCCGCCGCTGCCGCGGCGGCTGACGCTGCCAAGGCCGCCGAAGCTCAGGCCGCCGCCCCTGCACCCGCACCCGCGGCCGATGCCCCCGCCGCGACACCGGCCCGTCCGGCCGAGGCGCCGGCCCAGCCGGCCGCTGCCCGCCCCGCCGCCGCGGCGCCGGCGCGCCCCGCGGCAGCGCCGGCCCGTCAGCCCGAGGCGGCCCGTCCGGCCGCCGCGCGCCCGACGGCCTCCGCGGCGGCTCCGGCCGCTCCGCGCCCGCCGCTGACGCCGCGCCCCTCCACGGGCGAGCCGCGCAAGACCATCACGGCCGACTCGCGCAAGCCGCGCGACCTCAACTTCATGGCCCGTCCGGCTCCGGCGCCCGAGCCCGAGAAGAGCGCGACGCCGGCGACCGCCGCGCGTCCCGCCGGCGCAGGGGCCGCGGCGCGCCCCGCCGGTCGCGGTGCCCAGACCAACGAGGACGAGTCCGAGACCAAGCGGGTGATCCGCCGTCCCGGCATGCCGCTCAAGATCATCGCGCCGCCGAAGACCCCGAAATCCCCGGGCGGCGACCGCAACCGCGGCCGCCTGACCATCGCCAACGCGACCTCGGGCGAGGACGAGCGCACGCGCTCGGTCGCCTCGTTCCGCCGCCGCCAGCAGCGCATGAGCGGCCGCGGCCACGTGGAGCAGAAGGAGAAGCTGTCCCGCGAGGTGACGATCCCCGAGACGATCACCATCCAGGAACTCGCCAACCGCATGTCGGAGCGGGCCGTGGACGTGATCCGTCTGCTGATGAAGCAGGGCCAGATCCACAAGATCACCGACGTGATCGACTCGGACACCGCCCAGCTCATCGCCGAGGAACTCGGCCACACGGTGCGCCGCGTCGCCGAGTCCGACGTCGAGGAGGGCCTCTCCTCCGACGAGCCGGATCTGGAGGAGGATCTCGATCCCCGTCCGCCGGTGGTCACCATCATGGGCCACGTCGATCACGGCAAGACGTCGCTGCTCGACGCGATCCGCAAGGAGAACGTGGTCGAGGGCGAGGCCGGCGGCATCACCCAGCACATCGGCGCCTATCAGGTCGCGTCGCCCTCCGGCGACATGATCACCTTCATCGACACCCCGGGCCACGCGGCGTTCACGTCGATGCGCGCCCGCGGCGCCAAGGTCACCGATATCGTGGTGATCGTGGTAGCGGCCGATGACGGCGTCATGCCCCAGACCATCGAGGCCATCCAGCACGCCAAGGCGGCCGGTGTCCCGATGATCATCGCGGTCAACAAGATCGACAAGCCGGACGCCAAGCCGGAGCGGGTCCGTACGGAGCTGCTGCAGCACGACATCCAGGTCGAGTCGATGGGCGGTGAGACCCTCGAGTTCGAGGTCTCGGCCAAGACCGGCGCCGGCCTGCCGCAGCTCCTGGAGGGCATCCAGATCCAGGCCGAGATCATGAACCTGCGCGCGAACGAGAAGCGCGACGGCGAGGGCACGGTCATCGAGGCCCAGCTCGACCGCGGCCGCGGCCCCGTGGCCACGGTCCTGGTCCAGCGCGGCACCCTGTTCACCGGCGACATCGTCGTCGCGGGCGCCGAGTGGGGCCGCGTGCGCGCCCTGATCGACGATCTCGGCGAGAACGTGCAGTACGCCGGGCCGTCGGTGCCGGTGGAGGTGCTGGGCTTCAACGGCACGCCGGATGCCGGCGACCGCGTGATCGTGGTGCCGAACGAGGCCCGCGCCCGCGAGGTCACCGAGTACCGCGCCCGTCAGAAGCGGGAGCGCCAGAACGCGCGGACCGGCGGTGCCAACCGCTCGCTGGTCGACATGATGCGCGACCTCAAGGAAGGCGCCGGCCGCAAGGAGCTGCCGGTCGTCATCAAGGGCGACGTGCAGGGCTCGGTCGAGGCGATCTCGGGCGCCCTGGAGAAGCTCGGCAACGACGAGGTCGCGGCCCGCATCCTCCTGGCCGGCGTCGGCGGCATCACCGAGTCGGACATCACCCTGGCGCAGGCGTCGAAGGCCGTCGTCATCGGCTTCAACGTGCGCGCCCACAAGGAGGCCCGCGAGGCCGCCGAGCGGGCGGGCATCGAGATCCGCTACTACAACATCATCTACGACCTCGTGGACGACATCAAAGCCACGCTGTCGGGGATGCTGCCGCCGACGCTCCGCGAGGAGCGCCTGGGCGAGGCGACGATCCAGGAGGTCTTCGAGGTCTCCAAGGTCGGCAAGGTCGCGGGTTGCCGCGTCACCGACGGCATCGTGGAGCGCGGCGCGCATGTCCGCCTCATCCGCGACAGCGTCGTGATCCATGAGGGCAAGCTCAAGACGCTCAAGCGCTTCAAGGACGACGCGAAGGAAGTCACCTCCGGTCAGGAGTGCGGCATGGCCTTCGAGAACTTCGAGAACATGCGCGCGGGCGACGTGATCGAGTGCTACCGGGTCGAGGAGATCCGCCGCACCCTCTGACGCTCCGGACTCATCCGGACAGGGCGGCCGCGGCACCTGCCGCGGCCGTCTTTTCTTTTTTCAGGACGTGCGCCGTCCGCTCCGGCGGGCCGGCCCGAGACAGAATGGCCCAGAAACCGACCTCCACCGGCCCCTCGCAGCGCCAGCAGCGCGTGGCCGAACTCGTGCGCCACGCGCTGGCCGAGGTGCTGCAGCGCGGCGATATCCAGGATCCGGTGCTCGGCACGCATGTCGTGACCGTGCCGGAGGTGCGGATGTCGCCGGACCTGAAGCTTGCCACGGCCTACGTGATGCCGCTCGGCGGCCTCGACGAGGCGCCGGTGATCGCCGCCCTGGAGCGCCACCGGAAGGTGCTGCGCCAGGAGGTGGCCCGGCGGGTGAACCTGAAATTCGCGCCGGAACTGCGGTTCCGGCGGGACGAGACCTTCGACGAGGCCGCGCGCATCGACCGGCTGCTGCGGGACGAGCGGGTCCAGCGGGACCTCGAGTCCGGGCCCGAGGACGACGAACCGGAGACCGGGACGGGGCATTGAGTCCCGATACCAAGCAGAAAGGGACGGGGCATCGACCCCGGGGGACACGCGGACATGACGGTTTCCATGGAAGATTTTCCGCCGGCCGAGCGCCAGGCTCCCCCGCCGAGCGCTGAGCGCCGCGGGCCGGAGGGGCGCCGTCCGCAGCGCGGGCCGCGTCCGGACCGGCCGAAGCGCCGGGACGTCTCGGGCTGGGTGATCCTCGACAAGCATGTCGGCATGACCTCGACCCACGCGGTCGCGGTGGTGAAGCGCGCCTTCAACGCCAAGAAGGCCGGCCACGCCGGCACCCTCGACCCGCTGGCCTCCGGCATCCTGCCGATCGCCCTCGGCGAGGCGACCAAGACCGTCCCGTTCGTGATGGACGGCCGCAAGGCCTACCGGTTCACCGTCCAGTGGGGCATCGAGACCGACACCGACGATGCCGAGGGGCGTCCCGTCGCGACGAGCGACGCCCGCCCGGACCGGGCGGCGGTCGAGGCGGCGCTGCCGGCCTTCGTGGGCGCGATCGAGCAGGTGCCGCCGCGCTACTCGGCCATCAAGATCCAGGGCGAGCGCGCCTACGACCTCGCCCGCGAGGGCGAGACCGTGGAGCTGGTCGCCCGGCCGGTGCAGATCGACCGACTCGCCATCGTCGAGCACGACGGCGAGCGCACCGTGATCGAAGCGGAGTGCGGCAAGGGCACCTACGTGCGGGCGCTGGCCCGCGATCTCGGCCGGATGCTCGGCTGCTACGGCCACGTGGCCGCCCTGCGCCGGACCCGCGTCGGACCCTTCTCGGAAGCCGAGGCCTGCCCGGTCTCGGCCCTGACCGACGGCAGCCCCGAGGCGGCCCTCGCCTACCTGCGACCGGTGGAGACGGCCCTCGACGCCATCCCGGAGGTCGCGGTGTCGCGCGATCTGGGCCTGCGCCTGATGCGGGGGCAGTCGGTCATCCTGCGGGGCCGCGACGCCCCGGTGGAGGGCAAGGCCTTCGCGACCTGCGCCGGGATCCTGGTCGCCGTGGGCGACGTGGAGCGCGGCGAGCTGGTCCCGCACCGGGTGTTCCATCTCGGCGGCACGGCCCCTGGCCGCAGCGCCTGACACGCCGGCTCCGCGCCGCCGGAGCGCGCGGAGCCCCGGCCGGTCCAGGCCGGGCTGAGACGAGAGCGCGCAGGCGGAACGAACCTGGGCCGTGACGCTTTGGCCCCGGCGGACGGTCCGGAATGCTGATGCGTGAACTCGACTACGACGTGGCGGTGATCGGTGCCGGGACCGCCGGAATCGCGGCCCATCGCGCCGCGACGGCGGCGGGGGCGCGGTCGGTCCTGATCGAGCGCGGGCCCGGCGGCACGACCTGCGCGCGGGTCGGCTGCATGCCCTCGAAACTCCTGATTGCCGCGGGCACCGCCGCCCACGCGGCCCGCACCGCCGGCCTGTTCGGCATCCGGGTTCCGGACGTCGCGGTGGACGGGCCCGCCGTGCTGCGGCGCCTCCGCGAAGAGCGCGACCGGTTCGTCGGCAGCGTCCTCGAAGGTCTCGACGATCTCCCCGAAGACGAGCGCCTCGGCGGCACGGCGCGGTTCGAGAGCGACCGCACCCTGCTGATCGACGACGCGATCCGGATCCGCTTCCGGGCCGCGGTCATCGCCACGGGCTCGAGCCCGATCGTCCCGGAGCCCCTGCGGGGCCTCGGCGCGGACGTCCTCACCACCGACACGCTCTTCGAGATCCCCGATCTCCCGGCCTCGCTGGCCGTTCTCGGGGCCGGTGCCGTCGGGATCGAGATCGCCCAGGCCATGGCCCGGCTCGGCGTCGCCGTCACGGTCATCGACGCGGGCGACACCGTCGCCGGCCTGACCGAGCCCGATCTCGCCCGGCAGGCCGCCGCGATCTTCGGTTCGGAGATGGATCTTCACCTCGGTGCCGAGGTTCGGGACGCCGTTGCGGACAGCGACGGCGTGCGTCTCGGCTGGGTCGACCGCCACGGTCGCGACCAGGTCACGCGGGCGGCGCGGGTGCTGGCCGCCACCGGCCGTTCTCCGAACCTGGAGCCCCTCGGGCTGGAGGCGACCGGCCTTCGAATCGGCGAGACGGGCGTGCCGGACTTCGACCGGCGCAGCCTCGTCTGCGCCGGGGCACCGATCCTGATCGCCGGCGACGTCGACGGCTGGCGACCGGTGCTGCACGAGGCGAGCCGCCAGGGCACGATCGCGGGCGCCAACGCGGCCGCCCTCGTGGCGGGTCGCCCAGTCGCGACGCCGGAGCCGTGGACGAGCCTCGCGATGGTCTTCACCCATCCCCAGGCGGCGGTGATCGGCGCGCCCTACGACCCGGAGGACGATCGACGGATCGTCGGCGCCCTGGATTTCTCCGACCAGGGGCGCGCCCGCGTGGAGGGACTGAACCGCGGCGGCATGCGGATCTGGGCCGATCGGTCCGGGCGACTGCTCGGGGGCGAGATGCTCGGGCCGGCCGTGGAACACCTCGCACACCTGCTCACGTACGCCGTCGCCGACAAGCAGACGGCCCAGGCCGTGCATGATCGCCCGGTGTACCATCCTACGGTTGAAGAAGGGCTTATCAGTATTATGTCTAAGATCATACAGAGGAGCTGAGGCGTTGATCTTGCTGACATCACTAGCATTGCGCTCGGCCATTTCGGTCGCCATACCGGTCTGAATGAGCCGGTTTCGCTCCTGATGCCGCCCAGCCAGGCCCCCGATACGGACGTCGATCTCGACGTCATCGCGCCGGACGCGCTCGACCGCCTGGACCAGGGCGTGATCGGGCTCGATGCGGCCGGCACCGTCGTGGCCTTCAGCGAGGGCGCGAGCGCGATCTCCGGGCTGTCGCGCGAGGCCGTCCTCGGGCGCGACTATTTCCGCGACGTGATGCCGGGCACCAACGTGCCGAGCTTCCGCGGCCGGTTCCTCGCGGGTGCGCGCCGCGGCGCCCTGGACGAGACCTTCGACTACGTCTTCGGCCGGCTACCGCAGCCGCTCCGGGCTCGGATCCACATGCGACACGGCCAGATCGGCGGCACGCGCCCGGTGACGTGGCTGACCATCGATCCCGTCGAGAGCCTCGGCGCCGACCTGTCGCGCGAGGCCGTGATGGCGGCGATCGGCCGGCGGGTGCGCGCCGAGCCGGTGGATGCCAGCCTCTGCGAGCGCGAGCCGATCCACATCCCGGGCTCGATCCAGCCCAACGCCGTGATGCTCGCGGCCGATGCCGGAACCCTCCTGGTCGCGGCCTACTCGGCCAATGTCGGCGAGATCATCGACCCGATCGAGCCGCCGCTGGCGGGCCGGCCCCTGGCGGACGTGCTTCCGGCGGAGGTCGTCGCGGCGATCCGCGCGCGGCTGGCGAGCGGGACTCTCGAGGATGGCGCCTCCATGCGCCGGACCCTGACCTTCCCGGATCGCGGCGCCTATCACGCCGTCGTCCACGCCCATGCCGGCCGCGTCATCGTCGAGATGGAGCTGGAGCCGGATTCGGCCGACGATTTCGCCACGGCAAGTCAGGTCGATACCGAGCTGGCCGTCGGTCGCCTGCGCGAGGCCGCGACCCTGGCCGAGGCCGCCCGGATCGCGGCTCTCGAGATCCGGGCCCTGACCGGCTTCGAGGCCGTGCTGGTCTACCGCTTCGACCCGGACTGGAACGGCGAGGCCGTGGCCGAGGACAAGGTGCCGGGCTGGTCGCGCAGCCTGCTGGGCCTGCGTTTCCCCGCCTCCGACATTCCCGCCCAGGCCCGGGCCCTCTACACCAAGGCCAAGAGCCGCTTCGTCATCGACCGTGACAGCGTCCCGGTCGGGCTGGTCTCGGCCCCTGGCGCCGGCAACGGCCCGATCGACCTGACTTTCGCCCAGCACCGCACGCTCTCGCCGATCCACCTGGAGTACCAGCGCAACCTCGGCGTGAACGGGTCCATGTCGATCTCGATCATGGTCGAGGGACGGCTGTGGGGCCTGATGATCGGCCACCACCGCCGCCCGCACTACGTCACGCCGGAGACGCGCGCGGCCGCCACGGTGCTCACGGACGCCTTCGCCATGCGGGTGCAGGAGATCGAGTCGCGCCGCCTCTGGGCCGAGCGGCAGGCGCATCTCGACGTCGAGGGGCGCCTCGTGCGCGGCCTGACGCGATCCGACGACTTCGTGGCCGCCCTGACGGCCGGGACGACGACGCTGCTCGACCTGTTCAGCGCCACCGGCGCCGGCATCGTCTCGGGCGAGCGGGTCACGCTGATCGGCCGGACGCCGCCGGCCGAGACGGTGGCGGCGATCGCCAGCTGGCTGCGGGCGCGCGTGCCGGAGGGCGAGGTCGTCTACAGCAGCGACAGCTTCGGCGCCGACTTTCCGGAGGCCGGGCCGCATCGCGAGATCGCCAGCGGCCTGCTCGCGGCCTTCGTGGACGATTCGCGCGAGAACCTGCTGGTGTGGTTCCGGCCCGAGGTGCCCAGCACGGTCACGTGGGGTGGCGACCCGCGCAAGCCCGTGCTTGCCGGAAGCGGTCCCGTGGCGGTGCTGCCCCGCCGCTCGTTCGAGCGCTGGGTCGAGGAGCGCACCGGCTTCGCCGCGCCGTTCGCGGAATGGCAGGTCCAGCTCGCCGGCTCCCTGGCCGAGGCGGTCGAGGGCGTGGTGCTGCGCCAGCGGCGCAAGATCGACGAGCTCACCGGCCTGCTCGCCGAGAAGGAGCGTCTGCTCGAGCAGAAGGACCTGCTCACGCGGGAGATCGACCACCGGGTCAAGAACTCCCTGCAGATCGTCTCGGCCTTCCTGCAGATGCAGCGGCGCCAGATCGCCGACGGCGAGGCCCGGCAGGCCTTCGCCGACACCTCCGCGCGGGTGATGAGCGTCGCGCGGGTGCACGACAGCTTGTACCAGGCGGATCGGTTCGACGAGGTCGATCTCGGCCAGACCATCGAGAGCCTGTGCAACGACCTCGCGGGGCTGGCCGGCGACGGGCACGCGGTCGACCTGTCGGCGGAGCCCGGACTGATGGTGCCCTACCGCAAGGCCGTGGCGCTCTCGCTGATCGCCACGGAACTCGTCACCAACGCCTTCAAATACGCGGCCAACCCGGCGGGCATCGGCCGCGTCGAGGTCAGAGTCTCGGCCTCCGGCCCCGGCGAGATCCAGCTGCGCGTCTGCGACGACGGGGCCGGCCTGCCCGACGACTGGGCGGACGCCAAGGCGCGGAGCAAGGGCTCCGGCCTGGGCATGAAGCTGATCCGGGCGATGCTCGACCAGATCAACGCCAAGCTCACCGTCGCCAACACTCCCGGCGCCTGCTTCACGATCACCGCGTGAGATCCCGCGAAGGCCTGCACGCGCGGCTGCGCGCCGCGACCGATCCGGCCCACCGGGCGCTGGAGGCGTCCCTCGACTGGCAGGCGCGGGTGGCGACGCTCGGCGGCTACCGGGAGCTGCTGGGACGCCTCTACGGCTTCCACGCGGTCTGGGAATCGGCCATCGGGTCCGGGCTCGCCGACGAGCCGTTCCTGGCGCCGCGCCGCCGACTCGCGCTCCTTGCGGCCGACCTCGTCCATCTCGGCCTCCAGCCCGGCGCGGTCGCGGCGCTCCCGAGACCGGCCGCTCCGGTTCTCCGCGGGCCGGCCGCCGCCACGGGCGCGCTCTACGTGCTGGAGGGATCGACCCTCGGCGGGCAGCTGATCGGCCGCCACATCGCCGGCCTGCACGGCTTCTCCGACGCGGGGCTCGCCTATTACCGGGCGCACGGGCCCGCCGCGGGGGCGATGTGGGCCGCCTTCCGCACGCGCCTGGACGCGTTCGGCGACGACCCGGCCGCGGAGGCCGCGCTCACCGGCGCGGCCGTGTCGACCTTCGCGGCGATGCGCGCGTGGCTCTGCCCGGTCCCGGAGCTGCCGGCCGCCGCCTGAGCCGGCCCGACGCGCCTCGCGACGCGGCGACGGCGGCGACCGGCCTCTTCCCACCGGAGTGATCCGTGCTACAGGCCCCGATCTTCACGGGGACGGGGGTCGGCGTGGCCCAGATCGCGAGCATGACCGGTTTCGCCCGGACGGCGGGCAGTGCCGGACCGGTGCACTGGGCCTGGGAGGTCCGCAGCGTCAACGGGCGCGGCCTCGACGTGCGCACCCGCGTGCCGGCCGGCTATGACGGGCTCGGCGAGACCGCGCGCACCGCGCTCCAGAAGACACTCACCCGCGGGCAGTGCCAGCTGACGCTGACCCTCACCAAGCCGGAGACGACCGCGCGGGTGCGGATCAACGAGACGCTCCTGGCGAGCCTCGCCCAGGCGGTGGCCCGGGTGCCGGTCCCCGAGGGCGTTGCCCCCGCCACGATGGACGGGCTGCTCGGCGTGCGCGGCGTGATCGAGGTCGAGGACGAGGCGGCCGACACCGACACCCTCGCCCGGGACCTGGCCGCGGGCGTGGTCCAGCTGGTCGCGGATCTCGTCGAGGCGCGCCGCGCCGAGGGGCGCCAGCTCGAGCAGGTCGTCACCGCCCAGGTCGACCGGATCGCCGCGCTGACCCAGGCGGCCGAGGAGAACCCGGCCCGCCAGCCCGAGGCCGTGCGGGCACGGCTGGAGGCGGCCGTCGCGGCCCTCGGCGGCAGCGGCCTCGACCCGGACCGCCTGCACCAGGAGGCGATGCTGCTCGCCGGCAAGGCAGATGTCCGCGAGGAGCTGGACCGGCTCCGCGCCCACGTGGCGAGCGCCCGGGACCTGCTGGCGGCCGGTGGCGCGATCGGCCGGCGGCTGGACTTCCTGGCCCAGGAATTCGGCCGCGAGGCCAACACCCTGTGCGCCAAGGCCAACGATATCAGCCTGTCGCGGATCGGACTCGACCTGAAGGCCGTGGTCGAGCAGTTCCGCGAGCAGGTGCAGAACATCGAATGATGCCGGGCACGATGCTGGGCACGATGCCGGATCGGGATGTGAGGATACGGATGCGAAACGTCGGGGAGCCACGCGCATGACCGAGCCGGCCGGGAGCGTCTCCGACTCGATCGCGCGGCGCGGGTTGATCCTGATCCTCTCCTCGCCCTCGGGCGCGGGGAAGACCACCCTGACGCGGGCGATCGCGCAGGATCCGAGCTGGGCGCTCGACCTGTCGATCTCGGTGACCACGCGGGGACGGCGTCCCTCGGAGATCGACGGGCGGCACTACCATTTCATCGATCGCGAGGCGTTCGACGACCTGCGCGAGCGCGACGATCTGCTCGAATGGGCCGAGGTGCACGGCAACTTCTACGGCACGCCCCGTCGGCCGGTGGAGAAGGTGCTGGGCTCCGGCCGGGACATGATCTTCGACATCGACTACCAGGGCACGCGGCAGGTGCGCTCCAAGCTCGCCCAGGACGTGGTGACGGTCTTCATCCTGCCGCCCAGCATGGCCGAGCTGCGCCAGCGCCTGGAGCGCCGGGCGGAGGATTCCGCCGAGACGATCGAGAAGCGTCTCGCCAACGCCCGGACCGAGATCCAGCGCTGGGTCGAGTACGACTACGTCATCGTCAACGACGACCTGCAGAACGCCTTCCGGGCCCTCCAGGGGATCCTGGCGGCCGAGCGCCTCCGGCGGGCGCGCCGCACCGGCCTCGCCCCCTTCGTCGAGGGCCTGCTGGCCGAGACGCCGTGATCCGGCCCTGGAGCGCTCTCCGCCGAAGTGGATACCGGTCCGGCGCAAGAGAGCGTGTCAAGACAAAGGCTTGGAGCCGTGCTCGGTTGCAGCGCGATCGCGCACGGCTCTAGCGGCGGATCAGCACGACGCCGCCGATCAGGAGCGCGATCCCCAGGAGGCGCGGCAGGTCGACGGGCCGCTGCGCGAGGCCGAGCAGGCCGGCGTGGTCGAACAGCACCGAGGCGACCATCTGGCCCGTGACGAGGAGCGCGAAGAAGGTCGCGGCGCCGAGCTTCGGGACCAGCAGGATCGCGAGGCCGATGAACACCGCGCCGAACAGGCCGCCGCTCCAGGTCCACCACGGGATGCGCTCCGCCACGCCGGCCGTCGGCACCGGGTCGCGCAGGGCGGCGGCGAGGAGCGCCATGCAGGCGAGCCCGACCGCGTAGCTGGAGACGCCGGCCCAGGACGCGGAGTCGAGGCCCGCGCGGAGATTCGCGTTCAGGATCTGCTGGAGGACGAGGCCGGCGCCCGCCAGCACGGCGAGCAGGGCGGAGAGCGCGAAGGCGAGCATTGCGGGACGGGCCTCGGGGTCGGGACGGCGGGCGGCATTGACAACCGTCCCGGCCGATGCCGTCAAATGCCGCGCTGACCCGCGTCCATGCAGTTTCGGCATGATGAATCCCGCACATCTCGACCTCTTCCGCGCCGTGATGCGCCACGGCGGCATGACGCGGGCCGCCGAGGTCCTGGGCATCGGGCAGCCCCATATCAGCCGCGCCATCGCGCAGCTGGAGGCGGCCCTCGGCTTCGCGCTGTTCGTGCGCGGGCACGGCAACGCGTTCCCGACCCCGGAGGGCGAGGCCTTCGCCCAGGAGGTCGCGCAGACCTACGCGGGCCTCGATCACCTGCAGCAGGCCGCGCGCCGGATCCGCGAGCGCGGCACCGGCGGATTGCGCGTCGCCTGCCAGCCCTCCCTGGCCGCCGGATTGCTGCCGCGCGCCATTCGCCGCCTCGACGCGGAATGCCCGGATCTGCGCATCTCGGTCCACGTCCCCAGCCCAGACACGATCTGGTCGTGGACCGCCTCGGGCCAGTGTGACCTCGGCCTGGCCCGGCCGCGCTCCGGCCATGCCGGGGTGAGCGCCGAGCCGTTCCTGCGGGTCGCGGCCGTGTGCGCGCTGCCCCGCGGGCACGCCCTGGCCCGCCGGCGCGTCGTCACGGCGGCGGATCTCGCCGGGGTGCCGCTGATCGCGGCCGGGTCGAGCCCCGTGCAGGCGGCCACCGAGGCGGCCTTCGCGAGCGCCGGCGCGACGCCGCGCTTCGCCCTGATGGCCGAGTACACGGCGGCCCGCTGCGGCCTCGTCGCCGAGGGACTCGGCGCCGCCATCGTCGATCCGGTCCCGGCACGGGCGCTCGGCGGGCTGCCCATCGTGCTGCGGCCGTTCCGGCCCGAGATTCCCATCGAGACGCTGCTGCTCCGGCCGGCGGGCCGGCCACCGGGGCGGCTCGTCGAGCGGCTGATGCTCCATCTGGCGGCGGAGCGCGCCGCCTGAGGCGCGTCGGGCGCGCCGCGCGCCCGGCCATCTCGGGCGGCGCCGTGCAGTCGAGCGGCACCCGGCACGCTGTTGGGACCGGTAGGGCCGCCCGCCCGCGACGCGGGCCCCGTCCGCCGTCGCCCGCGCGGTCGCGGTGGTCACGTTTTCACTTTCGTGTCGCGCGGCCGACGTTGCATTCCGCAGTGAAGGTGTGCTCGAAATCCCGCTCGTCTGCACATGAACTCGGATGGCGCATGCCGCGATCAGTATTGGGGAGGACCGCGCTCACGCCGTTCGGGATGTCCGCGCTGGGCGTCGGCATCTGGGAGGATGCGCCGCACACGGGATGCGTGCGCGGGGACGCGACGATGGCGCGGATCTTCGGCCTGACCGAGGCCGAGGCGGCGGACGGCATCACCTGGGAGCAGCTCTCCGCGCTCTTCCACCCGGAGGACCTCGCCCGGGACCAGAGCGAGCGCCGTCGCGTCCGCGAGGAGGGCGGTCTCTTCGCCTGGGAGCACCGCATCGTGCCCGCGCCGGGCGTCGTGCGCTGGGTCCTGGCGCGGGGTCGGTTCGAGCGCCGCGCGGACGGGCACATCTACGGTCGGGGCATCGTGATCGACATCACCGACAGCCGGGTCGACGGCCCGTACGAGCCGCCGGTCGGTTTTCTCGGGGCTCCGACCGAGCCGGGGACCGCCGTCGAGCGGATGGCCGATTACGCGATGCGCCTGTGGGAGCTGGTCGGCGATCTCGGGCCCGGCGAGGCGACGCGGGTGCAGCCGCTGCTCGAAGCGCTGCTCTACGAGCTGGGACGGCAGATCGCGGCCTCGCTGTCGGGCGAGCCGCCAGAGGCGCCGCGGCGCCCGCGGAACCCGCGGGCGCATTGAGGGTGGCCCCGACGTCGCCGAAGCCGGCGCCGCGGACCGGCGCGGCTGCCTAGCGGCGGCCGCGCGGCGCCGGTGCCGGCTCGCTCAGGGTCGGGACCGTCTTGGGCGAGCCCAGATCGTAGCTGCGGTTCTTGAGCGGATCGAGGCGAGTGCCCTCGGAGGCATCGAAGGCGCGCGTGCCCGGCGTGCCGGTATCCAGGGCGAAGGCCGCGTTGGTGTTGATCCCGTTCCCCGCGGGGGCGCCGCCCGGCGCGTAGGCCGAGGCGCGGCCCGGCGTCGCCGAGTCCGGGCCCGGCTCGACCTTGTCGACGGCGTCCGGCGGCGCCTGCCGGCTCTTCTCGACCGCCCGCCAGCGGGCGACGTTGCGCTGGTGCGCCTCGAGGGAATCGGCGAAGGCGTGGCCGCCGGTGCCATCCGCGACGAAGTACAGGTCCTTGGTCCGGGACGGGTTGGCCACCGCCTCCAGGGCGGCGCGGCCGGGATTGGCGATCGGCCCCGGCGGCAGGCCCTCGATCACGTAGGTGTTGTAGGGGGTCGGCCGGTCGATCTCGGAGCGCAGGATCCCGCGGCCGAGGGTGCCGCGCCCGCCCACGAGCCCGTAGACGATCGTGGGGTCGGATTGCAGCTTCATCCGCTTGTTGAGGCGGTTGATGAAGACGCCAGCCACCCGGGGCCGCTCGTCGGCGCGGCCGGTCTCCTTCTCGACGATGGAGGCGAGGGTCACCATCTCGGCCGGGGTCCGCACCGGCACGTCGGCGCTGCGCCGCAGCCAGATCTGGTTCAGGACCTCGCGCTGCTTGGCCTTCATCAGGTTGACGATCTGCTGCCGGGTGGCGCCGCGCTCGAACTTGTAGGTATCCGGCAGGAGCGAGCCTTCCGGGGGGATCTCGTTGATCTCGCCGGCGAGCACGTCGTTGTCGTTGAGGCGGGTGACGATCTGCTCGGAGGTCAGGCCCTCCGGGAAGGTGATGGCGTGCTGGACCTGCCGGCCCGTGGCGATCGTGTCGAGCGCGTCGGAGATGCTCGCGTGCGCCTTGAAGACGTACTCGCCCGCCCGCAGCGCCGGCCGGCCGCCGAAGCGGGCGGCGAACTCGAACAGGCCGGTATGGTCGATCACGCCCTCGCGCTTCAGGGTCTCGGCGATCTCGGCCGTTCCGCTGTGGGTCGGGATGACCACGACCTTGTCGGCCGCGAGCGGGCCCGGCTCGCGCACCTGCCGCTGGAACAGCGTGATCCCGATCATCGCCGCGATGGCGATGACGACCGCGAAGGTCAAGGCGCCGCTGATCAGGCCCACGAGGCCGCTCCGCTCGCGCTCGGGCTTCTCCGGCGGCGGGGGCGCGACGGTCGGCTTGATCGCCTCGCCGGGCGAGCGCGGCGACAGCCGCTGCGGCAGGGCGGGCTCGTCCGTCGGATCCTGCGCGGCGGTCTCGGGCGCGGGCGTCTTTGAGCGGCGGAAGAACATCGGGATCCTGTCTGGGCCCGCGCGACCCGTTACGCGTCGCGGGCCGGGATCGGCTGCCCGCAACCGGGTGCGCACGTCGAGGGGCTTAACCCTAGTCGGGTTTGTGGCGAAATTGCCGTTCCGCGGCGCGATAGGCGCCGATCGGCGCGCTCAGCCCGGGGGCTGGCAGGTGGCGCAGTAGAAGGTCGAGCGGTTCGCCTGCACGATGCGGGTGATCGCGCCGGCGCATCCGGGCCGGCTGCAGGGCAGGCCGACCCGGTCGTAGACCCGGAAGGCGTGCTGGAACGCGCCCGCGCTGCCGTCCGTGTGGACGTAGTCGCGCAGGGTCGAGCCGCCGGCCTTCACAGCCTCCTCGAGGACCTGCACGATCGCCTTGGCCAGGGCGTTGGCCTTGGGCATCGGGCGCCCGTCCGGCCGGGCGAGGCTCCCGGCCGGCGCCTCCGGATGCAGGCGCGCCCGGTGCAGCGCCTCGCACACGTAGATGTTGCCGAGGCCCGCGATCAGGCGCTGATCGAGCAGGGCGGCCTTCAGCGGCGCGATCTTGTGGCGGAAGAGCTGCGCGATCACAGCCCCGGTCAGCCCGTCGAGGGGCTCCACGCCCATCCGGGCGAAGTGGCGGCAGGCCGCGAGCTCCGCGCTCGGGACCAGATCCATGAAGCCGAAGCGGCGGGCGTCGTTGTAGGTCACCGTGGCGCCGGTGCTCATCGCCATGACCACGTGGTCGTGCCGGGGCGTGCCCTGGGCGCCTTCGAGGTAGAAGTCTCCCGGCGACAGGTTGCTGCCGTCGGGCAGGGCCACGTCGAACCGCCCGCTCATGCCGAGATGCATGACCAGCGTCTCGCCCGAGTCGAGGGCGGCGGTGAGGTACTTCGCCCGGCGCGCGAGGCCCGTGACGGTCCGCCCCTCGAGGCGGGCGGCGAAGCGCTCGGGGAACGGGAAGCGCAGGTTGGGCCGGCGCAGGGTGACGCGGCTAAACCGCGCGCCGACCAGGGCGGGCGCCAATCCCCGCCGCACGGTCTCGACCTCGGGAAGCTCCGGCATCTCTCTCGCGATTTCTGCGTCCGCGGCGCCCCGTGCGCCGCCCCGGATATCATCGGTATCGGACCTCGCCGCAACCGCGGGGATCCGGACGGGTTGCCGCGCGTCCCGCGCTCGGACCCGCCCTACCGCCGGCGCAGGCGCACGTAGAGGGCGCCGCCGCCGCCATGGTGGCGGGCGGCCTCCTCGAAGCCGAGGACGATGCCGCGCAGGTCCGGCCCCCGCAGCCAGTGCGGCACGCTGCGGCGGAGGACGCCCCGCTCGGAGAAGGCGTCCGCGTGGCCCGGGCCGCCCTTGCCGGTGACGACCAGCACGTAGGAATGCCCGGCGGCCCGGGCGCGGAGCAGGAAGCCCGTCAGCGCGGCGTGGGCCTCGGCCTGCACCATCCCGTGCAGGTCGATCCGAGCCTCGATCGCGAGCCGCCCCCGGCGCAGGCCGAGCTTGGCGTTCCGCTCCAGCCCGGCACTCGGCGCGTGCCGCTGGGGCGGCGCCTGGTAGGGAGCGGCGGTGGCCGGGCGCGCCGGCTCCGGGGCCGGCTTCGGCGGGTGCTTCGCCCGCGGCCTCTTGGCGGCCGGCGGCGCGCTGGGCTTCAGGATCGGCGCCGAGAGGGCCGGCATGGTGGCGGTCGGGCCCGGCGGCGGAGGCGTCTCGGGCACCGGGGCGGCGCGGCCCGGCAGCGGCGTGACCAGCTTGGCGATCGCGTCCCAGAGGCGGGTCTCTCCCGCGGTGAGGCGGCGCCCGCGGCGCGGGGCCCTCACGGCGCGGCTCCGGGCACCGCCGCGCGGCGCGGCAGCAGGACCACGAAGCCGATCGCGTCGCGGAGGTTGCCGGCGGCTACGCCGGCCTCCGCACCGGTACCGACGAAGAGGTCGCCGCGGGCAGGGCCCACGATCGCCGAGCCGGTATCGGCGGCGATGACGAGGCGCCCGGCCTCACCTGGAGTCGCGCCGGGGAGGGGGCCGGCGAGCCAGAACGGCAGGCCGTAGCGCCAGAGGGTCGAATCCACCGCCAGGCTGCGGCCCGGGCTGAGCGGGGCATTCGCGGCGCCCGGCGGCCCGAGGACCGGATCCGCGACCGGAGCGAGGCGGAAGAAGATGTAGGAGGCGTTGGCGCGGATCAGGCGCTTGGCGGTCTCGGGATGGGCGCGCAGCCAGCCGGTCCAGCGGGCGAGCGTCAGGCCCTCCAGGGGCAGGTGGCCCTCCTGGACAATCAGCTTGGCCACCGCCGTGTAGGGGCGGCCGTTGCGGCCGTCGTAGAGCACCCGCACCGCGCGCCCGTCCGGCAGCCGGACGCGCCCGGACCCCTGGACCTGCAGGACCAGCAGGTCGACCGCGTCGCGCAGCCACAGGATCGGCTTCGCCCGCGCGCCGAGGGCGCCGTCGTCGATCGCGGCGCGGTCGGGGTAGGGGGCGAAGCCGTCCGCGGTGGCGCGGGCGGCGCGCAGGCCCGGGTCGAGCCCCGGGCGGGTCTCGCCGGGGCCGAGGGAGATCAGGTCGTCGGGGCGGGCCAGGACAGGCGTCGGGAAGTCCGGGCCTAGTTCGAGGGAACCCGCGAGTTCCGGCTCGAAATAGCCGGTCAGGAAGCCGGGCCGGTCCGCGCCGGGCCGCGCGACGCGGAACGCCTCGAACCGCTCGTGGAAGAAGGCGGCGGCGTCGGGCACGGGGCCGGCGGCGGCCGCGCAGGCCTCGGCGAGGGCGGCCGGATCTCCCACGACGCCGTCGGGCTGGGGCAGAGCGGGCGGCGGGGCCGCGCAGACGCGGCGGAAGGCGTCGAGCGCCGCCTCAGCCCCCGCGCCGGGGAAGCCCGGCAGGTCGGCCGCGGCCACGGGGGTCAGCACCGCGCCGCCGACCGCCGTCGGCGCGGCGGACACGGCCTGACTCAGGAGGGACGCGAGGAGGGCGGCCGGGACTGCTCCGGACCGGGCGCGGGACATCGGCACGGCAAGATCGTCACGGAACGCCGGTCACGGACTCAGGCGCCGGCCTCGGTGGCCACGAGCTGCCAGTTCGGGTCCCGCGAGCCGAGCGTGCGGGCGAAGGTCCAGACATCCGGCACCTCGACCACCGTCTCGGCGCTGCCGTCCACCACCTTGCCGTCGGCGTCGCGGGTGGCGGTGATCAAGTTCGACAGGAAGCGGACGGTGACGTGCGCCACGCGGTTGCGCACCTCGACGGCGACGATCTCGGCCTTGTCGATCGACACGAAGGTGGTCTCGAGCGTCTGCCGGTTGCGCTCGCGCTCCGCGATCGCCCGCTCGAACGCCTCGCCGACCTCTTTCGAGAGGAGGCCGCGCAGGGTCTTCCGGTCGCCCTTGGCGAAGGCGATCATGATGGCTTCGTAGGCCGACTTGGCGCCCTCGATGAAGGCGCGGGGGTCGAAGCTGGGCTCCGCCTGGATGCAGGCCTCCAGGCCGCGCGCGACCTCGGATCCCGGCTCGGCGATCCCGCGCCAGTCCCGCGGGGCGGCGGCGGGCTGCGGCGCGGCCTGGACCCGGTCGGCGCCGGGCAGGCGAACGACGTTGTCGCCGTCGGAGCGCGCCTGGGGCTCAGTCCGGCTGCGGTCGACCGGCTTGAACGGCGAGCGCTCGGCCCCCGTCTTCTGACCGAGCACCGAGCGCAGACGCCAGATCACGAAGACGGCCAGCGCGAGGAAGATGATCGTCGTAACGTCGAAACTGTCCTGCATCACCGATCCGATGGTGGCCGCGGCGAGACCCTGTGCCCCTTGCTCAGGTCGCGCGCGGTGCGGCGCCGGCTAAGCGCGCAGAGGTCTGGCCGACTCATATCCGACCAACGCGTCGGGAGCGAGCCGGTTGTGTCGGCCGGACGATCGAACCCACGCGTCAATTGCGATCCGGTCGATATGGGTCGTGGGGGCCGCCGGCGCCAGCGCCGCGCCCGCTCGCTTGTCCAGGCCCGGCCCGCGTGTTAGCGGCCCTGCCGTTTGGGCAGTTCCGCGGCGTGATCCAGCCGCTCCCGCCGCGACAACAACCCGCGCCGGCCCTGCCGGTCGATCGAGAAGGATGATCCGCATGGCCGATTCCCCGGCAGCGAACGGCAACGGCGGCGGCATGCCGCAGGGCGATGCGCCGACCATCAACGCCCTGGCGCAGTACACGAAGGACCTCTCCTTCGAGAATCCGAACGCACCGCGCTCGCTCCAGCCCAAGGAGGGTCAGGGGCCGCAGATCAACATCCAGGTGAACGTCAACGCGCAGCAGCTCTCCGAGACCGATTTCGAGGTCGAGCTGAAGCTCGAGGGTGACGCCAAGATCCAGAACGAGGTGCTGTTCGCCTTCGAGGTGACCTATGCCGGCGTCTTCCGGCTTCTCAACATCCCGGCCGACCAGATCCATCCGGCTGTGATGATCGAGTGCCCGCGCCTGCTCTTCCCCTTCGCCCGCCAGATCGTGGCCGAGGCGGTGCGCAACGGCGGCTTCCCGCCCCTGTACATCGACCCGATCGACTTCGTCGGCCTCTACCGGCAGAAGGTGATGGAGCAGCAGGGCGCCCAGGGCCCGCTCGCCTCCTGAGGCAGGACGAGCCGGCGGCCGCTCAGCGGCCGCCGGGACCGCGATAGGCCGCCGCCAGGGCGCGCAGCGCCTCGGCGGGGCGCCCGGCCAGGCGGCGGGCGCGCAGCACCACGAAGGTGCGCGGCAGTTCCGGCAGCCCGAACCGGCCGCCGACCTCCACGGCACCGGCCGGGGCCGTGCTCGGCGCCAGGGCCGCCACCGCCAGCCCCGCCATCACGGCCGCCCCCACCGCCAGCACGCCGCCTCCGACGAAGACCTCGGTCCAGGGGAGCCCGGCCGCGTCGAGAACCCGCGTCGCCGCGCCCCGGACCGTGCAGGGGCCCGCGAGCCCCGCCAGACGCAGCGTCTCGCCCGGCCGGGGCGCCGGGAAATCCGGTGCGGCGAACCAGCCCAGCCGCTCCTCCGCCAGGACCGCGCCGCCGTGGCCGGCCTCGTCCTCCGTCCGGAAGATCACCGCGTCGTAGCCGCCCTCGCCGGAGGATCCGAACGCGGCCGCGAGGTCGCGCGACGGGACGATCCGCACCTCCGTGATCAGCCCGGCCCGATCCAGGCCCAGGCGCCGCAGCAGCACCGGCAGGTCGGGGCCGGCGACGTGGTCGCTGATCCCGAGGCTGAGCCGGGCGGGCTGCGCCGTCGCCGCGTCGGCCACGGCGCTGTCATGGGCGTCCAGGAGGCGCCGAGCGGCCGGCAGGAACAGGGCGCCCTGGCGCGTCAGGTCCACGTGCCGCGGGGTCCGGTCCAGGAGGCGCGTGCCGAGCCGGTCCTCGAGCCGCTTCAGCCGCAGGCTGATCGCCGCCTGCGACGTGGCGAGCGCCTCGGCGGCACGGGTGAAGCTGCCGAGATCGACCACGCGCACGAAGGCCAGGACGCCTTCGAGGTCGAGGGGACGATCGGCGACCATAACGCACTCTTATCGTAGATATCGGTGCCGATATGTCGCCGTTATCGACGCGGCGTGCAAGCCTGCGGGCCTCTTCGGGAGTGCCCCATGCTGATCACCCGCTACCGGCATCGTCTGCCGGCCGACTACGCCATGGACAGGATCCGCGCGCGCGTCGCCACCCGCGCACCGGCCTGGGACGCGGTGCCAGGCCTCGTCTTCAAGGCCTTCACGGTCGAGGACCGGGCGCGCGGGGCCGCCGCTAACGCCTACAGCTCTCTCTATCTGTGGCAGGATGCCGGCGCCGCCGCCGCGTTCCTGGCCGGGGCCGGATTCGGCGCCGTGATCGCGAGCTTCGGCCGGCCGCGCATCGAGACGTGGCTGGCGGTCGCAGCCGCGTTCGGGCCGGGCGACGCCGCGGGCGCCCTCTCGGAGGAGACGCGTCTCGTCGGGCCCGCGGAGGATCTCTCCGCCCTGCGCGACGACGAGCGGGGACGCGGGCACGACATCGCGGCCGGGCGCGACGTCCTCGCCACCGTGGCCGGGCTCGATCCCGACGGATGGCGCCTCACCCGCTTCACCCTCCGCGCCGAGCCGGCCGCCGGGCTGTCCGGAACCGCGATCGCCCACCTCGCCGCGCCCGGCCTCGCCGCGGCGCGCGGCCGCTGATCTCGGACCGATCGAGGAGTGAGACCATGCCTCTGACCCGCATCTCCCTGCGTGCCGGGACGACCGAATCCTACAGGGCCGCCCTCGTCGCGGGTGTCTACGACGCCATGCGCGAGACCTTCGCGGTGCCGGAGGGCGACCTGTTCGCCCTGGTGCACCAGCACGACGCGTCGGACTTCGTCTACGGTCCCGACTATCTCGGGATCCGGCGCAGCGACCGCCTCGTGATCGTCCAGATCACCGCCAACGCGACGCGCGGCACCGCGCAGAAGCGCGCCCTCTACGTCGCCGTGACCCGCAACCTCGCCCGCGATCCCGGCGTGGCGCCGGGGGACGTCTTCATCAACCTCGTCGAGGTCAACCCGGAGAACTGGTCATTCGGGGAGGGGCTGATGCAGTACGGCCCGCGGGAGCCGTGAGGCCGGTGCAGCGAGTCCGCCGCGGGAGCGGTGCGGCGATGATGGCGGCGATCCGGGCTTGACCGTTCCGGGGGGGGAGTACAGGTCCGGGGCCCGAAACGGCTCCAGGATCGCATGGCCCCCACCGCAAACCTCGCCCTGATCAACCTGTTCATCGGGGACATCCAGGGCGGCCTCGGACCCTTTCTCGGGACTTGGCTGGCAGAATCGGCCTCGTGGAGCCCCGCGCGGGTCGGGTTCGTCATCACGCTGGTCGGCATCGGCACGCTGTTCCTGAGCGGACCGTTCGGTGCCCTGGTCGATCGGTTCCCGCGCCCGCGCCTGCTGATCGCGCTGGCCTGCGGGGCGATCCTGGTGGGAACGCTGCTGCTCCTGCCGGCCCGCAGCTTCCCGGCGGTGCTGTGCGCGCAGCTGTTCGCGGCGGCCGGCGGCACCCTGCTGCTGCCGGCCGTCGCGGCGCTGACCCTGGGTATCGTCGGCAAGGACCGGTTCCCCGCGCAGCAGGGGCGCAACCAGGCCTTCAATCACGTCGGCATCCTGATCGCCGCGGGCGCCATCAGCCTCGGCACCGGCTATTTCGGCCCGGCGATCGCCTTCTGGGTGCTGGGCGGCATGGCGCTGGCGGCGATCGTCGCGACGGCGACGATGCCGGCCAAGGCGTGGAGCCGCCGCCGCGCCGTCGGCTGGAAGGAGGACGATTCGGACGAGCCGGAGCGCAGCGGCCTCCGCCAGGTCCTGGGGAACCGTCGCCTGCTGGTGCTGACCGTGGCGCTGACCCTGTTCAATCTCGGGAACGGCGGCATGCTCTCGCTGCTCGGCCAGAAGCTGGTCGCGACCGCGGCCGACGCCACGACCTGGACGGCCCGCTACGTCATGGTGGCCCAGCTGGTGATGGTCCCGGTGGCGCTGTTCGCCGGATCGCTCGCCGACAAGCGCGGCCGCCGCCAACTGCTGATGGTCGCCTTCGCGGTCCTGCCGGTGCGGGCGCTGCTGTCCGGCCTCATCGACGATCCGGTCTGGTTGATCGCCGCCGAGGTGCTGGACGGCGTCGCGTCCGGCATCGTCGGGGTGGCGGTGCCGGTCATCGTCGCCGACCTGACCTGGGGCTCCGGCCGGACCCAGACGGCCATCGGCAGCGTCAACGCCATCCAGGGCGTCGGCGGCGCCCTGTCGGGCTGGTACGGCGGCCTGTCCTACGGGATGTTCGGCTGGACCGGCGCCTTCCTGGCCCTCGGCCTGCCGGCGCTCATCGCCCTCGCGCTGGTGATCTGGCTCGACGCGACGCCCGAGCCCGGCCGGCGCAGTCGCCGGCGGGAGCGGCGCAGCACCGCCGCGCAGGGAGCCTGAACCGACCCCGCGACCGAAACCCGCGTCGACCCGCTATAGGACCCGATCGGGGCCGCCCCCGCGCGTTGCGGTGCCGCCGGACGCGGGGCCCTCTGAAACGCGAAAACCCGGCCTCGGGGCCGGGCTTCGCGTCGGTGTCGCTACCGTGTGGGCTCAGCCGATATGCGGGCTGCCGGTGGCGGCGGGGAAGCGGTCGGCCAGGGCGCGACGCAGCTTCTCCAGGGCCCGGTTCTCGATCTGGCGGACGCGCTCCTTGGAGATGCCGAGCCTCTGGCCCAGGGCTTCCAGGGTCGCCTGATCCTCGGCGAGGCGGCGCTCGCGCAGGATGCGCAGCTCGCGCTCCGACAGCACGGTCAGGGCCTGCTGGAGCCAGCTCAAGCGACGCTCGCCGTCGACCGTGGCGCTCACGGTCTCGTCCGGCAGGTCGGCGCCGTCGACGAGGAAGTCCATCCGCTCCGAGGAGGCGTCGCTGTCCTCGCCCACGGGGGCGTTGAGCGACATGTCGGGACCGGAGAGGCGCGCGTCCATCAGGGCGACGTCGTCCCGCGACACGCCGATGGCGCTGGCGATGCGGCGGTGGATCTCGTCGCCGACATGCTCCTCGGTGGATTGCATCAGCCGGGCGCGCAGCCGCCGCAGGTTGAAGAACAGGGCCTTCTGCGCGGAGGACGTGCCGCCGCGCACGATCGACCAGTTGCGCAGGATGTAATCCTGGATCGACGCGCGGATCCACCACGTCGCGTAGGTCGAGAAGCGGACGTCCCGCTCGGGCTCGAACCGGGCGGCGGCCTCCATCAGGCCGACATGCCCTTCCTGGACGAGATCGGCCATGGGTAGGCCGTAGTGACGAAAACGCCCCGCCAGGGCGATGACGAGGCGCATATGGGCGGAGATCAGTCGGTGGAGGGCCCGCTCGTCACGCTCGTCCTTCCAGCGGACGGCGAGGCCGCGCTCTTCTTCCCGGGCCAGGAAGGGTGCCTCCATGGCAGTCCGTATGAACTGCCGTCGAATTCCCGCGATCTCAGCCATCCGCCTGCCTCTTGTTGTCGAGTGCTGTTGCGGCGTCGAGCCGATAGCCCGACGCGCAGGCGCCACCGGGAGGCGACGCCAGGCAACCGACAACGGAAGGCAAAACGCGAAAGTTCCGTCCCGATGCCCCACAATGCGACAACCGGGCGGCCACGAAATCGTGTTCCGTCCCGATCAGATGGGATCCGGCCGCGCGCCGTCCAGCCCGGATGTCCCGAAGCGACCGGGCCGGCGCGCCGGTTCGGACCAGTCCGGGCACAAAAAACCCGGCCACAGGGGCCGGGTTCGATGTCGTCCGCGGGGGGGAAGCGCGCCTCAGGCGGCCTCCTCCTGAATGTCGTCGCCCTCGCTGTCACCGTCGGCCTCGGCCTCGGGCTCCGCCTCGTTCTTCGCCCGGCGGGGCGACTTGGCGAGGCTCTGCTCGATCAGCTTCAGGGCCTCGGTCTCGGTGATGCGGTTCACCGACGAGATCTCGCGCACGATCCGGTCCAGGGCAGCCTCGTAGAGCTGGCGCTCGGAGTAGGACTGCTCCGGCTGAGCCTCGGACCGGAAGAGGTCGCGCACGACCTCGGTGACGGCGAGCAGGTCGCCCGAGTTGATCTTGGCCTCGTATTCCTGCGCGCGGCGCGACCACATGGTGCGCTTGATCCGGGCGCGGCCGGTCAGCAGGTCGAGCGCCTTCTTGACCAGTTCCGGCTCGGCGAGCTTGCGCATGCCCACGCTGTTGGCCTTCGCGGTGGGGACGCGCAGGACCATCTTGTCCTTCTCGAACGATACGACGAACAGCTCAAGCTTGTAGCCGGCGATCTCCTGCTCCTCGATCGCGGTGATGCGACCGACGCCGTGGGCCGGATACACGACAGCCTCGCCGGTCTTGAAGCCCTGCCGGCCTGCGGTCGTCGTCTTCTTGGCTGTGGTCATGCGAGAAGGGCCTCCACTGGCGCGCAGCGTTCGGCGCCGCGCGAAACCGTGTTCTTCCGGGCGGGACACCCGGTCTGCCTCGCCGCTCCCGGACCCGGCGCCGAGCGCACGAATCCGGGCGTTCCCCGGCGCGGCCGTGCAAACGCCTGGCCCGCCCGCCGAAGTCACCTTCAGCGGTCGAGCGCGTACTACTCCTAACCCACGAAAAGCGAAGGCGTTTCAGCCGGAGGGAGCACGTCAGGCGCGAGCGACGGCAGGCGGATTGTCTACCACAATCCGGCGCGCAGATCAAAGCATCCCTGAAGACGCACGCGCGGACCAAGCGCGGCGCCAAAGAGTTTTACACTGGTGCGGCGGGACAGGAATGACCTGGCCGCGTATCAGGCCCTCGTATGACGCAGCCCCGCCGCGGGGTTCAGAGGCGGCACGGGCCCGACAGATCTTCCCGCAATCTGGGAAGCGGGCCGCGGGCCGGCGTCAGAACCTGCGGGGCCGGCGCGGGGTCAGTCGCCCGAGCCGGGGTTGGGCGAGAAATGCGCCTCGAGCTTCCCGCTCTTGCCGTCCCAATCCTTGGCGTCGGCCGGGGCTTCCTTCTTCTGCGTGATGTTGGGCCAGGACTTGGCGTAGTCGGCGTTCAGCTTCAGCCACGTGTCGAGATTCGACTCGGTGTCGGGCTTGATCGCCTCGGCGGGGCATTCCGGCTCGCAGACGCCGCAATCGATGCACTCGTCTGGATGGATGACGAGCATGTTCTCGCCTTCGTAGAAGCAGTCCACCGGACAGACCTCGACGCAGTCCGTGTACTTGCACTTGATGCAATTGTCGGTGACGACGTAGGTCATCGGATGTCTTCGTCCTAAAACTCGACTTGGCCCGGGCGGAGCCTGGGGACGGCCCGCACGCCCGGAGGGTGCTGCGAGGGGAACGCCGGTGAGACCCGACACTGGGACGGATCTCGGAGGCCCACGGCTCTAGACGCTGCCTCCCGGACTGACAAGCGTGCGGGCGCCGCAAGGGTTCGCGTCGGGTCGCTCGCGCGGCCGCTGTGGCGCGACCTCATCACTCGGACGGCCCGTCCGGACCGTCCTCGACCGACAGGGTGCCGCCCGACAGGTCGTCGTAGAGGAGCCGCGCCTCCGACGCCGGGCCGCGGCGCAGGCCGAGACCGAGGACCCGCACGGCCAGGGTCGCGTGGGGCGCCGCCACCGTGACCACGTCACCGATGCTGATGGCCTTCGCGGGGTTCTCGGCCCGGCTGCCGTTCACCCGCACGAAGCCGTCGGAAGCCAGCCGCGCCGCGAGCGACCGGGTCCGCGCGAAGCGCGCGAACCACAGCCACTTGTCGAGGCGCTGCCGGTCCTCGCGCATCCGCCGCGGATCAGCGCTTCCCGCCGTCGCCGGCCTCGAGCTGCGCCTTCAGGGCCGCGAGCTTGGCGAAGGGCGAGTCCGGATCAGGCGCCCGCTCGCGCCGCGGCGGCCGCTGGTCGGGCCGCGGGCCGGAATGGCGCTGCTCGGCGCCGCGCTGGTCGTCGCGGCGTTCCGGACGGCCGCCCTCAAAGCGGTCGCGGCGCGGGCCGCGGTCCCGGCCGGGGCGCGGGCCACCGTCGCCCTCGGCCCGGCGCTGCTCCGGCCGGCCACCGTCGGGACGCCCCTGTCCCGAATGCTGGCCCTGCTGGCCGCCGTCGCGCCCCCGACCAGCCCCGCGGGGACGGTTCTGCGGGCGCTGGTGGGCCGGGCGCTGGTGGCGCTGCAGGCGCCAGACCTCGATCTGCGGGATCTCGGCTGCGCCCTCGCCCTCGGCACCAACGGCCTCGGCCGTCTCGGCCGTCTCGGCCGCGTCGGGCTCCGCCTCGGCGGCCGCGTCGGGCGCGGTCTCCTCGGCGATGGGTTCGGCCGCCGGCGCGGCGTCCGCCTCGGCCGGCTGCTCCGCCTCGGCGTGGGGCGACTCGGTCGCAGATGTCTCGGTCGCGAGCGCCTCGGTCGCGGGCGCCTCGGTGGCCGCGTCGACCGGCGTGCCGGCCGACTCGTCCGCAGTCTCGCCCTCGGCGGGCTCCGCCTCGAGGGCGGCCGGGGCTTCCTCGGCCGCGTCAGCGTGATCGGCGGTGGTCTCGACACCCTCGGCGGCCGGGGCCTCGTCGCCGACCGGCTCGGCGGCATCAGCCTGCGCGGCGACAGCCTCCTCGGAGGACGCCTCGGCGGCGGTCGGCGCCGCCGGCGCGGTGGCGGCAGCGGGGACGAGCGGCACCGTGATGGCCGGGCCGGGGCGCGCCTCGGAATTGTAGCCGAGCGACTTCAGGATCGAGGCGAAATCCTCGCCCGAGCATCCGACCAGCGAGGTCATGCCGACGGTGGCCACGAAGCCGTCGCCGTCGGCGGTGCCGTCCGGCGGGGCGCCCGGGGTGGTACCGGGCCGGTAGGCGATCGCCGGGCGGATCAGGTCGGCGAGCCGCTCCAGGATGTCGACCCGCACCGCCCGCTCGCCGCTGACCCGGAAGCCGGCCGCGCGGTAGAGGCCCTTGGCGATCTCGCGGTCGACCTTGATCGAGGTGCGGCCGGAGCCGGCGAGATGCGCGATCTCGTCGAGGCCGCGCTGGTCGAGGCCGCCGTTGCGCAGGGCCCAGAGCTGGGCCGCGAGCGTGCGGGGCGCCGGCTTCAGCAGCGCCGGCAGGAAGATGTGGTAGGCGCCGAACCGGACGCCGTGGCGGCGCAGGGCGCCGCGGCCCTCCTGGTCGAGGCTGCGCATCTCGTGCGCCACCTTCGAGCGCTCCAGCACGCCGAGCGCCTCGACGACTTGGTAGCCGATTCCCTTGGCGAGGCCAGTCAGGTCTGCCGCGGTCTCGATCTCCATCAGCGGCCCGAGCAGCCGCACGATGTAGGCCTTCAACCACGCGTCGAGGCGCGCCTCGACCTTCTCGCGATGCGCGCCGGTCAGGCTGTCGTCCGCCAGCAGACGGATCTGCGGGGCGAACAGCTTCTCGCCGGGGGTGAGCTTGGCGACGGGCGCGCCGGTCCAGCGGATCGTGCCGTCGTGCGAGAGCACGAGGGTCGAATCGGCCGTTGCCGAAAACCGCTCGGCCCGGGACTCGATCTCCCCGGCGAGCGCCTTCTCGGCGGCGCTCCTCAGGGTTTTGGCCTCGTGCCCCTCGGCGCTGGCATCGGGAACGAACAGGAATCCGTGAAGGTGGCCGACATGCTGACCCTCGACGGTGACGTCACCGTCGGCGGTGATCTGGGCTTCGAGCATCGTGTTCTCTCTCAGGCGCCGCATCAGGACGCTTGTGCGCCGGTCGACGAAGCGGCTCGCGAGGCGTTCGTGCAGGGCGTCGGACAGCCTGTCCTCTACCCGACGCGTCTCGCCCTGCCAATGTTCTGGGTCGCGCAGCCAGTCGGGACGGTTCGCCACGAAGGTCCAGGTGCGTCCCTGGGCAATCCGGCGGGACAGCGTGTCGATGTCGCCGTCGGTCCGGTCGATCATCGCGACCTGCTCGGCGAACCACGTGTCGGGGATGCGGCCCGCCATGCCCTTCATGAGGAACCGGTAGAGCTGCGCCACGAGATCGGCGTGCACCTGCGGGTGGACCTTGCGGTAATCCGGCACGCCGCAGACGTCCCACAGGCGGCGCACCGTGGCGGCGCTCCGCGCCATGTCGCGGATGTCGTCCTCCTTCATGAGGATCTCAAGAGCCTGCTGGTCCTCCCCCATGGGCGCGCGCGTCAGGCCCGATTCGCGCGGGTGCTCGTCGAGGCTCGCCTGCAGGCCTTCGAGGCTGCCGAAGCTGAGATCCGGGTTGCGCCACTGCAGGATGCGCAGGGGATCGAAGTCGTGGCTCTCCAGCCGCTCCACCAGCTCGGCCTCGAAGGGCGGGCAGCGTCCGGTCGAGCCGAAGGTACCGTCCGCGAGGTGGCGGCCGGCGCGCCCCGCGATCTGGCCCATCTCGGCGGGGGTGAGCTTGCGGAAGCGGGTGCCGTCGTACTTCCAGTTGGCCGCGAACGCGACGTGATCGACGTCGAGGTTGAGGCCCATCCCGACCGCGTCGGTGGCCACGAGGTAGTCGACGTCGCCCGCTTGGTACATCTCGACCTGGGCGTTGCGGGTCCGCGGCGACAGGGCGCCGAGTACCACCGCGGCGCCCCCGCGCTGGCGGCGGATCAACTCGGCGATCGCGTAGACCTCCTCGGCCGAGAAGGCGACGATGGCGGTGCGCCGCGGCAGGCGCGACAGCCGCTTCTCCCCCGCGAAGGTGAGTTGCGAGAGCCGCGGCCGGGTCGTCGTGTGGACGTTGGGAATGAGGTCCTGGACCAGCGGCAGCATGGTCGAGGAACCGATCAGCAGAGTCTCCTCCCGGCCGCGGACGTAGAGCAGGCGGTCGGTGAAGACGTGGCCGCGGTCCATGTCGGCGGCGAGCTGGATCTCGTCGATGGCGACGTACGCCACGTCGAGGTCCCGGGGCATCGCCTCGATGGTGCAGATCCAGTAGCGCGGACGGTCCGGCTTGATCTTCTCCTCGCCCGTGACGAGGGCGACCTTCTCGGGGCCGACCTTCGCGACGACGCGCAGGTAGACCTCGCGGGCGAGCAGCCGCAGGGGCAGCCCGATCATGCCGGTCGGGTGGGCGAGCATCCGCTCGATGGCGAGATGCGTCTTGCCGGTGTTGGTCGGCCCGAGGACCGCGGTGACGCCGCGGGCGCGGGCCTCGCGGGACAGCGAGCGGCTGGGCGTGGGGCGGAGCAGCGCGTCGATGGTCGGCGGTTCCTTCGAGCGGGAAGGCCGTCGCGGCGCCGTCGCGGCGCGGGCGGGGAGGCGGGTTCGACCGGCCGACCGCGTCAGGGACGCTAGGGCCGGTACGGTCCTCCCCCATATGGGATGCCGCCGCCGCCAGGTCCAATCTGCGGCGTGATCATCGGGTAGACGTCGATCTGCGTCGTCGTCGCGCCCGGCTGCGGCGCGAGGTCGGCGCAGAGCGTGTCGGGTGTCGCGACGAGGGGGCCGCGGCGGGGCGGCCTGTTCTCGACGACCTCGGCCGACGAGAAGGCGTCACCGCCGCACCCCGGATCGGCGGACCCGGCACTGAGGGACTGCGCCGCGGCCGGCCCCGCGAGCGCGGCCAGGGCGAGGGCGATTCGGAGGGCAGGCGAGCACATCCGGGCATTATCGCCGGGAACGTGAAGATTCCTTCCACCCGCGCAACCGCGGACCACGCCGCGATCGCGCCCGCCGGCACGGAATGCGGGGCACCGCGGGCGCGCGACTCTGTCCGTCCCCGCGCCCTTGCCGGGTCATTTCGCGGCTTGGGCGCGGAAGACGCGGCCCGCGTCAGGTCCGGTTGTGACCGGGCCGGCGATCAGTCGACACCCTCGACGAGCACCACCTCGCCGATGCCCGCGGGCCGGCGCTTGGCTACGGCAGCCTGGTACTCGGGCGAGAAGTAGTAGGTGCGCGCCGCCTCGTAGGACTCGAATTCCAGCACGACGTTGCGCGGACGGCCCTCGCCCTCCAGCGCCTCGCAGCGGCCGCCGCGCACCAGCGGCTTGCAGCCGTACTTGCGCATCGCCTCGGAGGCCATGGCGGCGTAGTCCTTGTAGGTGTCCGGGTCGGTGACCGTCATCCGTACGATGATGTAGCCCTTGGGCACTGCTGACCTCCCCGCGCGGCTGCCGCGCCGCGCCGAGGTGCCGGGAAACCGGCCGCCGGTCAAACGCTCCCTGCGGCAGCTGCCCGCGCAGCCGCTACTGCCCGGGCAGGCTCGCCTGCACGACACTGTTGCCGGCGGCGCCGGCCGTGCCGGTGGTCGTCGGCGTGCCGCTCTGGCTCCAGCGGGTGGCCTCGATGATGTTGGTGCCGATCGTGGTGAGCACCGAGATGCGCAGCGGAATCAGGACGCGCGTCCCCTCGACGGGGGCGAGCCAGACCGACATCTCGCGGTTCTCCTCCATGAACTTGACGCCCGGCCGGTCCGGCCGGTGGCCGGCGACCGCTTGGTAGCGGGCGTTGCATACGAGGACTTGCCCCGCATAGCCGGGCTTCTGCACCGGGCGGGTCTCGGCGTAGCTCAGCACCACGTTGAAGCGGGTGGCGCCGTCGAAGACCGGCAGGGTCCGGTTGCAGTTCTCCGGGTCGAGGGGCTCGCCGCGGCCCTGGGTCGGCATCAGCAGCGCGCTCACCGGGTCGATGATGCCGCGCTTGTTGGCCGGGGTGACCGGCACGCGGTCCTGCATGTCGACGAGCGGCGGCGTGATCTCGGCCTGGACGACGTTGCCGCGCGCCAGGGCCATGCGCACCGCGATGCCGGAACTCGCCGTCTGGGTCGCGATGGCGAAGGCGCCGGGCTGCGGCGCGGCCGAGAAGCTTCCCGAGGCCCGGGCGGAGCCCTTGCCGCCGGTGATCGCGCCGACGAGGCCGGTGAGCACGGCCGACACGTCCATCATGTAGCGGTCGCGGTCGAAGGAGCCGGCCAGGCGGGCCGTGCCGATCGGGAGACCGGCGAGGTTGATGCCGTAATCGACCGCCACGGTCGCGGCGGCGGGCGCGGCCCGCTTGGCCCGCGACGTCCGCGCGCCGGCATCGGTCGGGGCCGCGAAGGCCGCGACCGCGAGGAGGCTGCCCGCGAGGCGCCCGGCAGCGTGCTTCTTCGACGGCTTGATCATTCGACGGATTGGCGTGGCGCTCATGATCCGGATCGCATCCCAGGGCGGGCGGGCCAAGACACTCGCTCGAACGCACCCTCTCGAACACACCCGCTCGCCGACGTCCTCTGCGACGCACGGAGCGGGGAGAGGCGCCTTCCTGCAGGTGGAAGAAGGCTATATCCCGGCATCGTGGTTAACAGACCGTTGGTCGTCCGGCGCGATGCTGAACCCCGCCGGCACCTTGACGCACCGCGCCTTCGTCGCCTATAGGCTCGCGCCTTCAACAGGACTCCGCCGGACCTGGAACACGCAATGGGCGCCGCCCGCTGCGACGATGATCGCGCCGGCCGCGATCGGGTCTTCACCGGGCGGAACGAGACGGGATCGTTTTTTATCATGGCGCGCCGCTGCGAACTCACCGGCAAGGCCGTTCAGGTCGGCCACCTCGTGAGCCACTCGAACCGCAAGACCAAGTGCCGGTTCCTGCCGAACCTGTGCAACGTCACCCTCCAGTCCGACGCGCTGGGCAAGCGCGTCCGCCTGCGGGTCACGGCGCACGCCCTGCGCTCGGTGGAGCACCGCGGCGGCCTCGACGCCTTCCTGATCAAGGCCGGCGAGGGTGACCTGTCGCAGACTGCCCGCCTCCTGAAGCGCGAGATCCATAAGAAGCTCGCCGAGACCCCGGCCGCCGCGGCCTGAGTCGTCGGGCTTCACGCCCCTATCGGACGGTTTGAACCGCCGTGGCCGTCGAGGCCGCGGCGGTTTCCGCTTGTTTGCGGCTGGCATGCCACTTCAAGCAATCCAGAGCTCGGCCGCAGGCTGCCGTCAATGTCCGGCCGATGCCCCTGCGCCGTCGTTGCGAGCGGAGCGAAGCAATCCAGGCGGCGCCACGTGGACAAGCCCCGCGCCGCCCTAGGTCACTTCGCTTCGCTCGTGATGACGGAGGGGGCTTCGCCGTCCAAGTTGCGAACATGAACCGTGTCGAGGTTCGGATCTGCCAGCTTCCTCGACGCGGATCGTCTGTTGCGCGCGGCAGCGCGCGGCGTGATTACCGCCGCCCGCCCGCTGCGCGCAGCATCCGCCCCGTCGGCGCCGCGCCGTCCTCCTCGAACAGCTCGGCGAGCTTCTCGGTCATCGCCCCGCCGAGCTCCTCGGCGTCGATGATCGTCACGGCGCGGCGATAGTACCGGGTCACGTCGTGGCCGATGCCGATGGCCAGCAGTTCCACCGGCGAGCGCGTCTCGATCTCCTCGATCATCCAGCGCAGGTGCCGCTCCAGGTAGTTGCCGGCATTCACCGACAGGGTCGAATCGTCCACCGGCGCGCCGTCGGAGATCACCATCAGGATCTTGCGCTGCTCCGGCCGTCCGAGCAGGCGCTTGTGCGCCCAGTCCAGGGCCTCGCCGTCGATGTTCTCCTTGAGCAGCCCCTCGCGCATCATCAGCCCGAGGTTCTTCCGCGCGCGCCGCCAGGGCGCGTCGGCCGACTTGTAGACGATGTGGCGCAGGTCGTTCAGGCGGCCGGGATTCGGCGGCTTGCCGGCGGCGAGCCACGCCTCGCGGCTCTGGCCGCCCTTCCAGGCGCGGGTGGTGAAGCCCAGGATCTCCACCTTCACGCCGCAGCGCTCCAGTGTCCGCGCCAGGATATCGGCGCAGGTCGCCGCCACGGTGATCGGCCGGCCGCGCATCGAGCCCGAATTGTCGAGGAGCAGCGTGACCACCGTGTCGCGGAAATTGGTGTCCTTCTCCTGCTTGAAGGAGAGCGGCTGGTACGGGTCGATGACCACGCGCACGAGCCGCGCCGGGTCGAGCTGCCCCTCCTCTAGGTCGAACTCCCAGGCGCGGTTCTGCTGGGCGAGGAGGCGGCGCTGGAGCCGGTTGGCGAGGCGGCCGACCACACCCTGCAGGTGCGAGAGCTGCTTGTCGAGGTAGGAGCGCAGGCGCGACAGCTCGTCGGCGTCGCACAGCTCCTCGGCGTGGATGACCTCGTCGAACCGCGGATTGAACACTTTGTACTCGGGCCCGCGCGCCTCGTTGCCCTGCCGCTGCGGCGGGCGCGAGGCCTCCGAGGCCTCCTCCGACTCCGCGTCCTCGGCCTCCTCGGGCAACTCACCAGACGGTGCGTCGGCGGATTCCTGGGCGCCCTCCTCGATCTCGTCGGAGGCCTCCTCGGAGGTCTCGATCTCGGCGCGCTCGCCCTGGCTCTTCTCCTCCGAATCGCCCTCGCTGGGGTTCTGCTCGTCGTCCTGGGCGTCGTTCTCGTCGTCGTTCTCGTCGTCCTCCGCGTCGAACGGCGTCTCGTCCGACATGTCGAGGGAGGTGAGGAGGTCGCGCACCGAGCGGGCGAACTTGCGCTGATCCTCGATCGAGCCGAGCAGCCCGTCGAGGTTCGGGCCGGCCTTGGCCTCGATATGCTCGCGCCACAGCTCGACGATCTTGGTCGCGGCCTCGGGCGGCTTCTGGCCGGTCAGGCGCTCGCGCACCATCAGGGCGACGGCATCCTCCATCGGAGCGTCGGCCCGGTCGGTGATGGACTCGTACTTGCCGCCGCGATGGTAGCGGTCCTCCAGCATCGCCGAGATGTTGCTGGCCACGCCCGCCATCCGGCGCGACCCGATCGCCTCGACCCGGGCCTGCTCGACCGCGTCGTACACGGCGCGCGCGGGTGCGTTCTCGGGGGCGAGACGGCGGTGGACGGCCACGTCGTGGCAGCCCAGCCGCAGCGCCATGGCGTCGGCGTTGCCGCGCAGCACCGCGACGTCCTGCGCCGAGAGCTTGCGCGGGGGCTCAGGGAGGCGGGCCTTGTCGCCGGTGAGCGCCGGCCGGTCGGTCGCGTAGGTGACCTCGACCTCGGAGCGCCGGGCGATGGCGCGCAGGCACCCGGCCACCGAGCGCTTCAGGGGCTCGGCCACGGGTTCGCGGCGCTCGCCGGGCTTGCGGTTGGAGATGGACATCAGCGCTACCGGTCGTCCTCGAACGCGAAGGGGCGGTTCAGGATCTCGTCCCAGCTGTAGGGACAGTCCGCGGGCAGGGTTTCGGGCGATCGCTTCATCTCGCGAGCGGCTCGGATCCGACCGACCCGGTAGCCTTCGCTGGCGGCTTCGGCGATGCGCGGCTTGAGACCTGGATTTTTGCGCACCTGCCTGTCGATCCGCACGCGCTGTTCCGCAATCGTCAGCGACCAGCTTCGGCTGCGCCGCTCGGGCTGGTGATCCCATTTGAGGGCGTGGGCGAGAAGCACCTCGATCGCGCTCTCGAGCTTATCGTACTGCTCCGAACCCACGTCGCTCAGCTCCTCGGCGATGTTGTCGAGGTCGAGCGCGTCCACCCGGCCGGCGCGGAGCAGTGCCACCTGCTCCTGAACCCAGGTGTAGAGATCGTCCGCGTGGCGGGTCCGTCCCCGCGCGTGCGCAGTCGCCGGGGCGTCCTCGCGCGTCGGGGTCGGATGCGCCATCGCGTCCTCCATGCGGGTCAGCTCAGCGCGACGTTCACCGCGCTCTCGGGCAGCTCCTTGCCGAAGGCGCGCTGGTAGAACTCGGCCACCAGCGTCCGCTCCAGCTCGTCGCACTTGTTGAGGAACGTCACCCGGAAAGCGAAGCCGATATCCTTGAAGATGTCGGCGTTCTCGGCCCAGGTGATCACCGTGCGCGGGCTCATGACGGTGGAGAGGTCGCCGTTCATGAAGGCGTTGCGGGTGAGGTCCGCCACGCGCACCATCCGGTTGACGATGTCGCGGCCCTGGTCGCCCCGGTAATGCGTCGCCTTCGACAGCACGATGTCGACCTCGCGGTCGTGCGGCAGGTAGTTCAGCGTGGTGACGATCGACCAGCGGTCCATCTGACCCTGGTTGATCTGCTGCGTGCCGTGATAGAGGCCCGACGTGTCGCCGAGGCCCACCGTGTTGGCGGTGGCGAACAGCCGGAAGGCCGGGTGCGGGCGGATCACGCGCTTCTGGTCGAGGAGCGTCAGCCGGCCCGAGAGCTCCAGCACGCGCTGGATCACGAACATCACGTCCGGGCGGCCGGCGTCATACTCGTCGAACACGAGCGCGACGTTGTTCTGCAGCGCCCAGGGCAGGATCCCGTCCTGGAAGGCGGTGACCTGCTTGCCGTCCTGCAGGACGATGGCGTCCTTGCCGACGAGGTCGATGCGCGAGACGTGGCTGTCGAGGTTGATCCGGATGCACGGCCAGTTCAGCCGGGCGGCGACCTGCTCGATATGGGTCGACTTGCCGGTGCCGTGATAGCCGGTGACCATCACGCGGCGGTTGCGGGCGAAGCCGGCCAGGATCGCGAGCGTCGTCTCCCGGTCGAAGATGTAGTCCGGGTCGACATCCGGCACGTGCTCCTCGGGCTCGGCGAAGGCCGGCACCTTGAGGTCGAGGTCGATGCCGAAGACATCGCGGACGGAGACGGTGCGGTCGGGCAGCGCGGCGGGCGTAGCGTCAGAGAGCATTCGGAACCTCGTGAGGCGCGGGCGCTCCACTTCCAAACAGTGAAGCATCCGCGCGGAAGGACGTCGAGCCGGGCCTCCGCGGCGGGGCGGAGCCATCCTTAGACGGCGGCGCGCTCGCGCGCCACCGACCGGCATGGATCCCATATAGGGCCGCCCCGCGCGGTTTGCCCTATCCTGGGTGCGAACCGGCGTGCATCGTTCGTGCCGCTCAGCAGAGACCGGCCGCGCGGAGCACGTCGTGGGCGCGGATGATGTCGCGCAGGCGCTCCTCGAAGGAGCGGTCGCCGCCGTTGGCGTCCGGGTGGAAGCGCTTCACCAGCACCTTGTACTGCGCCTTGATGGCGGCCGCGTCTGCGCCCTCCTCGAGGCCCATCACGTCGAGGGCGCGGCGCACCGTCGCCGAGTGCTTGGGCTTGCGCGGCTCCTCGGGCTGGCGGGCACGCCGGCGCGCGTCGCCGACGCCCTCGCCGCGCAGGATGCCGAGGGGATCGACGTAGGCCCAGTCCCGAACCGGCTCGTCCGCCGGCTTGGCCTCGCCGGTCCGGTTCACGCCCATCGCCCAGGTTGGGCGATGACCGATGATCGCGTCCTTCTGGTAGGCCTGAACGGCGGCGTCGTTCATGCCATCGAAGTAATTGTAGGTGGCGTTGTAGGCGCGGACATGGTCGATGCAGAAGCGCCAGTACTGGCCCTCCGCCTTCCGCCCCTTCGGCGCCCGGTACAGGCCCGGATGGGTGCAGCCGGGGCTCTCGCAGCCGGCTTCCGCGGCGGGCTTCGGCTCGTCGCAGGTCGGCTTGATCCGGATGCTGTCGAACAGGCGCGAGTTGAGATCCATGACGGGCCGATTATGAGGGGGCGGACCTGAGACACAAGGGCACCGGGCCTGATGACGCATGCGCGGGATCGGGCTTGACGGCGCCCACGGACACGACGCGAGGGCACGATGACGGACGGTGCAGGCGCGGGCGGCACCCTGCGGGACTGGATGGAGGCGCGGCTGCGGGAGCAACTCGCGCCGGCGCGGCTCGACGTAATCGACGAGTCGCATCTGCATGCCGGCCACGCCGGAGCGCGGCCGGGGGGCGAGACCCATTACCGGCTCGACATCGTCGCGTCGGCGTTCGAGGGCAAGAGCCGCGTCGAGCGGCACCGCTTGGTGAACGCGCTGCTCGACGACGCGTTCAAGCGGGGTTTGCACGCCCTCGCGCTCCGCGCCCGCACGCCGGCCGAGGCGGCCTGAATCGGGCTCCCCCTGGGGACGCGGGCGGGATCGCGCCGACGGGGTACGGGACGGGAGGCACGGGACAGATATGGTGACGGAGCCGCCGATCCGCATCCGCCCGCTCGCGGGCTGCGCACCCGACGCGGGGGCGCGGTGCGCCGTCGGCGCCCGGCCGGGGAGGGCGCCATGGCCCTGCGAGTGACACCGCGCATCGCCATCGACGAGGACGAGATCGAGCTGTCCTTCATGCGCGCCTCGGGCGCCGGCGGACAGAACGTCAACAAGGTCGAGACCGCGGTCCAGCTGCGCTGGGCGGCGCTGGCCTCGCCCGCCCTCGACGAGCGAGTGCGGGCCAATCTTGTGCGGCTTGCCGGGCGGCGGATGACCAAGGACGGCGTTCTCGTCCTCGCCGGGCAGCGGCATCGGACGCAGGAGCGCAACCGGGCCGACGTGCTGCAGCGGCTCGTCGATCTGGTGGCGGAGGCGGCCAAGCCGCCGCCGCCGATCCGCCGGCCCACGAAGCCGACCCGGGGCTCGCAGGAGCGGCGCATCGGCGCGAAGAAGAGCCGCGCCGCGATCAAGCAGGGCCGGGGCAGCGTCCGGGATTCGGACGGCTGACCCCGATCCCGCCGCGGCCGGGTCTCAGTGGATCGCGTCGATGACCTCGGCCTTCGGGCTGGCGTCGGGCGCCGGGGAGGAGCCCGCTACCAGGGTGCTGCCCGGCTTGGCGATGGTCAGGACGATCGCGATCATCGCCAGGATGGCGGCCAGCGCCGCCGGGAAGAGGAAGGCCGATTCGCCGTAGCGCATGTCGAGCAGGCCACCGACGACGGCGCCGGTGCTTAGCCCGGCCCAGAGCGGCGCCTGGATCCAGAAGGACGGCGCCACCGTGCCGAGCAGCAGGTTGGCGCAGCCCGTGCCGAAACGCACCACGGCGCCCGTGACGTAGGTGAGCGCCAGGGAGCGGCCGCCTTCGTCCTGCAGCGTCGCGTTCTGGAGGCCCAGCGCCAGGACGATCGGGTAGGCGTGGAGCGGGTACGCGAAGGTACCCCAGGGCATCAGCAGGCCTCCGGCGAGCAGCAGGGCCTGGAGCGTCAGCAGGACGGCGAGGCGCCAGCGCCCGACCCAGGCGGCGATCAGCGTTCCCAGGAAGGCGCCGAAGCAGAACATGCAGATCGTGCTGGCGACGCGGCTGACGTTCTCCCAGTCCGCGTTGGCTACCGCCACGCCGAAGCGGGTGGTGTTGCCCGACATGAACGACATGAAGAGCTGCGAGAATTCCAGGAAGCCGATGGAATCGGCGCAGCCCGCGAGCGCCGCGAGGGCGATCGCGAAGGGAATCCGGGTTCGCGGATCGGCGGGAAACGACTTGTCGGCCGGTGGCTCAGGTTTCCGCTCCGGTGCTGCACCACCTGTCCGACTTCCGTATTCCGCCATGCTGATCCCCCGATCGAGCCGCCGCGCCTAGTCGCGGTCGACTGACAATGGACGAATAGCGGAGCGGTTTCATGCCGATGTGCGCCGCAACACAACGACGCGCCCCGGCACCGGCCGTCCGCCCTCACGACGGACTTCCGCCGGTCTCGTCGTCAGCAGCTCCAATCTGGACGCGGCTGCCGTCGCCGCGATGTGGGCCTCCGCGTGGGCGTAGCGGCCGTCCGCGCCCAGGACGGAGCCGGGGCCGTCGTGGGATTGCACCGTGACGGCACCGAGCCCGCCCGTCCGCAGGACCCGCCCCACCCGCGCCAGGAACGTCGCGAGATCCGCGACGTAGATCAGGACATCCGCGGCGAGGCAGAGGTCGGCCGACGCCTCCGGCAGGTCGGTCAGGGCGGCGCCGATGTCGCCCTCGACGAGGCGCTCGTAGAGCGGCCGACCCCGCGCCGTCTTGGCCCGCGCCAGCGCCAGCATCCCGGGGGAGAGGTCGATCCCGGTCAGATGGTCGACCCGGTCGCGCACGACCTCGCCCATCAGCCCCGTGCCGCAGCCGAGATCGAGACCGACCGCGAAGCGCTCCGGAATACACGGCAGGGCGTCGCGGACGAGCTGCGGGCCGACATAGCCGAGGCCGTCCACGAGGTGGCGCTCGAAGCGCGGCGCGTAGCCGTCGAACAGGGCGCGGACATAGGCCGGCGACAGGACCGGGAGGGTGTCGCCGCCGCCCAGGCGGGCGAGGTGCGCGCGCACGCCCAGCCTGTCCTCGGGATCGATGGCGAGGGCGCGGGCATAGTCCCGCGCCGCCGCGTCGCGCAGGGCCGGATCGGTGCCGGCGGCGGCCAGACCCGCGCGCGCCCGGCCCAGCAGGAGCCAGGCCGGCGCGTAGCGCGGGGCGCGTTCCAAGACCTGCTCGGCGAGGTCGGCGGCGCCCGCGTGGTCGCCCTCGGCGAGGCAGGCCTCGGCGTAGCGGTAGCGGCGATCGGCGAGAAGGTCGCCGGAACTGAGCTGCGAGGCCATGCGTCTGCCGGGTCGGGGGCGCCTATATACCGGGGCCACCGGCGGACTCCACCGGCAGCACGGACCCGATGCCGATACGCGCCAGCGATCTCCTCACCCTGACCCGCGAGGGTCTCTACTGCCCCCTCGGGCGCTTCCACGTCGATCCGACTTGGCCCGTGGAGCGCGCGCTGATCACGCACGGGCACGCCGACCACGCCCGCGCGGGCCACGGCCAGGTGCTGGCGACGCCCGAGACCCTGCGGATCATGGCGGTGCGCTACGGCGCGGATTTCTGCCGCCAGCGGCAGGAGGCGCAGCTCGGCGCGGCGCTCCGCGTCGGCGACGTGACCGTGCGCTTCGCCCCGGCCGGCCACGTCCTCGGGTCGGCGCAGATCGCCATCGAGCGGGACGGCGTCCGCGTCGTGGTGTCGGGCGACTACAAGCGCGCGCCGGACCCGACCTGCCTGCCCTTCGAGGTCGTGCCCTGCGACGTGTTCATCACCGAGGCGACCTTCGGACTGCCGGTCTTCACCCATCCCGATACGCGGGGCGAGGTCCGCAAGCTCCTCGAATCGGTGAAGCTGTTCCCGGAGCGCGCCCACATCGTGGGCGCCTACGCGCTCGGCAAGGCGCAGCGAGTGATGGCGCTCCTGCGCGAGGAGGGCTGGGACCGCCCGATCCACCTGCACGGCGCCATGGAGAAGCTGACGACGCTCTACAAGGAGGAGGGCGTGCCGCTCGGCGACACGCCCAAGGTCGTGGCCGCCGAGCGGAAGGACCTGCACGGGGCGATCGTGCTCTGCCCGCCCTCGTCGATCCAGGACCTGTGGTCCCGCAAGTTCCCCGACCCGGTGACCTGCTTCGCCTCGGGCTGGATGCGGGTGCGCGCCCGCGCCCGCCAGAAGGGCGTCGAGCTGCCGCTGGTGATCTCCGACCATTCCGACTGGCCGGACCTGTGCCGCACCATCCGCGACACCGGCGCCGGGGAGGTCTGGGTGACGCACGGCCAAGAGGACGCGCTGGTCCACTGGTGCGGGACCCAGGGGATCCGGGCGAAGCCGCTCCACCTGCTCGGCTACGGCGATGACGGCGAGGTCGAGGGGACCTCGGAGGCGGGCTCCGGGGCGGAGGCGGCGGCGTGAACGACTTCGCCCACCTGCTCGACCGCCTCGCCTACGAGCCGCGCCGCAACGCCAAGCTGCGCATGCTCCAGGACTACTTCGCGCGCACGCTCGATCCCGAGCGCGGCTACGCACTCGGTGCCATGACCGGCACGCTGAGCTTCCGCGAGGCCAAGCCGGCCCTGATCCGGGGACTGGTCGAGGAGCGGATCGACCTGGTGCTGTTCCGGCTGTCGCACAATTACGTGGGCGACCTCGCGGAGACGACGGCGCTGATCTGGCCGGGACCGGCGGAGGCGCCGCGGGAACCGGGCCCCGGCCACAACAACCCGCCGCCGCATGTCCCGACCCTGGCCGAGGTCGTGGAAACCCTCGCGACCATCCCCAAGCGCGATCTGCCCCGCCATCTCGCCGACTGGCTCGACGCCCTCGACGAGACCGGGCGCTGGGCGCTCCTGAAGCTGGTCACCGGCAACCTGCGGGTCGGCGTCTCGGCGCGGCTCGCCAAGACGGCGGTGGGCGCGCTGGGCAACCACGACGCCGACGCCGTCGAGGAGGTCTGGCACGGGCTGACCCCACCCTTCGAGACCCTGTTCGCCTGGGTCGAGGGCCGGGCCGAGCGGCCCGAGACGCTGAACCCCGCGCCGTTCCGGCCGCCGATGCTGTCGCACCCGATCGAGGAGGAGGCCGACCTCGAGAAGCTGGAGGCCGGGGCGTTCTCGGCAGAGTGGAAGTGGGACGGCATCCGCGTCCAGCTCGTCGGCGGTCTCGACCGGGCCGGCCAGCAGGTCGGGAAGGTCTATTCGCGCACCGGCGAGGACATCACCGGGGCGTTCCCGGACCTCGCCGAGGCCATCACCTTCGCGGGCGCCCTCGACGGCGAGCTGCTGATCCTCCGCGAGCGGCGGGTGCAGAGCTTCAACGTGCTGCAGCAGCGCCTGAACCGGAAGGCCGTGACGGGCAAGCTCCTGGAGGAGTTCCCGGCTCACGTGCGGGCCTACGACCTCCTCGCCCTGGAGGGCGACGACCTTCGGGCAGAACCCTTCGCGGAGCGGCGGCGGAAGCTGGAGGCGCTGGTCACGCGCCTCGACCACGCGCGGATCGACATCTCGCCGCTCGTGCCCTTCGCGGACTGGGAGGCCCTGGCGGCCGCCAGGGCGGACCCGGCCTCGGTGGGCGCCGGCGCGGATGCCGACGCCATCGAGGGCGTGATGCTCAAGCGCCTCAACAGCCCCTACCTGCCGGGACGCCCCAAGGGACCCTGGTGGAAGTGGAAGCGCGAGCCGCACATCGTCGACGCCGTGATGATGTATGCCCAGCGCGGGCACGGGAAGCGCTCGTCCTTCTACTCGGACTACACGTTCGGGGTCTGGCGGGAGGCGCCCGAGGGCGGCGACGAGCTGGTGCCAGTGGGCAAGGCCTATCACGGCTTCACCGACGCCGAGCTCGCCAAGCTCGACCGCTACGTCCGCAACAACACCACCAAGCGGTTCGGTCCGGTGCGCGAGGTCGCCCACGGCCGCGAGGCCGGGCTCGTCCTTGAGATCGCCTTCGAGGGCGTGCAGCGCTCGACCCGGCACAAGTCGGGCGTGGCCATGCGCTTCCCCCGGGTCAGCCGCATCCGCTGGGACAAGCCGCCCGCGGAGGCCGACCGGATCGACGTGCTGGAACGGATCCTCGCCCGGGGCGAGCGCGAGATCGCGCCGGGCGCGACGCTGATGGAGAAGTCCGCATGAGGCAGGGACACGGACGGGAGGGCAGGATCGGGTCGGTCGAGGCGCTGGCCTCCGGTCCGGTGGAGCGTCACGCCAGCGCGCGCCTCACCGTCGCGACCCCGGGACCGGGCTTCACGGACTTCACCGCCGCGGTGGCCGCGTTCGTGCGCGACAGCGGCGTCCGGGACGGGCTCCTCACGGTGTTCTGCCGGCACACCTCGGCCTCGCTGACCATCCAGGAGAATGCCGATCCCGACGTCCAGACCGACCTGATGACCGCGCTCGACGGCTTCGCGCCGCGCCACGCCGGCTACGTCCACGGCGCCGAGGGGCCGGACGACATGCCGGCCCATATCCGCACCCTGGTCACCGATTCGGCCCTGACCATCCCGCTGGTCGGCGGGGCGCTGGCGCTCGGCACCTGGCAGGGGATCTACCTGATCGAGCACCGCGACCGGCCGCACCGGCGGGAGATCGTGCTGAGCGCCCTCGGGGCGTGACGCGTCCGCCGGCGTCGCGCGGGCGGCGCGGGCCGGCTCAGCAACATGCGGTCACACACCGTCGGTTAACCATAGTGGGTCCTTATCGGCTTCCGTCGGATCGGGGACCGTGCCGCTCCGGCGAACGGAGACCCCGATGGGCCTTTACACCGCGCTCTCGAACTCGATTTCCGGCGCCTCGGCGCAGTCGCTGGCCCTGAACAATATCTCGGGGAACATCGCCAACACCCAGACGGTGGGCTTCAAGTCCACCGAGACGCGGTTCGCCGACATGCTGGCCGAGACCCGGGACGGCACGCAGCTGACCGGCGGCGTGCTGCCGAGCACGCGCAACAGCCTCAACATCCAGGGTACGATGCAGTCGACCGGTGTGGCGACCAACCTCGCGATCTCGGGCAACGGCTACTTCGTCGTCAAGAAGAACACCGGGACGCCGGACAGCCCGGCCTTCGCCGGCGACACCGGCTACACGCGGCGCGGCGACTTCGCTCCGGACGCCAGCGGCTATCTCGCGAACGGCGCGGGCTACTACCTGTTCGCCGGCCCCTCGGCGACGACCCCCGTCCAGGTTCCGACCGGGGCGAGCACCCTGGCGAGCCTCGCGGTCTCGCCCGCCGGCACCCTCACGGGCACGGCCGCGGACGGCAGCACCCTGGCCCTCGGCACGCTGCAGCTGGCGCAGTTCGGCATGCAGGACAACCTCGCCTCGCTCGATGGCGGCACCTACTTGGCCACCGGCCAGTCCGGGACGCCGAGCTACGGCCTCAACGGCGCGACCATCACGGCCGGCTCGGTGGAGCAGTCGAATGCCGGGATCTCGGATCAGTTCTCGAAGATGATCGAGACCCAGCAGGCCTACACGGCCAACACCAAGGTCATGAGCACCACCGACCAGATGCTGCAGGACGCCATCGCGATGTACACCTGAGGCGGCCCCGTCAGAGGAACTTCAGCGGGTCCTTCTCGGGCGGGGGCGGCGCCACGTCGGCGCGGTTCCACCAGCCGCCGCCGAGGGCCACGAACAGCGCGGCGGTGTCGGCGTACTGGGTGGCGCGCGCCGCCGCCGAGGTCACCAGCGCCGAGAGGTAGCCCTGCTGCGCGATCAGCACCTGCGAGGAGGTGATCGCCCCGGCCGTGTACTGCTTGCGGATCAGCGCGAGGCTCTGGTTCGTGGCGCTCACCGCGGCGTCGGCGGCGGCCACGGCCTTCGCGTCGGCCTGGAGCGCGCGCAAAGCGTCCGCGACGTTCTGGAAGGCGGTGATCACCGTCGCCTTGTACTGCGCCTGCGCCTCCGTCAGCGATTCCTCGGCGGCCCGCTGGCGCCGGAACAGGGTGCCGGCATCGAAGATCGGCGCCGTCGCCTGCCCGATGATCGTGAAGAACGCCGCGCCCGGATTGGCGATCTGGGCGATCCGCGTGGCGCTGGAGCCGCCCGTGGCGGTCAGGCTGAACTGCGGCAGGCGGTTCGCCACCGCGACGCCGACATTGGCGCTCGCCTGCTGCACCAGGGCCTCCGCCGCCTTCACGTCGGGCCGCTGCTGCACGAGCCGCGAGGGCAGGCTCACCGGGAGCCGGGTCGGCAGGCGCAGGGCGGCGAGGTCGAAGGTCTCGGAGACCTCGTCGGAGGGCAGGCGTCCTGCCAGCGCGGTCAGCAGGTTGCGCTGCTGCGCGAGCGCCTTCTCCAGCGGCGGCAGGAGCTGCTGCGACAGCGCCAGCGCGGCCTGCTGCTGCACCACGTCGGCCCCGGCGATCTGACCCAGCGAGAGCTGCTTGTTGTAGAGCTGCAGGACCTCGGTCTGCGCCTGGATCACCTTGCGGGTCGCGTCGATCTGCGCCCGCAGGGACGCTTCCTGGATCGCGGCGGCGACCACGTTGGCGGTCAGGCTCAGGTAGGCCGCCTCCAGCTGGAAGCGCTGGTTCTCGGTGGTGGCCTCCAGCGACTCGATCTGCCGGCGATTCCCGCCGAACACGTCGGGATTGTACGAGACCACCGCCTGCGGCGTGGACAGGCTGTAGAGGTACCGGCTCTGATTGTTGAGGGGCGATTGCAGGTCGAGGCCGGGCGCCAGCGCCCCCTGGACCTGCGGCGTCGCGGTCAGGCTCGGGTAGAGGGTGCCCTTCTGGGCCAGCACGTTCTGCTGCGCCACCCGCAGGGAGGCCTGCGCGGCCTCCAGCGTCGGGTTGTTGGCGAGCGCCTGCTCGACGACGCGGTTCAGGGCCTTCGAGTGGAACAGCCTCCACCACTCTCCCGGGATGTCGGCGCCGGACACGAAGCTCTGGTCGGCCGAGCCGCCCTGCCGGGTCCGGATGTTGTCGGCCGCGGAGGGATTCTGCAGCGGTTCCTTAGTGTAGCGGCCGACCGGCGGAGCCTCGGGCGCCACGAAGTTCGGGCCGACCGCGCAGGCCGACAGGCCCAGGGAGGCCGCCAGCCACGCGGTCGCCCGTCCGCACCGTCTCGGCGCAAAGCTCACCATCCCGCCCCCGAAAACCTCACCTCGGTAGAGCGGCGCGACCCGCTGCCAAGTCAATCCGACCATCCCCGGGCGGCGCGCGCGGCGCGGCCGTTGTGGCCCCCCTGCAACGGGCCGCGCGCCGGCCCGCGTGGTCGTGAGCCGGCTCACGCGGCGGCCCGGTGCGCGGGCCGCGCCTGGGCGTCCGGGTTCGGGCGGCGTCGGGAGAACAGCGAGATCAGCACCGGGACGATCACGAGGATCAGGTTCGGCGCCAGGATGATGCCGCCCACCACCACGAGCGCCAGCGGCTTCTGCACCTGCGAGCCGATGCCGGTGGAGACCGCGGCCGGCAGCAGGCCGACGCAGGCCGCCACGCAGGTCATCATCACCGGGCGCATGCGCACCACGGCGGCGTGCCAGACCGCCTCCTGCCGCTTCCAGCCCTCGTCGAGCAGCTGGTTGTAGTAGGCGAGCAGGATCACGCCCTCCATGGTCGAGATCCCGAACAGCGCGATGAAGCCGATCGCCGCCGAGATCGAGAACGGCGTGCCGGTCAGCGCCAGGGCGAAAATGCCGCCGATCATCGCCATCGGGATGACCGACAGGGTCAGCAGCATGTCGGCCACCGATGAGAAGTTGATGTAGAGGAGCAGCGCGATCAGCAGCAGCGTGATCGGCACCACGAGGCTGAGGCGGGCGGCCGCCTCCTTCAGGTTGGTGAACTGGCCGACCCATTCCAGCCGGTAGCCTGGCGGGAGGTCGACCGCGTCGGCGACCTTGCGCTGGGCCTCGAGCACGGCGCTGCCGAGGTCGCGGCCGCGCACCGAGAACTTCACCGGGATGTAGCGCTGCTGGTCCTCGCGGTAGATGAACGAGGCGCCGGAGACGAGGTCGACGTCGGCGATCTCGGAGAGCGGCACCTGGATCACGCCGCCGTTCGGGTTCTGGGCGCCGACCGCGATGTTGCGGATGCCGGCGAGCGAGGAGCGGTACTCCTTGGCGAGCCGCACCCGCATCGGGAAGTGCCGGTCCGAGCCGTACTCGTAGAGGTCGCCCGCGGTCTGGCCGCCGATCGCCGCCTGGATCGTGGTGTTCACGTCGCCGATCGAGAGGCCGTAGCGGGCGGCCTTGTGGCGGTCGACGTCGATCCGCACCGTCGGCTGGCCGAGGGATTCGAACACCGACAGGTCGGTGACGCCCGGGACGGTGGCGAGCGCGGCCTTGACGGCGTTGGCGGTCTTGGTGAGCTGCGCGAGGTCGTTGCCGTAAATCTTGACCGAGTTCTCGCCCTTCACGCCCGAGGCCGCCTCCTGGACGTTGTCCTCGATATACTGCGAGAAGTTGAACTCGATACCGGGGAATTCGGCCTCCAGTTTCTTGCTGAGGTCCTGGATCAGGGTCTCCTTGTCGAGGCCCTTGCGCCACTGATCGATCGGCTTGAGCGGCGCCAGGATCTCGACGTTGAAGAAGCCGGTGGCGTCGGTGCCGTCGTTCGGGCGGCCCTGGTGCGACAGGACGGTGGTGACCTCCGGAACCTCCTGGAAGATCTTGCGCATGCGCTGGACGTAGCCGTTGCCGGCCTCCAGCGAGATCGAGGACGGCATCGTGCCGCGCACGTAGAGGTTGCCCTCCTCGAGACGCGGCAGGAATTCGAGGCCGAGGTTGCGGGCCGTGAGGCCCGAGACCAGCAGCACCGCCAGCATCACGGCGATCGCCAGGACCCGGTTGCGCAGGCCGAAGCGCAGAGCCGCCTCGTGGCCGACGCGCAGCACCCGCACGATCAGGGTGTCGCGCTCCTCGAGCTTCTTCGGCAGCATGAGGGCCGAGAGCGCGGGCGAGACGGTGAAGGTCGCCAGCAGGCCGCCGAGCAGCGCGTACGCGTAGGTCTTGGCCATCGGGCCGAAGATGTGGCCCTCGACGCCGGTCATCGTGAACAGCGGCAGGAAGCCGACGATGATGATCGTCGCCGAGAAGAAGATCGCCCGGTTCACCTCGCGCCCGGCGATCGCGATCGTGCCGAGCCGCCCGGTGAGGCCGTCGGGCGGATCCTCGCCCTTCACGTGATCGGGCTCGGCGATGTGGCGGAAGACGTTCTCCACCATGATCACGGTCGCGTCGACGATCAGGCCGAAATCGATCGCGCCGAGCGACAGCAGGTTGGCCGAGTCGCCGCGCACCACCAGGATCAGGATCGCGAAGCCGAGCGCGAACGGGATCGTGGCCGCCACGATGATCGCGCTCGTGAGCGAGCCGAGGAACAGCCACTGCACCACGAACACCAGCACCACGCCGAAGACGAGGTTGTGCATCACCGTGTGGGTGGTGGTGTGGATCAGGCCCGAGCGGTCGTAGATCCGCTCGATCTTCACGTCGGGCGGCAGGATCGTGGAGCTGTTGATCTTGTCGATCTCGGCCTCGACCCGCTCCAGCGTCGGCAGGCTCTTGCCGCCGCGGGTCATGAGCACGATGCCCTCGACGATGTCGGGCTGGTTGTCGTGCCCGACGATGCCGAGGCGCGGGGCGTTCGACACGCGCACCTCCGCCACGTCCCGCACGAGCACCGGGGTGCCGTTGACGAGGCTGATCATCGTGTCGCGAATGTCGTCCATGTCGCGGATCAGGCCGATGCCGCGCACCACCGCCGATTGCTGCCCGACGTTCAGCGTCTGGCCGCCGACGTTGATCGAGGCGTTGTTCAGCGCGTTGGTCAGCTGCACCAGGGTCAGGCCCTGGGCCTGGAGGCGGTTCAGGTCGACCGCGACCTCGTACTCCTTGGCCTTGCCGCCGAAGGCCGTGACGTCGACGACGCCGGGGATCGCCTTGAACCGGCGCTGCAGCACCCAGTCCTGCAGGGTCTTCATGTCCATGGGCGAGTAGCCCGCCGGGCCGACGAGCTTGTAGCGCATGATCTCGCCCACCGGGCTCGTCGGCGAGATCTGCGGTGTGGCGCCGTTGGGCAGGGTCGGGGCCTGCGAAAGGCGGTTGAGGACCCGCTGCAGCGCCTGCTCGTACGTGTACTCGTAGTTGAACTGGACCTTCACGTCCGAGAGGCCGAACAGCGAGATCGTCCGCACCACCTGGGCGTTCGGGATGCCGGCGAGCGCCACCTCCAGGGGGATGGTGATGTAGCGCTCGATCTCGTCGGCCGACTGGCCTGGATTCTGGGTGATCACGTCGACGAGCGGCGGGACCGGATCCGGGTAGGCCTCGATGTTGAGCTGCGTGTAGGCGCCGTAGCCGACGCCGAGCATCACGACGAACAGCAGCACCACCAGCACGCGCTGGCGCAGCGAGAAGGCGATCAGGGCGTTCATCGGATCCCCGCTCAGGACGCCTTGTCGCCGGTGGCCGCCCGGTCGATGAACAGGGCCCCGCGGGTGACGACCTGCTCGCCCGCGCTCAGGCCTTGGACGACCTGGGCGTTGTCGCCGTTGATCAGGCCGAGCTTGATGTCGCGCGCCTCCACGGCGCCGTCGGGCCGCGCCACCCAGACGTGGGTGCGGTCGCCCTCGTACACGATGGCGGCCACCGGCACGCTCGGGCTCGGCTCACCCTTGCCGGTGATGATCGTGTAGGTGGCGAACATCTCCGGGCGCAGCACCCGGTCCGGGTTGTCGACCTCGCTGCGCACCGCGAGGCGCCGCGTCGCCGGGTCGAGGCTGGAGGCCATGTAGTTCACCCGGGCCTTGAACACCCGCGCGCCGAAGCCCGCCACCTTCGCCTCGACCTCCTGGCCGATGCGGATCTTGGGGATCTCGCTCTCGCGGACGTTGGCCACGAGCCAGACCGTCGACAGGTCGCCGATCACGAAGACCGGGTCGCTGGAGGCCGAGAGGTACTGCCCGATGCCGACCTTGCGCTGGACGATCGTGCCGGCGATCGGCGCCCGGATCTGCGTCTCGGCGCTCATCGTGCCGTTCTTCTCGAAGGCGGCGATCTCGGCGTCGGTCTTGCCCAGCAGGCGCAGGCGGCTCCGCACCGCGTCGAGGGCGCCCTCGGCGGTCTTCAGGTCGCTCTGGGCGGCGATGACGTCGTTCTGGGCCGACTGGTAGTCCTTCAGTGCCGTCGCGCGGGCCTGGAACAGCTCCTGCTGGCGCTGCGCGATGGTCTGGTCGAGCTTCAGGAGCGCCTGCTGCTTCTGGAGGTTGTTCACGGCCGCCTGATAGTCGTTCTGCGCCTGGACCATGTCGGTGGCCTCGAGCGTCAGCAGCACGTCGCCGGCCTTCACGTCGTCGCCGGCGCGGACCAGGACCTTCGTCACCCGGCCGGCATAGGGCGAGACCACCGGGACGTTGTCGTCCTCGTTGAGGGCGATCCGTCCCTCGGCCGAGCCCTCGGGCCGGAACACGAGGTTGGCGACCGGCAGGATCTCGAAGGCGGCGCGCTGCTCCTTGGAGGGCCGGAACACCCGCTCCACCGGGCCGGCCTTCTCCACGTCGATGCCCGGGTCGGGGTTGCCCGGGGCGAACAGCCCGGTCACGGCCGCGACGAGGTGCGCGGCGGCCTCGCGGGTCCGGTCGGGAAACGCGATGGCGGCGCCCAGGGCGGCCGCGAGCAGGACGGCGGCGATCAGCAGGCCGGGCCACCGGCGCCCGCGCGCGGGGACGGCGACGGCCTCGTCCTGGTCCAGCGGATTTCGGGCGTCCATGCGGATGATCTTCTAGGTCCGGACCGAGAGTCCGGGCTGGGTGACAAGAGTACGATACGTGCCCGGATGACGCCCACATCAATGCGGTCGCTGGTGCTTTTCTATGGCGCGCCGCGGGAAGATTCGGGCGGTACGGCGTGCCTAGAGCAAAGCTTGTCCGACAGGCAATCGATCCGGCGCCCCGGTCGCGAAACCGTGTGGCCCCGTCTTCCTTTGACGGGATTTGTTACAATATGACAACGCTCGCGGGTCCAGGCCCGCGCGATCCCGCACCCGTCACCGAAGAAGCCGTCATGTCCGATACGAGCAACGCTTCCGCCCCGGCCGCTCCCGGTTCCGCCGCCGGCAAGATCCCGGTCACCGTGCTCACCGGCTACCTCGGCGCGGGCAAGACCACGCTCCTCAACCGGATCCTCACCGAGAACCACGGCAAGCGCTACGCCGTGATCGTCAACGAGTTCGGCGAGATCGGCATCGACAACGACCTCGTCGTCGGCGCGGACGAGGAGGTGTTCGAGATGAACAACGGCTGCGTCTGCTGCACGGTGCGCGGCGACCTGATCCGGATCATGGACGGGCTGGTGAAGCGCCGGGGCAAGTTCGACGCGATCATCGTCGAGACCACCGGCCTCGCCGACCCGGCCCCCGTGGCGCAGACCTTCTTCGTCGACCAGGATGTCGGCGAGGCCGCCCGCCTCGACGCCGTGGTGACGGTGGCCGACGCCAAGTGGCTGTCCGACCGCCTGAAGGACGCGCCGGAGGCGAAGAACCAGATCGCCTTCGCGGACGTGATCCTGCTCAACAAGAGCGACCTCGTCTCCCCGGCCGACCTCGACCGCGTCGAGGCCGAGATCCGCACGATCAACCCGCTGGCCAAGCTCCACCGGACGCAGAACTGCGCCGTGCCCCTCGACGCGGTCCTCGAGCGCAACGCCTTCGACCTCGACCGCATCCTCGACGTCGAGCCCGACTTCCTCGAGGCGGGGCACCACCACCATCACGATTCCGACATCCGCTCGATCTCGGCCAAGATCGAGGGCGCGGTCGACCCGGACAAGTTCATGCCGTGGATCTCGAACCTGACCCAGTCGCAGGGTCCGGACATCCTGCGGTGCAAGGGAATCGTGGCCTTCCCCGACGAGCCGAAGCGCTTCGTCTTCCAGGGCGTGCACATGATCCTCGACGGCGACGTGCAGGGCGACTGGGGCAAGGACGAGGAGCGGGTCTCGCGGGTGGTCTTCATCGGCCGCAACCTCGATCCGGCGGCGATCAAGGAGGGCTTCGAGGCCTGCCGCGCCTGAACGGGCGCCGCCTCCCCGGCGCCCCGCGCCGGGAAGGCGATTCTCAACGTTTCCGTGGCATCACGGACGGCGCGGGCCCGCGTAACCGGCCCGCGGAGCCCGCGTATCCATGGCCCACACCGCAGCGCCCGCAGGCCCGGTCCCGTCCGGGTCGGCGGGCGGAATCCCGCTCATCGCGGCCGTCGAGGGGCTGGCCAAGGCGCTGTTCGCGGCGTTCGTCTTCTTCGCCTGCTTCGCCTTCTCGGAGACCTCGCCCTACGACGCGGTCGCGATCCCCACGATCCTGCTCTGGCTCTGCCTCGGCGTCCGGCTGCACCGCGGGGCGGTGCCCCTGGTGGCGCTCCTGCTCCTCTACCTCGCGGGCATCGTCACCGCGCTGCTACCCTACCTGAACGAGGAGTTCCCGGTCACCTGGACGGTGCAGCTGGTCTATCTCTCGATCACCTGCATCTTCTTCGCGATGTTCTTCGCGGACGACACGCACGCCCGGATGGAGCTGGCGCTCAAGGCCTACACGGCGAGCTGCGTGTTCTCGGCGGCGCTGGGCATCGTCGGCTACCTGCAATGGCTCGGGATCGAGGACCTGTTCTACAAGTACGACCGGGCCTCGGGCACGTTCCAGGACCCGAACGTCTTCGGCTCGTTCCTGACGCTCGGCGCGCTCTACCTGATGCACGGCCTGCTCACCGGCTCCACGCGCCGGCCGCTCGTGTCCCTCGCCGGCCTGCTGATCATCGTGGCCGGCATCTTCCTGTCGTTCTCGCGCGGGTCCTGGGGCGGGAGCGCCGTCGCGGTGCTGCTGATGGTGGGATCGGTCTACGCCGGCAGCGACTCCCCGCGCCTGCGCCGCCGCATCGTGCTCCTGACCCTGGCGACCATCGTTCTCGGCACCGTCGCGGTGATCGGGCTGCTCTCGGTCGACCACGTCCACAAGATGTTCGAGACCCGGGCGGCCCTGACCCAGGACTACGACCAGGGCGAGACCGGCCGCTTCGGCAACCAGATCCGCGGCTTCGCCATGCTGCTGGAGCGGCCGTTCGGGATGGGACCGATGCACTGGCGGCTGATCTTCGGGCTCGAACCGCACAATTCCTACATCGGCTCCTTCGCCAACGGCGGCTGGCTCGGCGGGGCCGTGTTCATCGGCCTCGTGGTGGCGACCGGCCTCGTCGGCTTCCGGCTCCTGGCGCGGCCGTCGCCGGTCCGGGCGCACGCCCAGATCGTCTGGCCGGCGCTGCTGATGTTCTTCCTGCAGGCCGTCCAGATCGACATCGAGAAGTGGCGCCACGTCTACATGATGCTGGGCATGGTCTGGGCGCTGGAGGCCGCGCGGTTGCGCATGGGCACCCGGCCGCAGGCGGGCGCGCTTGAAACGCGGCGCTAGGCGCGGCATCGCTCGGTCGCGGCCGATCGGCACCCGGAGACGGTACGTGAGCACACAGCCGGACAACGAGCGCGACCGGCTCGCGGCCCTCGAGGCCCTCGCGATCCTCGGGACACCGCCGGAACCGCATTTCGAGGCCGTCTGCCGGACCGCCCGGCGCCTGTTCGGCGTGCGCAGCGCGTTCGTGGCCTTCCTGGGCGACACGCACCAGTGGCTGAAGACGCCCTGTGCCGGGGTGCCGACCACGATGCGGCGGGACGAGAGCTTCTGCCAGCACACGATCCGCAGCGACGCCCTCGTGGTCGTCCCCGACGCGCGGCTCGACGCGCGCTTCCGCGACCTGCCCGTGGCCGCCGCGCCGGACGGGATCCGGTTCTACGCGGGCGTCGCCCTGAGCCTCCAGCCGGGCCTGCGGGTCGGAACCCTCTGCCTCGCCGATCCCGAGCCCCGGTCCGACTTCTCGCCCGAGGACGCGGCCGCCTTCCGCGACCTCGCCGAGATCGTCGTGGCGCATCTGCGCCTCACGGAGGCCAACGCGCGGCGCGACCGGGAGATCGCGCAGGCGGCGATCCGCGAGGCGCTGATCCGCGAGCAGCACCGGGAGATCAACGCCCGGGCCCGCGCCCAGGAGGCGGCGAACCACCAGCTCACCATGGCCGAGCAGCTCGCCAGCGTCGGGAACTGGCGCGTGGAGCTCGCGGACGGGCAGCCGGTCTGGTCGGCGAGCCTCTACGCCATCGCGGGCCGCGACCCGGCGACCCCGCCGCCGCATCTCGACGCCTTCGCGCAGATCTACCATCCCGACGACCGAGCCCGGCTCGAGGCGATCGTCGCCGACGCGATCGCCCGCGGGGGCCGGTTCGATTTCGAGGCCCGGCTGCTGCGGCCGGACGGCGCGCTGCGCGACGTGGTCGTGCGCGGCATGGCCCGGGGGGAGGGGGCGGGCGCCGGCCTGTTCGGCGTCCTGATCGACGTCACCGAGCGCCGGCGCGCCGAGGACGAGGTTCGCCGCAGCGAGCTGCGCTACCGGGGCCTCGCCGAGGCGCTGCCGCTCCTGGTCTGGACCATGCGGGTCGGGGACGGTCAGGCGACCTACGCCAACGCGCAGTTCCAGTCCTATTACGGGCCGATCGGGCCCGAGCGCGCGGAGCGCCTCGTCCGGAACCACCCCGAGGATGCCGCCGCCATGGAGGCGGCCTGGATCCGGGCGGTCGAGACCGGCACGGGCTACAGCGGCCAGTGGCGGATCCGGCGCCAGGACGGCGTCTACCGGTGGCACAAGCTCTCGCTGATCCCGATCCGCCTCGACCCGGCGGACGGCGCGGTGGCGGAGTGGCTCGGGACCGCCCTCGACGTCGACGACATCGTCACGGCGCGGCTCGCCGTCGAGGAGGCGAGCGGCCTGCTCGACATCGCCCTCGACGCCGCGGAGGCCGGCACCTGGGACTGGGACATGCGCACGGGGCTCGCCGTCCTCAGCCCGGAGAGCGCGCGGATGCACGGCCTGCCGGAGACCGGCGGCGCCCACACGATCTCGGCCTCCGCGTGGACGGCGCTGATCGATCCGGACGACGTCTCCGACGTCTGGAACGAGATCCGGCGGGCGGTCGAGTCCGGCACCCCCTACGCGGCCGAGTTCCGGGTCGGCGCGCGCTGGCTCTACGCGCGGGGCCGGACGCTCGGCGGCACCGACGGGCAGCCCCAGCGGATGGTCGGCCTCCACCTCGACATCACCGAGCGCAAGGCGGTCGAGGCGGCCCTGCGCACCGCCACGCGCGACGCCGAGGCGGCCCGCACCGAGGCGGAGCGGGCGAGCGCGGCCAAGAGCGAGTTCCTGGCCGCCATGAGCCACGAGATCCGCACCCCGCTGAACGGCATCCTGGGCTATGCCGAGCTGCTCCTCGACGGCGACGCGATCCAGAACGAGGACCGGCGGCGCCTCGAGCTGATCCAGAGTTCCGGCGCGGCCCTGCTCACGGTCGTCAACGACATCCTCGACTTCTCGAAGATCGAGGCCGGCGAGCTGACCCTCGATCCGGTCACCTTCCCGCTGGCCTCGACCGTCGACAGCACGGTCTCGATCGTGCGGGGCAGCGCGCTCCGCAGCGGACTCGCCATCGAGGCCCGGATCGACCCGGCCCTGCCGACCTTCGTGGTCGGCGATGCCGGGCGCCTGCGACAGGTGCTGCTCAACCTGCTGAACAACGCCGTGAAGTTCACGCCCGAGGGCTCGGTCACGGTGACCGCGGAGCGGGAGGGCGACGGCGTCGCCCCCGACGGGCGCCCCGGCGACGCGGTCCGGTTCTCCGTGGTCGATACCGGCATCGGCATCGCGCCGGCGCAGCAGGACCGGCTGTTCAAGCGGTTCAGCCAGGTCGACGGCTCGATCAGCCGGCGCTTCGGCGGCACCGGCCTCGGCCTCGCGATCTCCCGGCACCTCGTGTCGCTGATGGGCGGCGAGATCGGGGTCGAGAGCCGCGAGGGGGCGGGCTCGACCTTCTGGTTCCGGCTGGTGCTGCCCCGCGGCGAGCGGGACACCGCGGCCCCGGGCGCCGCGGCCGACGCGGGTGGGCCGTCGCGGCCGCTCCCGGCCGCGGCTCCGGCGGCCGGCGAGGTCCCGGGCGCGCCGCTGCGGCTGCTCCTCGTCGAGGACGTGCCGCTCAACCAGGAACTCGCCTGCGCGGTGCTCGAATCCCAGGGCTACGCGGTGGACGTGGCCGGGGACGGCGCCGAGGCGATCACGGCGGTCGGGTCGTCCGTCGCGGCCGGCCGGGCCTACGATCTCGTGTTGATGGACGTCCAGATGCCCCGCGTCGACGGGCTCACGGCCACGCGCCGCATCCGCGCCCTCGCGCCGCCCGCCTGCGACATCCCGATCGTCGCCATGACCGCCAACGTCCTGCCGTCGCAGATCGAGGAGCTGCGCGAGGCCGGGATGGACGACCATGTGGGCAAGCCGTTCCGGCGGGCCGACCTCTTCGCCACGATCAGCCGCTGGACGGCGCCGGGCGCGCGGCGGCCGGCGCGGGCCGAGGTGCCGCGCCGCCTGCCGCAGGTCGATTCGGCCGTGCTCGACGCGGCGGTCCTGACCGAGATGGAGGCGAGCTTCGGCACCGATCGCGTCGGGGCGCTGCTCGATCTCCTGGCGAACGAGCTGTCCGAGCGGTTCCGGCCGAGCGAGACCGACCGCCTGCAGATCGCCCACGACGCGCACGCTCTGGTGGCGGCGGCCGGGCTGCTGGGCTTCGTCGGCCTGTCGAGCCTGTGCCGGGAGGTCGAGGCCGCCGCCCACGCGGGCGCCGACCTGATGCCGCTGATCCGGCGCCTGGAGATCCAGCGGGCGACCGCGCTGCGCGCCATCCGGCAGCTGCGCGCGGCGTGAGTCCGCGCGCGGTATCGAGGACCCTTCCCGTCATCGCGGGCGGAGCGAAGTGACCCAGGGTCGGCGCGCCGCCGGTGAGCGCCGCGCTGCCCTGGACCGTTTGCTCCACTCGCAGAGACGGCGGCCCCGGAGCCGTCAGTCGGGAAGAGAGTCCCCCGGCTCCTCCGGCAGCGGGTCGCCGGTCCAGGTCGTCGCGAAGGCGGCGAGCTCCCGCGCGTCGGCGAAGGCCGCCACGGTGACCTCGCGCGCGGCCGGCTCCGCCCCCGGATAGGGGGCGAGCAGGACGCGCACCCGGGCGAGCCGGCCGCTCGGCGCCTTCTCGGCGATCCAGGCCTGCGCCTCCGGCGTGAACCGCTCCGGCCCGTCCAGGGCCCGGGCGTCCGTCCGCAGAACGACCACGTAGGTGCCGAGGCTCGGATCGGCCTCCTGCACCGCCTTGACGATGTCGATCACGGGTTTTCCGCGAAGTCGTTGATCTGCACCTGGGCCTGCGCCGCGGTGAAGTTCGGGATGTCGGCGAAGATCTCCTCGCCGTGGGCGGCGACGGCCTTCTTGAAGGCGTCGACCGACTCGAAGGTCAGGAGGGCCATCACCTGGAACGGGGCGGCGCCGCCGTCCGGCGTGCCGGCGCCCTTGACGACCTTCGCGTCGTGGAGGCCGAGGGACGACCAGCGCTCGCGCACCAGCGGCATGTGGTGGCCGAGGTAGTAGCCCATGTCGAAGCTCGGGCCGGCCGGGTACATCACGCTTACCAGGATCATGGCGTTTCCTTCCTGTGTCGCGCCCGGTCGATCCGGGCGCCCGTCCTCGGGTCGTACGGCGACGGTCAGTGCAGCTTCACCCGCGGCTCGGTGCGCCGGGTCAGCGCGCGGGCCAGGGTGTCGAGGGCGGTCTTGGCCGTGCCGTGCAGCGCCCGCTCGTGCATCTTGTAGAGCGAGCGGTACATCATCCGGGCGAACAGACCGGCGATGAGCATGTTCTTGCCGCGCACGAACCCCATCAGGCTGCCCACGGTCGAGTACTCGCCCAGCGAGACCAGCGAGCCGAAATCCTTGTACCGGAACGGCTTCAGCGGCTTTCCGTCGATCTTGGCCGGGATCTGGGCGATCAGGTGGCTCGCCTGCTGGTGGGCCGCCTGCGCGCGCGGCGGCACCGGCGTGTCGGAGCCGGCCTCGACCAGGTAGGCGCAGTCGCCGATGGCGAAGATGTCGGGGTCGCGGGTGGTCTGCAGCGTCGGCGTCACCACCAGCTGGTTGGTCCGCGTCGTCTCCAGGCCGCCGATGCCCTGCAGGAAGGGCGGTGCCTTCACGCCCGCCGCCCAGACGACCAGCTCGGACGGGATGAAGGTGCCGTCGGCGAGCTGCACGCCGTCGGCGCGCACCTCGGTGACCCGCGCCTTCACGCGCACGTCGACGCCGATCTTGCTGAGGAGCTGCATCACCTCGGCCGAGAGGCGCTGCGGCACCGCCGGGAGGATCCGGTCGGCGGCCTCGACCAGGGTGATGCGGATGTCCTTGCCCGGGTCGATCTTGTCGAGCCCGGTCGAGACGACGTGGCGCAGGGTCCGGTGGAGCTCGGCGGCGAGTTCCGTCCCGGTCGCGCCCGCGCCGATCACCGTGACGTGGAGCTGGCCGGGCCGGACTGGGCCGGCCTGCGTGTGCGCGCGCAGCGAGGCGTTCACGAGGCGCTGGTGGAAGCGCACCGCCTGGTCCTGGGTGTCGAGGGCGATGGCGTGCTCTGCGACGCCCGGCGTGCCGAAATCGTTGGTGGTGGAGCCCACCGCCATCACCAGCGTGTCGTAGGGGACGGCGCGCTCGGGCGTGATCTCGCGCCCTTCCGCGTCGTGGCTCGCGGCGAGCTGGATCGTGCGCGCCTCCCGGTCGAGCCCGGTCATCCGCCCGATCCGGTAGCGGAAGCCGTGCATGTGGGCGTGGTGCAGGTAGTCCACCGCGTGGTGGCCGACGTCGAGGCTGCCGGCCGCCACCTCGTGGAGCAGCGGCTTCCAGATATGCGTCCGGGCGCGGTCCACGAGGGTGACGTGCGCGCGCTTGCCGCGCCCGAGCTTGTCGCCGAGCTTCGTGACCAGCTGCAGTCCGGCTGCGCCGCCGCCGACCACCACGACGCGATGAAGGCCCGACTCGTTCTCGACGGATGCCATCGACACTCTTTCTCCCCCCGGACCGGGATCAGTCGCCGGCCTCCTTACACGGCCTGGGTTGCCGAATACCACATCGCCGGCCGCGACCCCCGGTCACGAGTGCGACGTCGTGCACCGGACGGGCGGCGCGCGGAGCCCGGTCACGCCGGCGGGGCGCCCGGCTGGCGCAGCGGATGCGCCTCCGCGACCGCCGGCAGGGCGAGGCAGGCCTCGGCGATTCGCGCGACCGTCGGGTAGGCCGCCGTGTCGATGCCGAAGATGCCCGTCCCGACCCAGAGGCTGACGAGGCAGAGGTCGGCGTGGCTCACCGAATCGCCCTGGCAGAACCGGCCCGTCCCCGGCTCGGTGGCGAGGCGCGTCTCCAGGGTCCGGAGGCCGGTCTCGAAGGCGTTGCGCAGGAAATCCAGCATGCGCTCCCGGGGCAGGCCGTAATGCTCCATCAGGAAGGTGCGCACCCGGGGCACGTAGAGCGGGTGGGTGTCGCACGCGACCACCTGCGCCAGCGAGCGGGCCCGGGCCCGGGCCCGGGGCTCCTCGGGCAGGAGGCGGACGCCGCCCCGGGTCTCCTCCAGGTAGTCGAGGATCGCCAGCGACTGGGTGAGCGGCGGCCCGTCGCCGTCGAACAGCGCCGGCACCGCGCCCTGCGGGTTGATCTTCCGGAACGCCGGCTCGTGCTGGTCGCCGGCGTCGAGATCGATGAAGGTCTCCTCGTAGGCGATGCCCTTCAGCTTCAGGGCGATCCGCACCCGGAAGGCCGCGGCCGAGCGCCAGTTGCCGTACATGTGCATGGGTCAGCGGTCTCCGACGGGGTCGAGCGAGCACAGCCGACTTCGCGGCGGGCCGCAAGAGGCGCGCGGGCGCGGCGGCCCCGGGGGCGACAAGCGGTCCCGCCGGGCCCATATCGGTCTCCCGCCCCGGAGAGCCCGCACGATGGCCGATCAGACCGACGCCCGCCGCTTCATCCCCCTGAACATCGCGGTCCTGACCGTCTCCGACACCCGCCGCCCGGAGGACGACCGGTCGGGCGACACCCTGACCCAGCGCCTCACCGCGGCGGGGCATGTCCTGGCGGCCCGGTCGATCGTCCCGGACGAGGTCCCGGCGATCCGCGCGCGGGTGGAGGCGTGGCTGCGCGACCCCGGCGTCGACGTGGTGATCACCACCGGCGGGACCGGCTTCACCGGCCGCGACGTCACCCCCGAGGCGCTGGAGCCGCTGTTCGAGAAGCGCATGGACGGCTTCTCGGCCGTGTTCCACCGGATCTCGTACGACAAGATCGGCACCTCGACCCTGCAGTCCCGCGCCACCGCGGGGGTCGCGCGGGCGACCTACGTGTTCGTGCTGCCGGGCTCGCCCGGCGCCTGCCGCGACGCCTGGGACGGGATCCTGGCCCAGCAGCTCGACTACCGGCACCGGCCCTGCAACTTCGTGGAGATCATGCCGCGCCTCGACGAGCACCTGCGGCGCGGCGCGAGCCTCACGGTGTGAGGCGGCGCTAGGCCAGATTCCCCTCCTTGCGGCGCAGGACCGAGTGCTTGCGGCCGTAGAAGAAGTACACGACGAGGCCGATCGCCATCCAGATCACCAGCCGCAGCCACGTGTCGAGGGGCAGGCCGATCATCAGGAGCAGGCAGGACAGGATGCCGAGGATCGGCACGACCGGCACGGCGGGCGCCCGGAACGGCCGCTTCATGGTGCGCTCGGCCCGCCGGAGGTAGAGCACCGAGCCGCAGACGAGGATGAAGGCGGCCAGCGTGCCGATGCTCACCATCTCGCCGAGGATGTGGATCGGCACCAGGGCCGCCACCACGGCGACCGCGGCCCCGATCATCGCCTGGCTGCGATACGGCGTCTGGTAGGTCGGGTGGACGTGGGAGAACATCTTCGGCAGCAGGCCGTCCTGCGCCATGGTGAAGAAGATCCGGCTCTGGCCGTAGAGCAGGACGAGGATCACCGTCGTCAGCCCGGTCAGCGCCCCGAGCTTGATAAGGAGGCTGAACCAGCCGATGCCGATCACGTCGACGCCCTTGGCGATCGGGTCCGGGACGTTGAGGTCCTTGTAGGGCACGAGACCGGTGAGCACGGCGGCGACCAGCACGTACAGGATCGTGCAGACCGCGAGCGAGCCCAGGATGCCGATGGGCATGTCCTTCTGGGGCTTGCGCGCCTCCTGGGCGGCGGTGGAGACCGCGTCGAAGCCGATGAAGGCGAAGAACACCACGCCCGCGCCGCGCAGGACGCCGCTGTAGCCGAAATGGCCGAAGGTCCCGTCGTTGTCCGGGATGAGCGGGCTCCAGTTCGCGGTGTTCACATGGCCCCAGCCCAGAGCGATGAAGGCGACCACGACGGTGAGCTTCACCGCGACCATGATGTTGTTGAAGAGCGCCGATTCCTTCGTGCCCCGCATCAGCAGGATCGTGATCAGCGCCACGATCAGGACCGCCGGCAGGTTCAGCAGCGCGGTCCCGCCGCCCTCGATCGGCGTGCCCGGCGCGTTGGCGAACTGCGCCGGGATCACGATGCCGACGCTCTTCAGGATGCTGGTCACGTAGCCCGACCAGCCGACCGCCACGGTGGCGGCGCCCATGGCGTATTCGAGGATCAGGTCCCAGCCGATCAGCCACGCGAAGAACTCGCCGAGCGTCGCGTAGGTGTAGGTGTAGCTCGATCCGGCGACCGGGATCAGCGCGGCCATCTCGGAGTAGCAGAGGCCGACGAAGGCGCAGGCGATGCCGCCGAGCACGAAGGACAGCATGATCCCCGGCCCGGCATACTGGGCCGCGGCCGTGCCGGTCAGGACGAAGATGCCGGCGCCGATGATCGCCCCGATGCCCATCGCGGTGATCGAGAGGGCGCCCAGCGACTTCGAGAGCTGCTGCTCGCCCTCGCCGCTCTCGACGATGTCCTCGACCGACTTGCGCCCCATCAGGCCCGACGAATCCATTGCACCATCCTTCCAGATCGGGGTGGCTCAGCGCGCGTCATCATGTCCGGAGACGGCGACGATCCTGTCGCGCTTTCAGAGTTGTAGAGGCGGATCGACCGACAACAACGTGAGCGGGCGCAAGATTCTTCCGAGCAAGATTCTCCCGAGCAAGATCTTTCCGGTCAGGCGCGCTCGATCCGTGCGATCAGTGGTCTGACCTTGAGGCGACCCGCGAACGTGCCCTCGGCACGCAGCGCCTCGCGCCGGACGACGTCGCCGGCCCGGGCCTGCCGGGCGCCGACGACGGTCTCCGCCCGTCTGACGAGCCGGCCGAGCCAGCGCCCGGCCGGGCGGTGCAGGCGGCCGAGCGCCGTCTCCGGCCGCGCGGTCCCGACGAAGCGGTCGAGGGTGCGGATCCAGCCCTCGGCCGGGACGTCGCCGGCCTCAAGGCACAGGATCCAGTCCCGCCGGGCCGCGGCGGCGCCCGCCGCGTAGGGATTGCCGCCCCGGTGCAGCACGAGGGTCGCGCCCGTGGCCTCCGCGACGGCCGCCACGGCCTCGCTCTCGCGGCCCGCGACGATCACCGCGTCGCCGACGAGGCCGCCGGCCACGCCGGAAACGAGCACGCTGAGCGTGTCGGCCAGGCGATCGATCGCGTCCGGATCGGCCGGTTCGGCCAGATAGGTCACGGCGGAGAGCATGAGCGCGCGCATAGACGATTCTGCGGCGCCGTAAACTGCCCCGCGGCCCGCGCGGCGACGCGCCGTCGCCCGGACGGGCTGCAGAGCCGCATTTGCCTGAAAAAAAGGCGCCCGTCGCCGTTGCGTTCGCTCTATGTTCTTGTATGGATGCGTGAGGGAGGCGAGTCGTCATGGGGGACACGCGCGACGGGACCGCCTCCGGGGCCGCGCCGCGACTCGGGCCGAGCGTCGCGGAACCGGCCGCCCGGCGGGGGCGCGGCGCGACGGCCAATCCGACGGGCCGATACGAATCCGCCCGGCGCGAGGCGTTCCAAGACGAGACCTGGACGGCGGACGCTCCGGCACCCCTGCGCACGGAGGTCACGCCGGAGCGGTCCGCCCGGATCATCGCGCGCAACAGCTCGCCCGACATCCCGTTCGACCGGTCGATCAACCCGTACCGGGGCTGCGAGCACGGCTGCATCTACTGCTACGCGCGCCCGACCCATGCCTGGCTCGGCCTGTCGCCGGGGCTCGACTTCGAGTCGCGGATCTTCACCAAGCCGGACGCCGCCCGGCTCCTCGCCCGCGAGATCGCCGCGCCGGGCTACCGGCCCGACACGATCGCCCTCGGCACCGCCACGGATCCCTACCAGCCGGTCGAGCGGGAGCACCGGCTCACCCGCGCGGTTCTGGAGGTGCTGCGGGAGGCCCGCCACCCCGTCAGCATCACCACCAAGTCGGACCTCGTGCTGCGCGACCTCGACCTCCTGGCCGAGATGGCGGCGGAGAACCTCGTGCTGGCGGCGATCTCGCTGCCGACGCTGGATCCGGACCTCGCCCGCCGCCTCGACCCGCGGGCGCCGCGGCCGGGCAAGCGGCTCGCGGCGATGCGGGGCCTGAGCGCGGCGGGCGTGCCCGTCATGGTCAACGTCTCGCCGATCATCCCCGGCCTGACGGACCACGAGATCGAATCGATCCTGGCCGAGGCGCGCGCGCACGGGGCGAGCCGGATCGGCCACGCGCTGCTGCGCCTCCCGGGCGAAGTCGCGGACCTCGTGGCGGACTGGTTCACGGAGCACTATCCCGAACGCAGGGCGCGGGCCTTCGCACTCCTGCGGGAAGCCCGGGGCGGGCGCGAGAACGACCCGCGCTTCGGCCACCGCTTCCGCGGGGAAGGCGCCTACGCGGCGATGATCGGCCAGCGGGTCCGGCTCGCCGGCACGCGTCTCGGTTTCGCCTTCGGGCGCATCGCGCTGAATCGCGACGCCTTCCGGAAGCCCGGCGCGCAGCTGGCGCTGTTCTGACACGCGACCGACGCGGCGGCGCGCGCGAGGCGGCGGACCTGTCCCACAGTACGGTTCAGCGAAAATTCCAGTCATTTTGGCCGGAAGCGGCGTAAAAATACATTTCCAAAGATAAAAAACGACTCAAATGTTGCTTCCAAAGTTGATTTTTAGATTTCTAACGTGTGGGGAAAGTCGCAGAGCGTAAGATTGACATCTGTGTCATTGTGGTTCAAATGCCTGAGATCGCGAGGTTTACTGCGAGATTTTGACCAAGTTTGATTGAGTTATCGCATTTCAGTTCTATATTGAGGGTCGTCCTGTGCGTAAGAGCGCGATTTTGTCCGGCGTCCGTGTCCGCAGATCCCGCCAATGGACGCTGTGCGCCGTGATCCGGTCGCGGGCGAGCCGCGCGCCGCGGCCCGGCTCGGTTCTGCCGGTCGCGACTGCCGGCCTTCCTTGAGACGGTAGCGTGTCGGGGTTTCGACCTCCGATGCCGACCTGGCGAACTCCCGGTCCGATGGCCGGACCGGGAGCGCCGGTGGGCCCCCGGACTCGCCGCGCCCTCGCCGCGCCCTTCGAGCGAACCGGGCCGGCGCCGCGTCGGGGTGCCTGTCGCGTCGCTCAGCCTTTCCGTCGACCGAGGCCGACCGGCCGCCCTGCTCGAACCGGGCAGCCCGGCGGCGGGCCGCACGCCTCGACGCACCGCGAAGAGAGATCCCGTTCCTCATGCTGCGTCTTCCGCGTCCGTCCATCGGCACGATCCTGTGCGCGATCCTGTTCTCACTCAGCGCCATGCTGCTGGCCGCGGGCGCCCGGACGGCGCTGGAGGCCGGGGCGCAGGAGCGGGAGAGCCGCCGCGTCGTCGCGCTCACGGAAGGCAGCCGGATCCTCCTCGAGATCCTGCTCGCCGTGCGCCTCGAGCGGGGGCGGACCCTGCAGGCGCTGATCGCCGCGGACAGGATCCCGCCCGCCGACGCGGCCCTGATCGCTCGACAGCGCGCGACCCGGATCGATCGTCTGGAAGCGCTCCTGAGGCTGGTGCGCGCGGTCGACACCGCCGCGGTGGCGAAGACGGTCGATCCGCTCCGACGGGCGCACGAGGCTGTCACCGGCCTGACGTCGCGGATCGACGCGGCCCTCGCGGTCCCGGTCGCGGAGCGCGACGCCGCGACCGAGGGGGTCGCCGCGACCGCCTTCCGGGATCTGCTCGACGCGCTCACGGCGACCAGCGGGGCCGTCGACGTCACGATCCCGCGCCGGGACGCGGCGCTGGCCCGCGCCCTGGACATCAAGCGCGCCGCCTGGATCACGCGGGTCGCGATCGGCGGCAACGTGGCGCGGGCCGAGACGGCCGTGACGCGGGGCACGGGCTGGTCCGAGGAGGAGCGCCTCGCGGAGGCCGAGGAGCGCGGCCGCGTCGCGGCGAGCTGGGCGAATCTCGTCGATCACATGGACGACACGCTGCCGCGGGCGGTCCAGGACGCCTTCGTGAGGGCGGGCAGCAGCAACTTCGAGGGCGAGGTCGCGGCGCGGCGGCAGGCCTTGCGGGCGGCCGTGAGCCGGGGCCAGCCGCCGGGCGTCGCGATCCAAGACCTGCGCGACCGCAACACGCGGGAGGTCAACACCATCGCCGACCTCGCCGAGGCGGCGCTGAACGCGATGGTCGCCCGCGCGCAGGCACTCTTCGCTGAGGCGGGGGCGACGCTGCTGCACACCGGCCTGTTCCTGGCCGCATCGGTGCTGCTCGCCGGTGCCGGCGCCGTCGTCGTCGTCCGCCGCGTGCTCGGGCCGCTCCGGGCCATGATCCAGGCGATGCGGGCGCTCGCCTCCGGCGACGTCGCCGTGGAGATCCCGGCCCGCGGGCGGCGGGACGAGATCGGCGCGATGGCGGCGGCCGTGGAGGTCTTCCGGGACAACCTCGTCCGCACCCGCGCCCTGGAGGCAGAGGCGGACGAGGCGGCGCGCGCCGCGGAGGCGCAGCGCCGGACCATGACGCACACGATGGCGCGGACCTTCGAGGCGGCGGTGGCCGGCATCGTCGGGCAGGTCTCCGCCGCCGCGGCCGAACTGCAGACCACGGCCTGGGAGATGACCACCACAGCCCAGGAGACGGCCAGCCAGTCCGATACCGTGGCCGCGGCCGCCGAGGAGGCGTCCGCCGGCGTCAGGACGGTGGCCGCCGCGGTGGAGGAACTCGGCACCTCCGTCCAGGAGATCGGGCGGCAGGTCCAGGGCTCGTCCGAGCTGGCCCGGAGCGCGGTCGGCGAGGCCGACCAGACGGCCGCCCTGGTGGCGGCGCTGAACGCGTCCGTCGCCCGGGTCGACGCCGTCGTCGAGCTGATCGCCCGCATCGCCGCGCAGACGAACCTGCTGGCGCTCAACGCCACGATCGAGGCGGCGCGGGCCGGCGAGGCCGGGCGCGGCTTCGCGGTCGTCGCGACCGAGGTCAAGGAACTGGCCGCCCAGACCGGTCGGGCCACCGACGAGGTCGGCCGGCAGATCGGCGAGATCCGGGCCGTGACCGGTCAGGCGGTGCGGGCGATCGGGACGATCACCGGCCGGATCGGGGAGATCGACGCCGTGGCCGCCGCCATCGCGGCCGCGGTGGAGCAGCAGGGAGCGGCGACGCAGGAGATCGTCCGCAACGTCGCCCAGGCCAATACCGGCACGCAGGAGGTCACCGGCAACATCGCCGGCGTGGCGCAGGCGGCCGACCGGACCGGCCGCGCGGCCGACCACGTGCTGACGGCCGCCACCGCGCTCACGCGTCAGTCGGAGGAACTCGCCGCGGAGGTCGAGCGCTTCCTAACCGGCGTCCGGGCCGCGTGACCCGTCGCCCGGCTCAGTCGAAGCCGCGGGTGAAGCTGAGCCGGTGGTGGGGGCTGCGCCCGAGCTGCGACAGGCCGGCGCGGTGGACGGCCGTCCCGTAGCCGACATTGCGCTCCCAGCCGTAGCCGGGATGGCGCCGGGCGAGCCGCCGCATCAGCTGGTCCCGGAGCACCTTGGCGACGATCGACGCGGCGGCGATCTGGGGCACCAAGTGGTCGCCGCCGACGACGGCGCGGCCGGGCAAGCCCGGCAGGGCGTCGCGCCCGTCGACCAGCACGGGCGCGGCGAGGCCGAGCCGCGCCACCGCCCGCGCCATGGCGTCGAGGGTCGCGCCGCGGATGTTGATCCGGTCGATCAGGGCGCGCGACCCCGCCGCCACCGCGACCCGCGCGTGGGCGCGGATCAGGGGGGCCAACCGGTCGCGCACGGGCTCGGGGACGCGCTTGCTGTCGTCGAGGGCCGCGAGCAGGTCGGCCGGGATCGCCGCCGGATCGAACCAGACCGCGGCCACCACCACGGGCCCGCAGAGCGCGCCGCGCCCGACCTCGTCGCAGCCGATCGCCGCCGGATAGGCGGCGGCCCGGGCGGGATCGAACGGCCCGGCGACCGGGGGCCGGGCTCTGGCGGACCCGGCCGGTCCGGCGGGCGATCCGGCTGGCGGCTTGGCGGGTGGCTTGGCGGGTGGCTTGGCGGGTGGCATCGCGCCCTCCTGCCATTCCGCGCGGACGCCGTCACGCGTCAGGCGGCGTCGCGGGTGCTCCGGGCGCCGCCATGCGCCTCGACGATGTTGCCGAAGAACTGCCGGGCGCTCACGTCCCAGCCGCGGCGCAGGGCCTCGGCCCGGCACTCGGCGCGCGACAGGCGCAGGGCCGCCAGCGCGGCGACCCGCAGATCCGGGTCGAGCACGCCGACCCGCGTGCCGCCGACGACGTCGTTCGGACCCGGCACCGGGAAGGCCGCCACCGGGAGCCCGCTGGCCAGGGCCTCCAGGAGCACGATACCGAACGTGTCGGTGAGGCTCGGGAAGACGAAAACGTCGCAGGCCGCGTAGACCGCCGAGAGGTCCGCGCCGGTGCGGGTGCCGAGGAAGTGCGCCGCCGGCGCGAGCGCCTGCAGCCGCGCGCGGTCCGGACCGTCGCCGACCACCACCTTCGTGCCGGGCAGGTCGAGGGCGAGGAAGGCCGCGACGTTCTTCTCCACGGCGAGCCGACCGACGTAGAGGAACAGCGGCCCCGGCAGGCCGGCGAGTTCCGCCGGCACGGGCGTCCCGGGCTCGGCCGGCCGGAACCGCTCCGTGTCCACGCCCCGGGTCCAGCGCATCAGCCGGCCGAAACCCCGCGCCGCGAGTTCGCCCTGGAGCGAGGCGGTGCTGACCATCGTCCCGCGGGCGGCGCCGTGGAACCGGCGCAGGTACGCGTAGGACCACGCCTCCGGCACCGGGGCGCGGGCGGCGAGGTATTCCGGGAAGCGCGTGTGGTAGCTCGTCGTGAAGGGCAGGTCGTGCGCGAGGCAGTGCCGGCGCGCCGCGAGGCCGACCGGCCCCTCCGTGGCGATGTGCACGTGGCTCGGCCGCTCGGCCCGCCAGCGCGCCGCCACCCGCTCGCGCCCGGCATAGGCGAGGCGGATCTCCGGGTAGCCCGGCAGCGGCAGCGAGCGGAAATCCGCCACGGACAGCAGCGTCGTGGCGAAGCCGTGCTCCGGCGCGCGCCGGACCATCTGCTCGAGGGAGCGCACGACGCCGTTCACCTGGGGGTGCCACGCGTCGCTGGCGATCAGGAGCTTCACGGCGGCGCCCTCACGCCACCGCGCGCCGGCCCGGCAGGGGCTGCGGCACGACCTCGGCCTCCCGCGCCCGCAGGAGGCTCGGGTAGTGCAGCACCTCGATCCGGCCGTCGTAGTGCTCCACGAGCCCGGTGCAGGATTCCACCCAGTCGCCGGTGTTGAGGTAGCGCAGGTCGCCGATCGGCCGGTCCGCGGCGTGGTGGATGTGGCCGCAGATCACCCCGTCGGCGCCCTGGCGGCGGGCCTCCTCGGCCAGGATCGTCTCGAAGCGGCCGATGAAACTCACGGCGTTCTTCACGCGCAGCTTCGCCCAGGCCGACAGCGACCAGTAGGACAGGCCGAGCCGCCGCCGGACCTTGTTGATCAGCGTGTTGAGGGAGAGCGCCAGCGTGTAGGCGCCGTCGCCCAGATGGGCGAGCCACGGCGAGTGGCGCACCACCATGTCGAACTGGTCGCCGTGGATGACGAGGTAGCGCTTGCCGTCCGCCGCCTCGTGGATCGCGGTCTCGGCGAGCTCGATGCCGCCGAAGCTCGTGCCCACGTAGTCGCGCAGGAACTCGTCGTGGTTGCCGGGCAGGTAGACGATCCGCGCGCCCTTGCGGACCTTGCGCAGGAGCTTCTGCACCACGTCGTTGTGCTCCTGCGGCCAGTACCAGCCCGAGCGCAGCTGCCAGCCGTCCACGATGTCGCCGACGAGGTAGATCGTGTCGGCGTCGTAGTCCTTCAGGAACGACAGCAGCAGGCCGGCCTGGCAGCCGCGCGTGCCGAGATGCAGGTCGGACAGGAACAGCGTCCGCACGCGGACCGGCATCTCCTCAACCTCGGCCACGGCATCCTCTCCCGGCGGCTGAACGGTGCCGGGATCCAGAGCGCGATCCGATCTCAGTTTGATGACGCGGGTTCCGACGGGGCGGAAAGACTTCGGTGTGCGGTGCCGCGAAGCCTCTCAACCGGAGCACGACTTCGTTGCGGCGCACAAAAAATTTTTTTGGCAAGTTCCGGAAGTTTTTCCGGTTTTCCTTTCGAGCCTCACCGCCTCATAATACCAAGAACCGGCCGCTCGGCACGAGCACGGCCGGACCTTGACAGGAAGGCGGCGAGGACGGCCCTGGAGCCGTTGGACGGGACGGCAATTCGGAGGCGACCGGCGCGCGGGGGCGCGCCGCGACGCGAGCGGCGTGAGGCCGCCTGCCGCTCCGCGGAGACCCCCCGATCACGGCAGAGGATGGCGTTCGAGGGGGTGCGGCGCGAGCCGCTCTCGACGGCGCCGGACCGACTCCCTGAGGACGCTTGGACAACCCGGCGCGGGTTCACGCCCGCGCGCAATGGACTTTTCGGAGGAAACATCATGGCCGCAACCCGGCGCCCCGGTCGCAACCACCTCTTCATCCCGGGCCCCACCAACATCCCGGAGCGCGTCCTGCGCGCCATGCACGTGCCGTCGGAGGATCACCGCTCGCCGAGCTTCCCCGAGCTGGTGAAGCCGCTCCTGCAGGACTCCAAGATGGTGTTCGGCTCGACCGCCGGGACGGTCATCCTGTTCCCGTCCTCGGGCACCGGCATCTGGGAATCGGCCCTGTCCAACACCCTCTGCCGCGGCGACACGGTGCTGACCTCGCGCTACGGCCAGTTCAGCCACCTCTGGGTCGACATGGCCCAGCGCCTCGGCCTCGACGTGGTCGTCCAGGAGGAGGAGTGGGGCACCGGCGCCGATCCGCAGAAGATCGAGGAGGCCCTGCGCGCCGACAAGGACCATAAGATCAAGGCCGTCATGGTCGTCCACAACGAGACCGCCACCGGCGTCACCAGCGACATCGGCGCGGTGCGGAAGGCGATCGACGCCGCCGGGCACCCGGCCCTGCTGTTCGTGGACGGCATCTCGTCGATCGGCTCTCTGCCGTTCGAGATGGACGCGTGGAAGGTCGACTGCGCCATCGCGGGCTCGCAGAAGGGCTTCATGCTGCCGGCCGGCCTCGGCCTGATCTGCATCAGCCCGAAGGCGCTCAAGATCGCCGAGAGCGGCACCGGCCGCAACGACCGGCTCGGCCACGCCTACTTCGCCTGGAAGGATCAGCTGGCCGCCAACGCCACCGGCTACTTCCCCTACACCCCCGTCCTGCCGCTGCTCTACGGCCTGCGCGAGGCCCTGGCGGTCGTGAAGGAAGAGGGGCTGGAGAACGTCTACCACCGCCACCACGTCCTCGCCGAGGCGACCCGCCAGGCGGTCGCGGCCTGGGGCCTCAAGCCCTGCGCCAAGGAGCCCAAGTGGAACTCCGACACGGTCACGGCGATCGTGGTGCCGGAGGGCGCCGACGCCGCCAAGGTGATCACCCACGCCTACGAGCGCTACAACCTCTCGCTGGGCGCCGGCCTGTCGAAAGTCGCCGGCAAGGTGTTCCGCATCGGCCACCTGGGCGACCTGAACGAGCTGTCGCTGCTGGGCGCCATCGCGGGCGCCGAGATGGCCATGCTCGATTGCGGCATCAAGGTCACGCCGGGCTCGGGAGTCGCCGCCGCCTCCAGCTACCTGCGCGAGAATCCGCTGCATAAGGCGTGATCTGCGCCCGCGATCGGGGCGGGACCGGGTTGCCGGGCCCGCCCCGACGCGCAAGTAAGAACAAGACTATCGAGGAAACCGCCCGTCGTACGAGAGGGGTCCTATGACCAAGAAGATCGTGTTCCTGGATCGTGAATCCCTCGATGCCAGGGTCCGACCGTTCAATTTCCCCCACGAATACGTCGAGCACGAGTCGACCTGGACGCCGGAGGAGATCGTCTCCCGCCTCCAGGGCGCGGAGATCGCGCTGATCAACAAGGTCCCGATGCGGGCCGAGACGCTGAAGCAGCTCCCCGACCTGAAGCTGATCGCGGTCGCCGCCACTGGCACCGACGTGGTCGACAAGGCCCAGGCCAAGGCCCAGGGGGTCACGGTCGTCAACATCCGCAACTACGCGTTCAACACCGTGCCGGAGCACGTGGTCGGGCTGATGTTCGCCCTGCGCCGGGCGATCGTGCCCTACGCCAACTCGGTGCGGCGCGGCGACTGGGCGAAGTCCAAGCAGTTCTGCTACTTCGACTATCCGATCTACGACATCGCCGGCTCGACGCTCGGCATCGTCGGCTACGGGGCGCTGGGCAAGTCGATCGCCAAGCGCGCCGAGGCGCTGGGCATGAAGGTCATCGCCTACGACGTGTTCCCGCAGGACGGGCTGGTCGATTTCGAGACGATCCTGACGCAGTCCGACGTGATCACGCTGCACGTGCCGCTGACCCCCGACACCAAGGGGATGATCGGCGCCGCCGAGCTCAAGAAGATGAAGAAGAGCGCAATCCTCATCAACACGGCCCGCGGCGGCCTCGTGGACGAGGCGGCGCTGCTCGAGGCGCTCAGGGACGGCACCATCGCGGGCGCCGGGTTCGACGTGGTGGCGCAGGAGCCGCCCAAGGACGGCAACATCCTGTGCGACGCCGACCTGCCGAACCTGATCGTCACGCCGCACGTCGCCTGGGCGAGCAAGGAGGCGATGCAGATCCTGGCCGATCAGCTCGTCGACAACGTCGAGGCCTTCGTGGCGGGCAAGCCGCAGAACGTGGTGGAAGCCTAAGCTCAAAATCAGCAACGGGCGTTCCCCTCCCCCTTGGGGGGAGGGGCCAGGGGGTGGGGGTGGTGCAGGAGGCACTGCTCCGCTCAATTCTGCACCACCCCCACCTCCGGCTCCTCCCCGCAAGGGGGAGGAGCGGGGGCTGCGTCCACGCATCGACCCAACCAACATCAGCGCCGGCGCCCCACGGGCGCGACGGAAAGGTCCCAGGAAAATGACGAAGAAGCTGCTGTTCCTGTTCGACACCGATGCCGTGCCGAACGTGTTCGACACGGTCGTCGGCTACGACGGCGGCGCCGACCACATCACCGGCTACGGCGGCGTGAATCCCGACAATGTCGGCGCCCTGGTCGACGGCACGATCTACACCCGCGGCGGCTCCGAGAAGAAGTCGACGGCGATCTTCGTCGGCGGCGGCAGCATGGCGGCGGGCGAGGCGCTGTTCACCGCCGTCAAGAAGCGCTTCTTCGGCCCGTTCCGGGTCTCGGTGATGCTCGATTCCAACGGCTCCAACACCACGGCCGCCGCGGGCGTCGCGCTGGTGGCCAAGGCCGCGGGCTCGCTCCAGGGCAAGAAGGCCGTCGTGCTGGCGGGCACCGGCCCGGTCGGCATGCGCTCGGCCGCTCTGCTCGCCGGCGAGGGCGCCGAGGTCACCATCGCGGGCCGCGCCCTCGACAAGACCCAGGCCGCCGCGGACCAGATCAACACGCGCTTCAAGGTCAACGTGAAGGCCGCCGCGACCCCCGACCAGGCCTCCCGCGTCGCCCTGGTGAAGGGCACGAACCTCGTGTTCACGGCCGGCGCCATCGGCGTCGAGCTGCTGCCGGAAGCCGCCTGGGCGCAGGAATCGTCGATCGAGTTCGTCGCCGACTACAACGCCCAGCCCCCGACGGGCATCGGCGGCATCGACGTGATGGACAAGGGCAAGGAGCGCAACGGCAAGCAGGCCTTCGGGGCGCTGGGCATCGGCGGCCTGAAGCTCAAGCTGCACCGGGCCTGCGTCGGCCAGCTCTTCGAGAGCACCGACAAGGTGCTCGACGCCGAGGAGATCTACGCCCTCGCCAAGACGATGGCCTGAGGAGGCGCCGGTGACCGAGACGCATCGCCCCGAGACCGACAGCATCGAGAAATTCCTGACGGAGCTGGCGAGCGCTGCCCCCACCCCCGGGGGCGGCGGCGCGGCGGCGATCTCCGGCGCCATGGGCGCGGCCCTTGTGTCGATGGTCTGCAACCTCACCATCGGCAAGAAGAAGTACGTCGAGGTCGAGGCCGAGCTGAAGGAGGTCCTGGCCAAGTCCGAGGGCCTGCGGGTCGTGCTCACCGGCATGATCGGCGAGGACGTCCAGGCCTTCGACGCCGTCATGGGCGCCTACGGCCTGCCCAAGAACACCGACGACGAGAAGGCGGCCCGCGCCGAGAAGATCCAGGCGGCGCTCAAGACCGCCTGCGACGTGCCGCTCGCCTGCTGCCGGGCCTGCCGCGCGGTGATCGACCTCGCGGCCATCACCGCCGACAAGGGCAACCTCAACGTCGTGTCGGATGCCGGCGTGGCGGTGCTCTTCGCCTATGCCGGCCTGCGCAGCGCGGCGCTGAACGTCTACGTGAACGCCAAGGGTCTCGAGGACCGCGCGTTCGCCGAGGAGCGGCTGAAGGAGCTGGAGGATCTGCTCGGCGAGGCCGGCGCACTCACCGAGAAGGTCTACGCGGTCGTCAAGGACAAGGTGAACTGAACCGGCGACTTGGGTCAGCACCGCGCGTCACAGCGTGCTCGGTCGGCCCCGTCGACGCCGCCGTCTCTGCGAGCGCAGCGAAGCAATCCAGTTGGCGCCACGATCTCAGAGGTCGCGCTGCCCTGGGTCACGTCGCTGCGCTCGCGATGACGGACAGCGCGTCCTGAACGAAGCGTTCCGGCGTACTTTGTAGCGATTCAACAGTCGAGGCCGGGTGCATCGTGCTCCCGGCCTCGCTGTTTTCCTGTATGCTGCATCGCAATATGAAATACGATCTGTGTTGCGACCGCGAAAAAGTCGCGGTCAATCAGGAGCTTAAAAAATTTGACGGGCGTAATCTTTCGACTCAACTAAAGTAGAGAGCGTCAACGGCGGCAACGAACCGCGGAGGAGGCGCCGAATGGACGTCCACGAGTATCAGGCCAAGGAGCTGCTCGCGAGCTTCGGCGTGGCCGTCCCGAAAGGCGCGATCGCCTTCAGCCCGGACCAGGCGGTCTACGCGGCCACCGAGCTCGGCGGCTCGTTCTGGGCCGTGAAGGCGCAGATCCACGCCGGCGCCCGCGGCAAGGCCGGCGGGATCAAGCTGTGCCGGACCTACAACGAGGTCCGCGACGCCGCGAAGGATCTCCTCGGCAAGCGCCTCGTCACGCACCAGACCGGCCCCGAGGGCAAGCCGGTGCAGCGGGTCTACGTCGAGACCGCCGACCCGTTCGAGCGCGAGCTCTACCTCGGCTACGTGCTGGACCGGAAGGCCGAGCGCGTGCGGGTCATCGCCAGCCAGCGCGGCGGCATGGACATCGAGGAGATCGCCGCCAAGGAGCCCGACTCGCTCATCCAGGTGGTGGTCGAGCCGGCGGTCGGCCTGCAGCAGTTCCAGGCGCGGGAGATTGCCTTCCAGCTCGGGCTCAACATCAAGCAGGTCTCGGCCGCGGTGAAGACGATCATGAACGCCTACCGGGCGTTCCGCGACTGCGACGGCACCATGCTGGAGATCAACCCGCTCGTCGTCACCAAGGACGACCGGGTGCTGGCGCTCGACGCCAAGATGAGCTTCGACGACAACGCGATGTTCCGCCGGCCGGGCATCGCCGACATGCACGACCCGTCCCAGGGCGATCCCCGCGAGGCGCAGGCCGCCGAGCACAACCTCAGCTACATCGGCCTCGAGGGCGAGATCGGCTGCATCGTCAACGGCGCGGGCCTCGCCATGGCCACCATGGACATGATCAAGCACGCAGGCGGCGAGCCGGCGAACTTCCTCGATGTCGGCGGCGGCGCGTCCCCTGAGCGGGTGGCCACGGCCTTCCGGCTGGTCCTGTCGGACCGCAACGTGAAGGCGATCCTCGTCAACATCTTCGCCGGCATCAACCGCTGCGACTGGGTCGCCGAGGGCGTCGTCCAGGCCGCCCGCGAGGTGAAGATCGACGTGCCGCTGGTGGTCCGGCTCGCCGGCACGAACGTCGAGGCCGGCAAGAAGATCCTGGCCGAGAGCGGCCTCGATCTCATCACCGCCGACACGCTGGCTGAGGCGGCCAAGAAGGCGGTCGACGCCTGCTCCGCCGCCAAGACGCAGCACTGAGAGGGGAGACCGCGCCATGAGCATCCTCATCGACGAGACCACCCCGATCATCGTCCAGGGCATCACGGGCGACAAGGGCACCTTCCACGCCAAGGAGATGCTGGATTACGGCACGAACGTCGTCGGCGGCGTCACCCCGGGCAAGGGCGGGCGCACCCATCTCGGCCTGCCGGTGTTCAACACCGTCAAGGAGGCGGTGGCGGCGACCGGCGCCACCACGTCGATCACCTTCGTGGCGCCCCCCTTCGCGGCGGACGCCATCATGGAGGCGGCCGATGCCGGCCTGCGGCTGGTCTGCTCGATCACCGACGGCATCCCGGCCCAGGACATGATGCGGGTGAAGCGCTACCTGTACCGCTACCCCAAAGAGAAGCGGACCATGGTGGTCGGCCCGAACTGCGCCGGCATCATCTCGCCCGGCAAGGCGATGCTCGGCATCATGCCCGGCCACATCTACCTTCCGGGCAATGTCGGGGTGATCTCCCGCTCCGGGACGCTGGGCTACGAGGCCGCCTCGCAACTCAAGGAACTCGGGCTCGGGATCTCGACCTCGGTGGGCATCGGCGGCGACCCGATCAACGGCTCGTCCTTCCTCGACCACCTCGCCCTGTTCGAGACCGACCCGGACACCGACGCGGTCCTGATGATCGGCGAGATCGGCGGCCCGCAGGAGGCCGAGGCCTCGGCCTGGATCCGCGAGAACATGTCGAAGCCGGTGATCGGCTTCGTGGCCGGGCTGACCGCCCCGAAGGGTCGCCGCATGGGCCATGCCGGCGCGATCATCTCGGCGGCCGGCGACAGCGCCGCCGAGAAGGCCGAGATCATGCGCTCCTACGGGCTGACGGTGGCGCCGGATCCGGGATCCTTCGGGCAGACGGTGGCCGACGTGCTGGCTCGGGCCGCGTAGCGCGGCCGGCCCGCCTTACGTCCCGGAACGCGGCGCGGGTCCTCTCTCCCGAGCGGGAGAGGGCGCGCGTCGCGCTGGGCACCGGCCGATGCGCGCCTCCCTCCCGGAGGTGGCGGCGCATCGCGCTGAACATCCTCGAGAAAGACCGTGCGCCACGAGGTGGCTCCATGACCCGCACCCTTCACGCAACCCCCGGTCTCGTCGATGCCACGGCCTTCGCGCCGCCGGTGATCGTCGGCACGTCGTCGGAGCAGGCGCTGGACATCCTGTTCCAGGCGCTGCTCGACGTCGCCCGCCGGCACGACCCCGACCTCGAGGCGGTCCTACACGGGACGGCCGACATCTCGCGCTTCTCGCCGCAGATGCTGGCGCGCGCGCTGCAGGTGCAGGGCATCTGGTTCCAGCTGATCTCAATCGCCGAGCAGAACGCCGCGATGCGCCGACGCCGGCACGTGGAGCGCACGGAGGGGCGGGCCGCGCTCGGCGGCTCCTTCGCCAAGGTTTTTTCCGACGCGCGCAAACAGGGGGTGCCCCCTGAAAAAATCCAGGCGCTGCTGAGCGACCTGCGCATCCGCCCGACGCTCACCGCCCACCCGACCGAGGGCAAGCGGGTCACGGTGCTGGAGAAGTTCCGGCGGATCTACCTCGTCCTGCGCGAGCTGGAGATGCCGCGCTGGACCGACCGTGAGCGCAACGGGCTCATGAACGAGCTGCGCGACCAGATCGAGCTGGTCTGGATGACGGGCGAGCTGCACCTGGAGAAGGCGACCGTCGAGCGGGAGGTGGCCTGGGGGCTGCACTTCTTCGACGAGACCCTGTTCGAGATGCTGCCCGAGACCCTTGAGACCCTCCACGAGGCGCTGGCCGAGACCTATCCGGGCACGGAGTTCAGGGTGCCGCCGTTCTTCCAGTTCGGCTCCTGGATCGGCGGCGACCGGGACGGCAACCCCTACGTCACGGCGGCCGTCACCCGGCAGACCCTGCACCGCAACGCGCTCGCCTCGCTCACGCGCTACCGCGACGGCGTCCGCGAGCTGGGGCGGACCCTCTCGCTCACCGAGCGCTCGCTGCCGCTGCCCGAGAGCTTCCGCGCGGAGCTCGACCGGAATCTCGCCGAGAGCGGCCAGGCCCGCGCCATCACCCGGCGCAATCCGGGCGAGCCCTATCGCCAGTACCTCTCCTGCGTCCTGCGCAAGATCGAGGCGACGATCGCCCGCAACGAGGGCGAGCACCCGTCCGGCCCCGACTACGCGAGCGCGGACGGGCTGATCGAGGACCTGCGCACCCTGGAGCGCGGCCTGACCGAGGCCAAGTGCGGGGCACTGGCGCGGGATCTCGTGCGTCCGGTCCGGCGCATGGTCGAGATCTTCCGCTTCTCGACGGTCCGCCTCGACCTGCGCGAGAACACGACCCGGACCACCGACACGCTCCACGCCCTCTGGCGCCAGCGCCACGGCGACGGCGAGCCGCCGGCCCTCGGCTCGGCCGCGTGGCGCCAGTGGCTCGACGCGGAACTCGCCCGGCCGCGCGATCCCGAGCGGTCCTTCGAGGACCTGCCCGACGCCGCCCGTGAGACGCTGGCCACCTTCGCCCTCGTCGCCGAGATGCGCGAGGCCCTCGACCGCGAGGCGTTCGGTGCCTTCGTGCTGTCGATGACCCGCTCGGTGGAGGACGTGCTCGGCGCCTACCTGCTGGCCAAGGAAGCGGGGGTGTTCCTCGACGCCGCCGGGACGGAGATCTGCCCGCTGCCGATCGTGCCCCTGTTCGAGACCATCGACGACCTGCGCGCCGCCCCGGCGATCATGCGGGCGCTGCTCAACGTGCCGGTTGTCCGCCGCTCCACCCGCTGGCAGGGCGGCGTGCAGGAGGTGATGATCGGCTACTCCGACTCCAACAAGGACGGCGGCTTCGTCGCCGCCAACTGGGAACTCTACAAGGCGCAGAGCAAGCTGACCCGGCTCGGCGAGGAGCTCGGCGTCGGGATCGCCTTCTTCCACGGGCGCGGCGGCTCGGTGAGCCGCGGCGGCGTGCCGACCCAGAAGGGCATCATGGCCCAGCCGCCGGGCTCGATCCGCGGCCGGTTCCGGACCACCGAGCAGGGCGAGGTCGTCTCGTTCAAGTACGCCAACCGCGGCACGGCCGCCTACCAGATGGAGCTGCTGGCGGCCTCGGTGTTCGAGCACGCGCTCGCCGGCGACGGCGAGCGGGCGGGCCCCGGCCACGACGACGCCCTCGAGGCGCTCGCCGGGGCCTCGCGGGCGGCCTACGTCCAGCTGCTCCAGACCGACGGCCTGGTCGATTATTTCCAGGCGGCGAGCCCGCTGGACGAGATCTCCCTTCTCAACATCGGCTCGCGTCCGGCCCGCCGCTTCGGCGCGCGCTCGCTCTCGGACCTCCGCGCGATCCCCTGGGTGTTCGCGTGGTCGCAGAACCGGCACGTGATCACCGGCTGGTACGGCGTCGGCTCGGGGCTGGCGAGCTTCATCGACGTGCGCGGCCGCGACGGTGAGGCGACCCTCAAGCGGCTGTTCAACGAGTCCCGCATCCTCCGCCTCGTCCTCGACGAGGTCGAGAAGACGCTGATGATGGTCGATCTCGACATCGCCCGCGCCTACGCGGGCCTCGTCCAGGACGCGGGCGTCCGGGACCGGATCTTCTCGATGATCGAGGCCGAGTACGCGCTCACCCGCGAGATGGTGCTGCGGGTGAGCGGCGGCACGGAGCTGGCCGAGCGCTTCCCCCTGTTCCGGGACCGCCTGAAGGGCCGGCTCCCGACGATCAACCAGGTCAGCCGCGAGCAGGTCGAGCTGCTCGCCCGCTACCGCGCGGAGACCGACGAGGACCGGCGCGAGGCGGTGAAGTCGGCCCTGCTCCTGTCCATCAACTGCATCGCGGTCGGCTTCGGGGCGACCGGATAGGGGAGGGTCCAGCGGGCTCCCTCTCCCGCGCGGGAGACGGGACCCGTGCCTCGATCCCGTACCGGGGACCCGGTCCATTCGTGCAGCCGCGCCCTGTCAGCGATCCACGCGCGCGCCATTTGCCGCCGATGAACGGGACCGCATCCCGCAACGGCACCAGAACCGTCACCAGGAGAGAGAACCCAAGATGAGCTTCACCCTGATCCAGCAGGCCAAGCCGCGCCTGCACCGCTCCGAACTCGCCGTGCCCGGCTCCAACCCGACCTTCATGGAGAAGTCGGCCTCCTCGGCGGCGGACGTGATCTTCCTCGATCTCGAGGACGCGGTCGCCCCGGACGACAAGGAGAAGGCCCGCACCAACATCATCCAGGCGCTGAACGACCTGGATTGGGGCAACAAGACCATGATGATCCGCATCAACGGTCTCGACACCCACTACATGTACCGCGACGTGGTCGACATCGTCGAAGCCTGCCCGCGGCTCGACATGGTGCTGATCCCCAAGGTCGGCGTGCCGGCCGACGTCTACGCCATCGACGTGCTGGTCACCCAGATCGAGCAGGCCAAGAAGCGCGAGAAGCAGATCGGCTTCGAGGTGCTGATCGAGACGGCCCTCGGCATGGCCAACGTCGAGGCGATCGCCCAGTCGTCGAAGCGGCTGGAGGCGATGTCCTTCGGCGTCGCCGACTACGCCGCCTCGACCCGCGCCCGATCCACCGTCATCGGCGGCGTGAACCCCGACTTCTCGGTGCTGACCGACAAGGACGAGTCCGGCAGCCGCCAGACCCACTGGCAGGACCCGTGGCTGTTCGCCCAGAACCGCATGCTGGTCGCCTGCCGCGCCTACGGACTGCGCCCGATCGACGGACCGTTCGGCGACTTCTCGGATCCGGACGGCTACCGCTCGGCGGCCCGCCGCTGCGCCGCCCTCGGCTTCGAGGGCAAGTGGGCGATCCACCCGAGCCAGATCGAGCTCGCCAACGAGGTGTTCACCCCCTCCGAGGCCGAGGTCACCAAGGCCCGGCGCATCCTCGAGGCCATGGAAGAGGCCGCCAAGGCCGGCCGCGGCGCCGTGTCCCTGGACGGCCGCCTCATCGACATCGCCTCGATCCGCATGGCCGAGGCGCTGATCGAGAAGGCGAACGCCATGAAGGGCTGAAGACCGCTCCGACGCGGGCGGATCCCGGCCCCCTGGCCGGGATCCGCCCTCCGCACTGCGAGGAACGTCTCGTCCTTGCGAGCGCAGCGAAGCAATCCAGGGTCGCGGCTACGGCGACATGCGTGTCGCTGCCGGGTTGCCTCGCTGCGCTCGCGAGGACGGCGACGCCGCGTGGCCCGAAGTCCCGTCAGAACGGCCGATCGTCGGGCAACCGCACCGCTTCCATCTCGTCCGGCGTCGGGTCCCGGTGAACCACGATCCCGGTGGAGCGGTCCGCCGCGATCAACCCGAGCCGGGCGAACCCGTCGAGCCAGCCGTCCATCGGCCAGATCCCGTGCCGGTCGTGGAAGCGCGCCGCGTTGGCGACGATGTCGCGGAAATGCTGCAGCGGCGGGTCGTAGCCCGGATGATGCTGGTGGTAGGCCCGGGGGCCGCCGAGGAACAGGATCGGCACGCCGGCCCGCTCGGCCCGGAAGGCGAGGTCGGTGTCCTCCGCGCCGTAGCCCGAGAAGGTCTCGTCGAAGCCGCCGAGGCGGTCATAGGTCGCGGCCCGCACCGCGAAGGCGAGGGACCAGAACAGGCCGGGCTGCGGCGCCGGCGCCACCGTGCCGGCGGGCGGGAAGACCCGCACCGGGTGCGGCGCGCCGAGACGCGCCAGATCCGTCTCGCGCCACCCGTCCGCGACCGCGCCGGCCGGCAGGTAGCCGATCTCGCAGCAGATCAGGCCGTCCCGCTCGGCCACCGCCCGCGACAGGCCCGCGACGAGCCCCGCCGAGGGGATGCAGTCCACGTCGAGGAAGATCAGCGTGTCGGCACCGGCGGCCCGGCGCCCGGCATTGCGCGCCGCGGCGAGCGGCAGGCCGGCATGCGGGAACGGCACGCGATCCACCGGGAAGGGCAGGGCCGGGCAGGGCGCCGCGTCGTCGCCGATCTCGACGACGACGCAGCGGTCGGGCGGGTCGCCGCGGCCGAGGCCTTCGAGCAGACGGGTCAGGTGCGCGCGCCGGCCCTTGTTGAGGGTGATGACCGCGACGCTCACGGCGCGGTTCCGGCGCGCAGGACGTCGATGCGGTACTTGTCCGTCCGCGCCTGACTCAGGACCTGTGCGAAGGGTGCCGACAGCCGGATGAAGCCCTCGGCGGCGCCGTCGCCCGAGAGCGGGTAGTCGGTCTCGCCCAGCCAGTGCACCAGCACGATGTCGCCGCCGGGCGCGATCGTCGCGCCGGCCCGGCGCACGAGCGCGGCGAAATCCTCCGGGGCCAGGAAGTACAGGAACTCGGAGAGGACGATCAGGTCGAACCGCTCCTCGGGCCAGTCCGCCGGCATCGTGCCCTGCCGGATCTCGACGTGGGGGCGATCCGCGCAGCGCGCCCGGGCGTCCTCCAGGGCGGCCGGAACCAGATCCGTGGCGAGCAGACGCTCGCAGCGCTCGGACAGGGCGTGGGTGAAGACGCCGATGGAGCAGGCCGGCTCGAACGCGGCCCGGTAGCGCGCCTGCGGCAGGGCCGCCAGCGTCGCCGCGTACTTGTCGCGCTCGTAGGACGACGAGGTGAAGCGCCAGGGATCCGGGTCGCTGGCGTACATGCCGAGGAAGTAGTCTTCCGGCAGGGTCTGCGTCCGGCGGCTCATGCGGGGACCGCGACGAAGCGCTCAAAGGGGCCGCAGAGCCGGTCGATCATGGCGGGCTCGAGCCGGAAGCCCTGGGGATCGTCCGCGATCAGGTCGGTGGTCTGCGATTCGTGGGCGGCGACGGCGCGCGCCTTGGTCTCGCGATAGGCGGAGACGTCGAGGCGCAGGCCGGCGGGGCTCGGCCCGACCTCGGTCTCGGGCGGCAGGGTCCAGCCCCAGACGGGGTACTCGTAGACGCGGACCCCCGGCATCTGCGGCCGCGCGAGGGCGACGATCGCCGCGGCCGCCTTGTGGTCGCAGTGGGGATCGTGGCGCCACGTGACGAAGACCGCGCCGGCCCCGATCGCCGCGGCCGCGCGGGCGACCGCGGACGCGGCGGCCTCGGCCCCGGGGCCGTCGCTCGGGACGTGCGCGTCCGGGAGGCGCAGGAAGGTGACGGCCTCGGGCCCGAGGCCGAGGACCGCCACGGCCCGCCGGGTCTCCGCCTCGCGCAGGGCGCGCAGTTTCTCGGGCGGGTAGAGACGGGAATGCGTGTGCGACCCGCAGCCGTCGCTGACCACGACGAGATGCACGGGCCGTCCCGACGCCCGGGCGGCGGCGATCAGCCCGCCGCATCCGAGGCTCTCGTCGTCGGGATGGGGCGCGACCACCACGAGCCCCCGGCTCCCCAGGAGGGCGTCGAGGCTCGCCACGGGCAGCGCGTCGGCGGCGGCGAGGAAGGCGTCGGCGCGCATCAGCGGCCTCCGATCCGGTCGGAGGCCGACAAGACGAAGGCCAAGAGGAAGCGCCGGTCGCACCGCGACGGGCTGCTGACGGGATCGATCACGGGACGCTCCACGGACGGTGCGCGGGTTGTGGCGTCCCGGGTTGTCAGGCGCGGCGCATGAACGCGCCATGAGCGGCGCGTTCGGGCCGGCCGGCGGGTGTCAGCGATCGTTCTCGGTGGTGAGCGCGTCGGCGCGGGTGCCCTCGTCGACGCCCCGGCCCGCCGCGAGGTGGACGCCGGGCGTCGGCGCATCGCGGAAGACCGCACCGGCGGCGCTGAGGGCGCTGCGCAGGGCCTCGACCTGGCCACTGGGCGCGTCGCTGTAGCCGCCCTCGAAATCCCGCACGAATCGCTCGTCCAGGCCGACCTTGCCGGCGAGATCGGCCTCCGACCAGCCGAGCAGCCCGCGAGCCGCCCGCGACTGCGCCGGGGTCATGGCGAGCGCCCGGGTCCCGCTCTGCGCGCCCTCGTCCGATCCTGCCAAGGTGATCCTCCTGCTTCGCACTGATCAACAACGATCGCGGTCCCGGATCGTTTCCGGGCGGTCTTCGGCCGAGCGCGACCATAATTGTGCTGAAATCCTGTCGCATCCGGCAAGGCGCAAGGATTCGGAGCGGCCCACGCGAGGGGCCGGACCGCGCGGCCCGCGCGGCGCTTCCGGACCGGGATGACCTGCGCGCGGCGCGCGCGACATGGGGACTGGACGATGAGAGGGGTGCTGATCGCGAGCTTGGCCTGTGCCGTGCTGGCCATGGACCTGACCGCGGCGACGCAGGCGCAGGCGCAGATGGGCGGCTCGCCCACGGGCTTCGGCCGGGGCAACCGCCGGCCGGGCGGCGAGGAGGAGAAGAAGCCCCAGTACGTGCCGGGGACCAAGGCCAGCGAGAAGATGTTCCCGCTGGACTCGACCTGGACCGCCGTGAGCCTGAACGGCAAGCCGTTCACGGGCGGCGACCGGCCGAGCTTCATCATCGACAAGCAGTACCGCGCCCGCGGCTACGGCGGCTGCAACACCTTCGCGGCGACCGCCTTCCCGCTCAAGGAGCAGCACATCGCCGTCGGCCCGCTCGCGCTCACCAAGAAGAGCTGCGACAAGGGCCTCGCGGCCGCCGAGCAGGCGTTCTTCATCGCCCTGCGCACCTCGGCGGCGTGGGACATGGTCGGCTCGCAGCTCGTTCTGAAGAGCCCGAACGGCGAGCTGAAGTTCGACCGGGCCCTTTAAGGGCCGGTTCACCACGCCGAACGACGACGGCAGCCGATTCAGACGCTCTTGAGGGACGTCGGCGCTCACTCCTCTGGTATCGAGGAGTGCGCGGATGCCAGTCGGGATCGGGATCGGACGCGGGGATCCCCTGCGTCCCGCGGTGACGCGGACCGCGCGCTTCTCGGGACCCGAGGGCTTCCATCCGGGCGCCCTCTGGCTCGCCGCGGCGGCGCCGCTCCTGGCGACCCTCCTCCTCCTCGTCCGGCTCGCGGCCTGAGGGAAGCCTGCGCCGACCGGTCCTAGCCTCAGCGGGTGCCGGTCGCGTCCGGCGCCCGCGAGGTCTCGGAGGCGCGGTGCGTCTCGGGCGAGGCCTCCGAGCGCAGCATCACGGGCGGGAACAGGGCCGCCAGACCCGCGGCCACGCCGTACAGGACGGGATCGGCGTTCGCTCCCGCTTCGGGCGGACGGAGATCGCTGGTCAGCTTCGTGCGCCGGCGGGCATCGCGCGCGTTCGCGAGCATCTGTCCGCGTCTCCGTTGTTAGCGTGTTCGAAACGGTCAATGCCGCGTTCCGCGTTTCGTTGCCGCGGACGTCCGATATTTCTCCCGGCCATCGACCGCGGCCGATTCTCAGCCGCGGCGCCGGAGTATCGGCACGGACCGACCGTCCGGCAGCGGGCAGGCGGCCGGGACGACCTCGACGATCGACGCGCTCGGACAGCGCGCCCGGCAGCCCTCGGCCGCCGCGATCTGATCGCCGCCGCAGGCGTCGGCGAAGCAGAAGGTCCCGAGATCCTCGCACGTCGCCCGGAACCGGCCCAGCGCCGCCGGCCCCCGCAGGTCCGCGGCCCCGGCCCCCTGCGTCAGCAGGAGAAGCGTCAGACCGATCAGGGCCGGGAGGCGTGCCATCTCTGTCTCCGATCCGGGTCGCGACCGCTTGCGGAGCCAGCCTAGCATTGGCAGCCTGGACGCGCCGTACCATTCCCGCGACACGTGCCGCGCGTCATCTGTCGCGATCCCGGCCGCGCCGCGCGGCCGATACCACCGCTCTTCCGTGAAAGGCCGCCATGCCGCTCTACGCCCTCGACGAGCACGTCCCCGACCTCGCCGACCCGGCCCGGGTCTGGATCGCGCCCGACGCGCAGGTGATCGGCCGGGTGCATCTCGGCCTCGATGTCGGCATCTGGTTCGGCGCGGCCCTGCGCGGCGACAACGAGCCGATCCGCATCGGCGACCGCACCAACGTCCAGGAAGGCGTGATCATGCACGTCGATCCCGGCTTCCCCCTCGTGATCGGGACCGACGTCACGATCGGGCACGGCGCGATCGTGCACGGCTGCACCATCGGGGACGGCAGCCTCGTCGGCATGGGTGCGACGGTTCTGAACGGGGCCCGGATCGGCCGCGGCTGCCTCGTCGGTGCCAACGCGCTGGTCACCGAGGGCAAGGAGTTCCCGGATCACAGCCTGATCGTCGGGGCGCCGGCCAAGGCCGTGCGCACCCTCGACGAGGCCGCGATCGAGGGTCTGCGGCAGGCCGCCCTGCGCTACGTGGAGAATGCCCGGCGCTACCGGGCCGGGCTGCGCCGCATCGACGGCTGACGGGTACGGGCCGCTCCCCGGAGGAGCGGCCGGAACACCCTTACTTCTTGGCCTTGCCGCGCTCGATCGCTTCCTCGATCAGCCGGTGGGCCTCCTCCTTGTCGCCCCAGCGGACGAACTTGACCCACTTGCCGGGCTCCAGATCCTTGTAGTGCTCGAAGAAGTGCTGGATCTGCTGGATCGTGATGTCGGGCAGGTCGGTGTAGTTCTCGACCCGGTCGTAGCGCTTGGTCAGGTGGCGCGAGGGCACCGCGATGATCTTCTCGTCCTCGCCGCCCTCGTCCTGCATCACCATCACGCCCACGGGACGCGCGCTGATGATCGCGCCCGGCAGCACCGCGCGGGTGTTGGCCACCAGCACGTCGCAGGGGTCGCCGTCGCCCGACAGGGTGTGGGGGATGAAGCCGTAATTGCCCGGGTAGAACATCGGCGTGTACAGGAACCGGTCGACGACCAGCGCGCCGGATTCCTTGTCCATCTCGTACTTGATCGGCTCGCCGCCGAGCGGCACCTCGACGATCACGTTGACGTCGTGCGGCGGCTTCTTGCCGAGCGGGATGGCGTCGATCTTCATGGCCTGTCGCTTCCGGAATGCGGTCTCGTCCGCTTCCCGGATCTCTTAGAGGCGCCGCCTGGCAAAGCAAATCAGTCGATGGTACGGCCCGGCAACGAGCGCTGGAAAACGTTAGCCGAAGAGAAACCCGACCTTCGGGAGCGGGAGGCCCGCCACGCGGTCCAGCACCCGCGGGCCGGCGACGCCGCCGAGCCCTTCGTAGAAGGCGCTGGCGCGGGCGTTGTCCTCCAGGCTCCAAACGCCGAGCCGCGCGAGGCCGTGATCCGCGAGGTCGTTGCGCACCGCCCGGAACAGGCGCCGGCCCAGGCCGACGCCCTGGTACTCCGGCAGCAGGTAGAGTTCGTCGATCTCCGCCTCGGTGCCGAGCGACCGGCTGCGCGTCCGCCCGTAGGCCGCGTAGCCGACGACGAGCTCGCCCGTCTCGACCACCGCGATCGGCCGGCCGCGGCGCAGGGCGCCCCGCCACCAAGCCCGATCCCGGGTCGAGATCAGCCGCTCCAGGGCGACGCCCGGGATGATGCCGCGATAGGCCTCGCGCCACGACGCGTCGAACACCTTGGACAAGCCGCCGAGGTCGGCCTCGCGGGCCCGGCGGATGCTCGTGGTGCGCGTGCTCATGGGCCTCGGGCCTCCCATCGTCCGACCGGCGGATAACTCGCGCGGTCCGCGCAGGTTCGATGCCGATCCGGGCGGAGTGAAGGCAAGAACGGCGCCGGATCGCGTCGGTGTGTGGTCGACCGCGTGCCGGTCTGGTGCCGGGCCGCCGCGGGGCCGCGAATTGCCGGGCCGGCAGGTGGCTGGTAGAGCCCGGGCTCGTTCCCTCGGCAGCCCGGCCTTGTTCAACCGCTTCCTCAAGCCCGAGACGCGCTACGCGCGCCGCATGGCCCGGATCGCCCGCTTCGAGCGGCCGATCGCCGGCCCCGGCGACCGGCTGATGGCCTGGGCCAGCATGCTGCTGATGGACCACGGCGTGTTCCGCCTCGCCTACCTCAACCGGCACCGGGTCGGCACCGGCGCCGTCTGGCGCTCGGCCCAGCCTGGTCCCCACCAGCTCGCCCGCTTCCGGGCCGAGGGCGTGCGGACGATCATCTCCCTTCGCGGCGGGCGCGAGCACGGGTCCTGGCCGCTGCAGCGCGAGGCCTGCGAGCGCCACGGCCTCAAGCTCGTCGAGTTCGTGCTCCGCTCGCGGGAGGCGCCGGACCGCGCCACCATCCTCGGCGCCAAGGCGTTCTTCGCCGGCATCGAGTACCCGGCCGTGATGCACTGCAAGTCCGGCGCCGACCGGGCCGGCCTCGCCTCGGCCCTGTACCTGATCCTGCACGAGGGCCGCCCGGTGGCCGAGGCCGCCCGGCAGCTCTCCGCCCGCTACGGCCATCTCCGCTTCGCCAAGACCGGGATCCTCGACGCGTTCTTCGCCCGCTACCGCGTCGAGGGCGAGGCGCAGGGCCTCGACTTCCTGACCTGGGTCGAGACCGTCTACGATCCCGAGGCGCTCAAGCGGGATTTCCGGCCGGGCTTCTGGTCGGATCTGGCCGCCGACCGCATCCTGCGGCGGGAGTGAGGATCACTCCGCGGGCGGCCGCGCCGCCTCGCGGAACGGGTGGGCCGGGTAGGTCCCGATCACCCGCAGCTCGCGCGAGAAGAAGCCGAGCTCGTCCAGCGCGCGGCGGAGGCCCGTATCCTCCGGATGGCCGTCGACCTCGGCGTAGAACTGCGTGGCGGTGAACTCGCCGTCGACCATGTAGCTCTCGAGCTTCGACATGTTGACGCCGTTGGTCGCGAAGCCGCCGAGCGCCTTGTAGAGGGCGGCCGGGATGTTGCGGACGCGGAACACGAAGCTCGTCACGCAGGGCTCGGCGCCCTGGGCGACCGGCTCGGGCTCGGGGGAGAACACCACGAACCGGGTGGTGTTGTGCGCCTCGTCCTCGACGTCGCGCTCGAGGATGTCCAGGCCGTAGACCTCGGCGGCGAGAGCGGGCGCCAGGGCCGCCCGGCTCGGGTCGCCGATCTCGGCGATCTCGCGGGCCGCCCCGGCGGTGTCGCCGGCGACCACGGCCTTCAGGCCCAGCCGGCGGATGATGCGGCGGCACTGGCCCAGCGCGTGGACGTGGCTGTGGACGCTCTTCAGCGCCTCGAGCTTCGTGCCCGGCAGGACCATCAGCTGGAAGTGGATCGGCAGGAAGTGCTCGGCCACGATGTGCAGCGGCGAGATCGGGATCAGGTGGTGGATGTCGGCGACGCGGCCCGCGATCGAGTTCTCGATCGGGATCATCGCCCGCTGCGCGCGCCCCTCCGTCACCGCCGCGAAGGCGTCCTCGAAGGTCGGGCAGGGCAGCGGCGTCCAGTCCGGATAGGCCTCCGCGCAGATGATGTGCGAGTTGGCCCCGGGCTCACCCTGGTAGGCAATGGTGCGGTCGGTCATGGCGGCGCGGATTCGTTCGTCGGTCAGTTCAGGCGCCGGCCCTGCAGCAGGGCGCGGGCCCGTTCCAGGTCGGCGGGGGTGTCGACGCCGAGCGGCAGGTCGTCGACGATGGCGGCATCGATGCGCATGCCGGCCTCGAGGGCCCGCAGCTGCTCCAACTTCTCCCGCACCTCCAGCTCGCCGGGCGGCAGGGCCACGAACCGGCTGAGCGCCGTGCGCCGGTAGGCGTACAGGCCGATATGGTGCCAGAGGGGCCCGTCGCCCCAGGGCGCGCGGGCGCGGGTGAAGTAGAGGGCGCGCAGGCGCCCGGGACCGACCGCGTGGCCGACGAGCTTGACCACGTTGGGGTTGTCGGCCTCGTGCGGATCGGTGATCGGCGCGCAGAGGGTGACGATGTCGACGGTGCGGTCGGCGAGCGGCGCGACGGAGGCGCCGATGATCGCCGGGTCGATGGTCGGCAGGTCGCCCTGCACGTTGACGACCACGTCGTGGCGGCCCTCCGGATCGACGATCTCCAGGGCCTCGGCGAGGCGATCGGAGCCCGACGGGTGGTCGGCCCGGGTCATTACCGCGAGGCCGCCCGCGGCCTCGACCGTGCGGGCGATCTCCGCCGTGTCGGTGGCGACCACCACCGGGCCGATCCCGGCCTCGACGGCCCGGCGCCAGACATGGACGATCATGGCCTCGCCGGCGATGTCGGCCAGCGGCTTGTTCGGCAGGCGGGTCGCGGCGAGGCGCGCCGGGATCAGGACCAGGGGATCGGACATCGAGATTCGGATCCGGATGCGCGGATCGAGCGGCCGCGAGGGGAGGCGGCCGGCTGCTTAACAGGCCGGCCCCCGGTTGTCGTCCCCCGGGAACGGGCCTGCGGAAACGGGCCGGGCCGCGGTGGAGAAAAGGTGCCACCCGGTGACAAGCTGGACAATTCGGTGGAACAATCCTGCGCCGGAGCGACGCGGAACGCCCCTGCGGCATTGTCAGGAGCGGCCCGGAACCGCTAAGGCAACCTCGAAATCTTCCAATGTCCGGTGTCCGAGCCCGCTCGCCCGTGTCAGGCGCGCGTTCGGCACGGCCGAGTTGCGAGAAGAGCATGAACTCGTTCGAGGTGAACAAGGTCCTGGGTGCGGTCCTCGGCGCCCTTCTGTTCGCGGCCGGATCGGGTTTCGTCGCCGAATTGATCTACCACCCGAAGCCGGCGGGCAATGCCGGCTACGACCTGCCCGAGCCGCAGCCCGAGGCCGCCTCCGCGGCGCCCGAGGCCAAGGTCGAGCCGATCGCCGTCCGCCTCGCGAGCGCCAATGCCGAGAAGGGCGAGGCCGGCACCAAGGCCTGTCACGCCTGCCACAGCTTCGAGAAGGGCGGCCCGAACAAGGTCGGCCCCGACCTGTACGGCATCGTCGAGCGGCCGAAGGGCGCGCATGCGGGCTTCGACTACTCGGCGGCCATGAAGGAGAAGGGCGGCACCTGGACCTACGCCGACCTCGACGAGTTCCTGACGAACCCGAAGGCCTACGTGAAGGGCACCAAGATGGCCTACGCGGGCATCGCGGCGCCGCAGGAGCGGGCCAACGTCATCGCCTACCTGCGGACGCTCGCCGAATCGCCGAAGCCGCTGCCGGCCGTCGAGAAGACCGACGCCGCGCCGGCGACCGCGCCCGCCGCGGCCAAGCCCGAGGACAAGCCCGCCGCCGACAAGCCGTCCGCCGACAAGCCCGCCGCCAACAAGGCGTCCGAGGGTAAGGACAGCCCGGCCAAGCCCGCCGATACCGACACCGCCAAGCCGGTCGAGGCGAAGTCGCCCGGCAGCCCGCGGACGACCGGCGAGTCGAGCGACCGCAACGCGCCGGCTCCCCCGGCCAGCGCCCACGACAGCGACCAGCAGGGCCAGCCCTCGAGCCTGATCCCCGCCGAGCCGACCGCGCCGACGGCGCCGGCCGCCAAGGAGCCGGCCGCGAAGGCCAATCCCGAGGCGGTCGAGCGGGCGAAGGACCTGGAGGTCGGCGGCCCGACCAAGGATCTGAACGCGCCGCTGCCGACCCCGCAGCCGCTGCCGAAGGAGTAGGCGGCCCCGCCGGGTGGGGGGACGGTCCCGCCACCCGCGTGTCTGGCGCGTTCCGCCGGCATGGCTCCGGGCGTGGCCCTTGCTCTAAGGCGGCCGCGCCCCGGCATCCTGCCGGAACGAGAACCGCGTAGGACCCCTTGGCTGATCGAAGTCCCGCCGTGCCGGAGCGCCGGGCCCCCCTGCCGCTCCTCGTCGCTGTGACCATGACCGGTACGGTGGCGCTGCACATCTTCGTGCCGGCGCTGGCGGCGGCGGCCGTCGACCTCGGCACCAACGCCGCCGGCGCCCAGCTGACGATCACCGTCTACCTGATCGGGCTCGCGGGCGGTCAGCTCCTCTACGGTCCGCTCTCGGACCGGTACGGGCGGCGCCCGATCCTGATCGGCGGGCTCGGCCTCTACCTCGCCGGGCTGCTGCTCGCGATCCCCGCACCGAATATCGGCGTCCTGCTCGTCGCCCGCGTCCTGCAGTCGCTCGGCGCCTGCGGCTCGCTGGTGATCGGCCGGGCGATGGTCCGCGACGTCTCGACCCGGGAGGACGCCGCCCGGAAGCTCGCGATCCTCACCACCGCGATGACGCTCACGCCCGCGCTGGCCCCGGCGGTCGGCGGCGTGGTTAACGAGGCCTTCGGCTGGCGCGCGGTGTTCGTGGTGCTGGCCGGCCTCGTCGCGGTGCTGGGCGCGCTCGTGGTGTTCACCCTGCCCGAGACCAACCGCCACAAGGTGGCGCTGCCTGGCCTCGTCGCGGTGCTGGCCGGCTACCTGCGGCTGGTGCGGGTGCCGGTGTTCCGCGCCTACCTGGTGGCGGGGGCCTGCGGCGGCACCAGCCTCTACGCGTTCCTGGCGGTGGCGCCGTTCCTCCTCGTGGACCGGCTCGGGCGCTCGTCGCAGGAGGTGGGCTTCGACTGCCTGATCGTCGTCTTCGGCATGGTCGGCGGCGCCGTCCTGGCGAGCCGGCTCGCCGCCCGGGTGCCGATCCGCAAGGCGGCGCGGAGCGGCAATCTGCTCTGCATCGTGGCGGCGCTGTCCCTGCTGATCGTGGACCGCACCGGCATGCTCGGCGTGGTCAGCCTGATCGTGCCGCTCTTCGCCTACGCGGTGGGCGTCGGCCTGCTCAGCCCCAACGCGGTCGCGGGGCTGATGAACGTCGACCCGCACGCGGCCGGGTCGGCCTCCAGCCTCTACGGCTTCACCCAGATGACGTTCGGGGCACTGTTCACGGCCGCGGCCTCGGCGTGGCCCGCGACCTCCGCGACGCCGGTGGCGCTGGCGCTGCTCGCCGCCGGGCTGATCGCCGCGCTGGCGCTCCGGCGGGCCTGAACGGGGTTACGAACGGTCGAGCGCCGGCCCCGGCGGCGCTCGCTGCTCGGCGGAGCCGTCGGCCCCCTCCGTCATCGCGAGCGCAGCGAAGCGACCCAGGTCCAGCGTGCCCTCCGTAAGTGTGGCGCTACTGGATTGCTTCGCTCCGCTCGCAATGACGGCGGCTGCGCGTGGGTTGAGCTGAGCCATTCAAGCGCATGCAGAAGACCAGCCCGGTGCGGACCGGAATCACCGTCTGAGGGCTGAGGAACGTCCTTCGGGACCCCGCTTCAGGTCCTGATCGCCTCGATCGGGCCCGTCACGCCCGCACGGAACTCCTCGGCCAGTTCCAGCCACAGAAGGCGCGCCGGGTCGACCGGCCCCGGCAGGGTGAGGCGCCCGGGCGGAACCGGCGTGAAGCCGAAGCGGGCGTAGTAGGGCGCGTCGCCGACGAGGATCACCAGACCCTCGCCCGCCCGCCGGGCCCCCTCGATCGCCGCGCGGGTCAGGGTGCCGCCGATGCCGCGGCCCTCGAAGCTCGGATCGACCGCCAGGGGGCCGAGCATCACGAAGGGCGTCGCCCCGGTCCGCACCGGCCCCATCCGGACCGAGCCGACGAGGAAGCTGCCGACCGAGGCGGTGATGCCGAGGTCGATCCGCTCGGCCGCACCCTCGCGGAGGCGGTAGGCGGTGCGGGCGAAGCGGCCGGGGCCGAAGGCCCGGGCGTGGAGGCGCTCGATGGCGGGGGCATCCTCCGGCCGCTCCGGCCGGATGACGAGGGACAGATCGGTCACGGGGTACTCGCGGGTCGGACGGGCGCCGCGTAGCAGCGCCGGGCCGGACCCGCAAACCGTCGCGCTACTCGGCGGCGGCCAGCGCGGGCCGCTCGCCGCCCTGCGTCAGCCTCAGGAAGCCCAGGGCCGCGAGCCAGATCACCGCGCCGCAGGCGGAGGCGGCGCCGAGGACCAGCGCGAAGCCGCCGCGGTCGTGCAGCAGGGCGATCGCCGGCACCACGAAGCCGCTCGCCGTGAAGCCGACGAAGTAGCGCACGCTGTAGGCGCGGGCCCGGTAGGCGGGCGGCACGTAGCGGGCGATCATCGCGTCGTTGATCACCACCTGCCCGTAGATCGCCGTCATGGCGAGGACGAGCCCGGCGAGCAGCGGCAGGCCGGTGGAGACGGCCGCGATCCCGAGCCCGAGCGGCTGCAGCACCGACAGGGCCACGAACAGGGAGGGCAGGCTGTAGCGGTCGATCAGCCGGCCCATGGCGAGCTGCATCAGGGCGCCGAACAGGAAGACGCCGGTGGCGATCGAGCCGGTCAGCGCCAGCGGCAGCGCCTGCCCGACGCCCTCGTCGATCACCTTGGGCAGGCTGATCGTCGTCAGGTTGAAGGTCAGGCCGCCCGCGAAGATCGACAGGGCGAACATCGCCATGAGGGCCCAGGGCCGGGTCACCGGGATCACGGCGGCGCCGCCGGCCTTCCTCCCCGCGGCGTCGCCGTCGCCCGGGACCAGGGCCACGAAGGCGGCCCCGCAGGCGAGGCAGACGAGGCCGGGAACGATGAAGGCCGCGCGCCAGCTGACCGTGGCAGCGAGCAGCGCGGTCAGGCCGGAGGCCGAGGCCGCGCCGAGATTGCCCCAGACGCCGTTGATGCCGAGATCGTGCCCGAGCCGGCGCGCATGGGTCACCAGCATGGCCGAGCCGACCGGGTGGTAGATCGCCGAGGCGAGCCCGAGGACGCAGAGCCAGAGGGCGAAGCCCAGCGGCGTCGAGGCGCTCGCCACGCCCAGGCAGGACAGGCCGTAGCCGAAGAAGAACACCGCCAGCATGTTGCGCCGCCCGAACCGGTCGGCGAGCGAGCCCATCGGCAGCGAGCACAGGCCGAAGGCCACGAAGGCGCCGGTGGCGAGCCCGATCAGCTCGCCATAGCCGAGCCCGGTCTGGGCCGCGATCGCGATCACCGCGGTCGGGTAGATCAGCAGGATGAAGTGGTCGAGGGCGTGCGCGACGTTGACGAAGCGCAGGGTGCGGCGGGACAGCGTGTCCGAATCCATCGCGGCGTATCCTCCGGGACGGCACCCTGATAGCCTGACCCGATGGCGGTGTTGGGCCGGATATGTACGCGAACGGGCCAATGTTGACGGAGGCGCGCGGCGCCGCGGGGCGGTCGACCGAGGCGGCCGACTATCAGGACGTGCCCCGCCCGGTCGCGGTGATGCCCAAGACCTACGCGGCCGGGATGCACCTCGCCCGGCACTTCCATCCCCGCGCGCAGCTGCTCTACGCCACGTCCGGGCTGATGATGGCGTTCGCGGAGGACGGCACCTGGGTGGTTCCCGAGGGGCACGCCCTCTGGATCCCGCCGCTTCTGCCGCACGCGGTCGCGACCCACGGCGCGGTCGCGATGTGCTCGGCCTATCTCGATCCGGCCGCGGTCCGGTCCTTCCCGGCGAGCTGCCGGGTGATCGCGGTGTCGCGGCTCCTCGCCGCCGCGCTCACCGCGCTGGCGGAGGAGCCGGTGCTCTACGCAGAGGCGGGTCGCGGCGGCCACCTCGCCGCCCTGGTGCTCGACGAGATCGGCCGGGCCCCCGCGACGCCGCTCGCGCTGCCGCTCCCCCGCGACGCGCGCCTGCGCCGCGTCTGCCTCGCGCTGATCGAGGATCCGGCCTCGGAGGCCGATCTCGACGCCTGGGCCGACCGTGCAGGCGCGAGTCGGCGCACGCTCACGCGCGGGTTCCGCGCGGAGACCGGTCTCAGCTTCGGCGACTGGCGGGCGAGAGCCCGCGTGATCCGGGCGCTGGCGCTGGCGGCCGAGGGGCGGCCGCCGCGGGCGGTCGCGGCGGCGGTTGGCTATCGGAGCGCGCAGGCGCTGCGGACCACCGTGGCGCGGGTGCTCGGCCCGGAGCGCCCGCTCGGCGGCGGGTCGGCGTGAGCGCCGCCTAGGCTGCCTGCCGGGGCTCCTCGAAGAGCTCGTCGGCCGGGCCGAAGAACTCGAACTTCACCCGCTCGGCCGGGACGCCGCGGCGCAGCAGGCCGGTGGCGAGATCCCGCAGGAACGGCTTGGGACCGCACAGGTAGTAGGTCGCGCGGTCGTGCGGTGTGTGTTCCGCGAGCCAGTCCGCCGTGATCAGGCCCTGGACGTCGTAGTGCTCACCCGGCCGGTCCGCGGCTTCGGGCTCCGCGTAGAACGTCACGAGCTTCGTGCCGCGGGCCCGCGCCGCGAGCGCCCGGGCGTGGTCGCGCAGGGCGTGGACGCGGCCGAAAAGGGCGCCGTGGACGTACCAGGTCGGCCGGTCCGGGCTGTCCGCCGCGATGGTCTCGAGCATGCTGATCATCGGGGTCAGCCCGACGCCGCCGCTGACCAGCACCACGGGCGCATCGCTCTCGGCGTCGAGGCTGAAGTCGCCCGCCGGTGCGGCGACCTTCAGCACGGTGCCGGGCCGCGCGTGGTCGTGCAGCCAGTTCGAGGCGATCCCGGCCGGACGGCCCGGCGCCGCCTCGCGCTTGACGGTGATGCGGTAGGCCCGGTCGCTCGGCGCGCAGGACACCGAGTAGTTCCGCTTCAACACGCCGCGGCCCGGCAGGTCCAGGAGGAAGCCGAGATACTGGCCCGGCCGATGCCGCAGCACCGGGCCACCGTCGGCCGGCACGAGGACGAAGGAGCGGATCGTCTCGCTCTCCTGGGACACGCTGTCGACCACGAAGTCGCGCCAGCCGTTCCAGCCGCCCGGCTTGGAGGCGTGGTCGCGGTAGATCGCGGCCTCCCGGCCGATCAGCAGTTCCGCCAGAAACCAGTAGGCCTCCCCCCAGGCCGTGGCGATCTCCAGCGTGGCGGCCTCGCCGAGGACATCCCCGATCGCGCCGAGGAGGGCGTCGGCCACGTGCGGGTAGTGCTCCGGCAGGATGTTCAGGGCGACGTGCTTCTGCGCGATGCGCTCGACCGCGCCCGCCAGGACGCCGAGATTGTCGATGTTGCGGGCGTAGGCGAGCACGGCCTGGGCCAGGGCCTTCGGCTGAGAGCCGGTCTCGCCGTGATGGGACTGGTTGAAGAGGTCGCGGATCTCGGCGTTCTCGAAGAGGCGCTCGTACATGCGCTTCGTGATGGTGAGGCCGTGGGCCTCCAGGGCCGGCACGGTGGCCTTGATGAGAGCGACGGTGGCGGGGGAGAGGGGCGCGGGCATGGCACAGCTCAAAAGGTGCATACGACATGCTTCTTTTAGCGCCCCCTCGAAAAGATGCAAGTGAAATACATCTTATAGGGACGATGCCTGTTCGCCTGCCAGCGGTGGTGCCGGTCCGCGGCTGCGCGTACGGACTCGGACCGCGGCGGACATCGCATCGCGCCACGGCAGGGATCGTCTTCTGGAGTTGAGATGCGCCTGACCCGCTACACGGATTACGCGTTGCGCACGCTGATCTACGTCGGGCTCCACGAGCCCGAGCAGAGTTCGATCGCCGGGATCGCGCGCGCCTACGGCATCTCGGAGAACCACCTGACCAAGGTGGTCCACCAGCTGGGTCGGCTCGGCCTGATCCGGACGATCCGCGGCCGTGGCGGCGGCCTTCGGCTGGCGAAGCCGCCGGAGGAGATCGTCGTCGGTGCGGTGGTGCGCCAGACCGAGGACGACCTGGCGCTGGTCGAGTGCTTCGGCGGCGGCGCCTGCGCCATCACGGCCCCGTGCCGGCTTCGGCGGGTGCTGGGCGAGGCCCTGGCGGCGTTCCTCGCCGTCCTCGACCGCTACACCCTGGCGGACCTCCTCGGCGCGCCGGACGGCGACGCCATCGCGGCGCTGCTGGGCCTTGCCGGCCCCCCGCGCGACGAGCCGCCGGTGCCGGCCGGCGCCGCGAGCCTCCCGGAGACCTGAGGATCCGCGCGCCGCGCGGTCAGGTCGCCCGCGCCGAGAAATCGATCCGCGGGTCGATCCAGACGTAGATCAGGTCGGACAGCAGGTTCACCGCGAGCCCGAGCAGCGAGAAGATGTAGAGCGTTGCGAACACCACCGGATAGTCGCGCCCGACGATCGCCCGGAACGACAGCTCGCCCAGGCCGTCGAGGGAGAAGATCGTTTCGATCAGCAGCGAGCCGGTGAAGAAGGCCGAGATGAAGGCTCCGGGGAAGCCCGCGATCACGATCAGCATGGCGTTGCGGAACACGTGCCCGTAGAGCACGCGCCGCTCGGAGAGCCCCTTCATCCGCGCGGTCAGCACGTACTGCTTGCGGATCTCGTCGAGGAACGAGTTCTTGGTCAGCAGGGTCGAGGTGGCGAAGGCGCCGATCACCAGGGCGGTCAGCGGCAGCACCATGTGCCACGCGTAGTCGGTCACCTTGTGCCAGGGTGAGAAGCTCTCCCAGCCCTCACTGGTCAGGCCGCGCAGCGGGAACCACTGGTAGAACGAGCCGCCGGCGAACAGGATGATGAGCATCAGCCCGAACATGAAGCCCGGGATCGCGTAGCCGATGATCACCACGAAGGAGGTCGCGCGGTCGAAGCGCGTGCCGTCCGCCACGGCCTTGCGGATGCCGAGCGGGATCGAGATCGCGTAGGACAGCAGCGTCATCCACAGGCCCAGCGAGATCGAGACCGGCAGCCGCTCCTTGATCAGCTGGATGACCGTGACGTCGCGGAAGTAGCTGCGGCCGAAATCGAACCGGACGTAGTCCCAGAGCATCTTGGCGAAGCGCTCGGGCGCCGGCTTGTCGAAGCCGAACTGCTTCTCGAGCTTGGCGATGAATTCCGGGCTCAACCCCTGGGCGCCGCGGTAGCGGGAACTGGCGTCGCCGCCGCCGCCCGACGGCCGGCTGGCGCCGCCGAGGTCGCCCGAGCCGCCGGTGACGCGGGACATGGCCCCGTCGCGCTGGCCCTGGAGCTGCGACAGCACCCGCTCCACCGGTCCGCCGGGGGCGAACTGCACGATGGTGAAGGTGATCAGCATGATCCCGAACAGGGTCGGGATCATCAGGCCGATGCGGCGCAGGATGTAGGCGAGCATGGCGTCAGTCCCGCCCGATCCGCTTGGCCTTGTCGGCGTCGAACCACCACGTCCCGGGGGCGCCGAGGTCGTATTTCGGCGGGGTCGCCGGGCGGCCGTACACGTCCCAGAGGGCGAGGCGATGGGTCGAGGCGTACCACATCGGCACCCAGTAGCGCCCGGCCCGCAGCACCCGGTCCAGCGCCCGACAGGCGGTGGTCAGGTCCGCCCGCGACGTCGCGTCGGCGACGGCGGTGAGCAGCGCGTCGATCGCCGGGCTGGCGATCCCCGAGAGGTTGTTGGAGCCCGCCGTCCCGGCAGAGCGGGACCCGTAGGTCTCGCGCAGCTCCGCGCCGGGGGTGAGCCCGCTGCTGTAGCGGCGCGGCGTGACGTCGAAGTCGAAATCCTTCAGCCGCGCCTGGTACTGAGACGGGTCGACCGTGCGCAGGCTCGCCTTGATGCCGAGCAGCCCCAGGTTGCGGATGAAGGGCTGCGTGACCGCCTGGAAGACCGGATCCTCGTCGAGGAACTCGAGGGTCAGGGGCTGGCCGCCGGGCAGCAGCAGGTTGCCGCCCTGGCGGGTGCAGCCGGCCTCCCGCAGGAGCGCGTCGGCGCGCTTCAGCAGCGCCCGGTCCTGGCCGGACCCGTCGGAGACCGGCGGCGCCCAGGCCTCGCCGAACACCTCGGGCGGCAGGTCCTTGAACGGCTCCAGCAGGGCGAGCTCCTCGGCCGAGGGCTTGCCGGTCGCCTTGAGGTCGGAATTCTCGAAGAACGAGGCCGTGCGCGCGTAGGCGCCGTACATCAGGTTGCGGTTCGACCACTCGAAATCGAAGCACAGGCCGATCGCCTCGCGCACCCGCGGGTCGCGGAACGCCGCGCGGCGGGTGTTGATCCACCAGCCCTGCGTGCCGCTCGGCCGCGCGTCCGGCACCGTCTCGCGGACCACGCGGCCCTCGGTCATCGCCGGGAAGTCGTAGCCGGTCGCCCAGACCCGGGCGGTGAACTCCTCGCGGAACGTGAAGGCACCGCTCTTGAACGCCTCGAAGGCCACGGTGCGGTCGCGGAAATACTCGTAGCGGATCGCGTCAAAGTTGTTCTGGCCGACATTCACCGGCAGCTCGGCGGCCCAGTAATCCGGGACGCGCTCCAGGCCGATGGACCGGCCCGGATCGACGGTGCCGACCCGGTAGGGACCGGAGCCGAGCGGCGCCTCCAAGGTCGAGGCCTCGAAGTCCCGGCCGGCGTAGTAGGCGGCGGAGAAGAGCGGCAGCTGCGCGACGAACAGCGGCAGGTCCCGGGCGCGGCCCGGCTCGAAGGTCACCACGAGCCGCCCGTCGCCCTCGGCCCGGGCGTCGGTCATGGGCCGGATCACCTCGGCGATCTCGGGGTGGCCCTTGTCGCGCAGGAGCTTGAGGCTGAAGGCCGCGTCCCGCGCGGTCAGCGGCGAGCCGTCGTGGAACCGCGCCTGCGGGCGCAGCGCGAAGGTGTAGCTCAGGCCGTCCGGGCTGACCGTGGCGGCGCGCGCCACCAGCCCGTAGAGGGCGTCCGGCTCGTCGAGGGCGCGGACCATCAGGCTGTCGAAGGTCAGGGGCATGCCGGCGGCCCCGTCGCCGCGCAGCACGTAGACGTTGAGCGTGTTGAAGGTGTTGAGCGACTGATTGCCGGTCGTCGCGGCGAGCTGCGCCGAGAAGCGCCCGCCGCGGGGCGCCATCGGGTTCACGTAGTCGAAATGCGCGAAGTCCGCGCCGTATTTGAGCTCGCCGAAGCTGGACAGGCCGTGTCGCTCCTGCGCGTCGGCCGCCCGGGCGGGGCGCCACGGCGGCATCGCCGCGAGCGCGCCGGCCCCGAGGACCAGCCCGCGCCGGGTCGGCATCCCGGGACCGCCCGTCAACGGGGCGCCCCGGTCTTGGCGGCGAGCTTCTCGTCGTACCACCACGTCGTCGGGAAGCCGGAGCTGGCGTAGAGCGGCAGGATCGCCGGGTGGCCGAACCGGTTCCAGCGCAGGGTCCGCTGCTGGTCGGACGACCATTGCGGGACGACGTAGTCGTGGGCGAGGAGCACCCGGTCCAGCGCCCGCGTCGCCGCGATCACGGTGTGCCGGTCCTTGGCGAAGATGACCTTCTCGATCAGGGCGTCGATGCCGGGATCCTTGATCCCGATCAGGTTGCGCGAGCCCGGCTTGTCGGCCGCGGCCGAGCCCCAGTACTCGCGCTGCTCGTTGCCCGGCGAGAGCGACTCGCCCCACGACGCCGTGGTGACGTCGAAGTCGAAGTTGCGGATGCGGTTCTGGTACTGCGCCTGGTCGATCACCCGCAGGGTGGCGTCGATGCCGATCAGCTTCAGCTGCGCCGAGAACGGCAGGATGACCCGCTCGAAGGTGTTCTGGAACTCCAGGAACTCGACGGTCAGCGGCTCGCCGGTCGCCTTGCTGACCATCTTGCCGCCGCGCAACTCGTAGCCGGCCTCGCGCAGCAGGCCGACGGCCTCGCGGAGGTTCTTGCGCACCGCCTCGGGGCCGTCGTTGACCGGGTTGGCGTAAGGGGTGGTGAAGACCGAGGCCGGGACCTTGTCCCTGACGCTCTCGAGGATCGCCTTCTCCTCACCCTCCGGCAGGCCCGAGGAGGCCAGCTCCGAGCCGAAGAAGTAGGAGTTGATGCGCTTGTACAGGCCGTAGAACAGCGCCTTGTTCATCTCCTCGTAGTTCATCGCCAGGTTGAAGGCCCGGCGGACGCGCGGATCCCTGAACTTGTCCCGGCGCGTGTTGAACGCGAAGGCCTGCATGATGCCCATGCCGCGCTCGGGGAACGCCTCCTTGATCAGGCGGCCCTCCTTCACGGCGGGGAAATCCTCGTAGGCGGTCGCCCAGTTCCGGGCGATGTTCTCGACCCGGAAATCGTAGAGATCGCCCTTCAACGCCTCGACCAGCACGGTGCCGTCGCGGAAATACTCGTAGCGCTCGGTGTCGAAGTTGTAGCGCCCGGCATTCACCGGCAGGTCCTTGCCCCAGTAATCGGGCACGCGGGTGTAGGTGGTGGTGCGGCCCGGCTCGAACTTCGCGAGGCGGTAGGGGCCCGAGCCCAGCGGCGGCTCCAGGGTCGTCTCGGTGACGCTGCGCGGCTTGCCGTTGGAATCCTTGGCGGTCCACCAGTGCTTGGGCAGGACGCGGAGCTGCCCGATCACCTGCGGCAGCTCGCGGTTGCCGGTCTCGGTGAAGGTGAAGGTCACCTCGTGCGGCCCGTTCACCTCGGCCTTGGCCACGGTCTGGTAGTAGGCGGCGTAGAACGGGCTGTTGGCCTTCAGCACGTCGAAGGACCAGACCACGTCCTCGGGCGTGATCGGCTTGCCGTCGTGCCAGCGGGCGTTCTCGCGCAGCCGGTACGAGACCGAGCCGAGATCGGGGGCGATCCGCACCGCCTCGGCGAGCAGGCCGTAGGAGGTGAACGGCTCGTCCGACGACTCGGTCATCAGCGGATCGTAGATCTGCTGGATGCCGTTCTCGAGGTCGCCCTTCAGGCCGGCGACGACGATGTTGAAATTGTCGAACCCGCCCTGGGCCCCGAACCGGACCATGCCGCCCTTGGGGGCTGCCGGGTCGGCGTAGTCGAAATGCTTGAAGTCCGGGCCGTATTTCGGCCGGCCCATCAGCGTGATCGCGTGGGTCCACTGGCCGTTGGCGGCCGGCAGGGTGGCCGGCGTCGACGGCATCGCGGCCGGTTCCTGCGCACGGGCCGGGGCGAGCTGGAGGCAGGCGACGAGGAGTGTCGCGGCGAGGAGGCGTCCAGTCACGGTCTGCGCTGTCACGGGCAGGCTGTCTCCGTTGGTTCGAGCCCGCGCCGGACGCGGACTCTCTCGACATGTCAGGGGGTCATAGGACGCGGACCGCCGCCCGTCGACCATGCGGGAGCGCACAGGGCCGCACGGGTCCGAAGGCGCGCCCAGCCGCAAGTCCGCGTCACGCCGCCCGCCCCCGCCGACCCTCGACCAGCCACATGGCGAGCAGAGCGGCCGCCAGCGCTGCGAGCGCCGCGAGGCCGAGCGCCAGCGGGTAGACCTCAACGCCGCGGATGTTGGCGCTGTCGCTCGGCCGGAAGCCGATCCAGTCGCTGCCGGCGAGGCGGCCGCCGCGCACCAGCGCGAGGCGCGGCACCTGGATGCCGCCGGTCTCGGCGACCCGGCGCACCGAGCCGCCCGATCCGTCGACCACGGCCTTCAGGCGCTCGGTGTCGCTGAACACGTCGGCGAGCTCGCGCGGGTTGGCCGGCCCGACGCTGACGAAGGCCACGAGGTTGCCCGACCGCAGGGTGTGCAGGCCCAGGGTCTCCGCGTCGAAGGTCGCGGTGAACAGCCCGGGCTCCTTCGGCTTGAGCGTCAGCGTCGTCACCTTGCCGGTGGGCCCCGTGACGGTGACCGGCTCGGCCTGGTCCGCCATCGTCTGGCGCTCGACCCGCACCTCGCGGCCGCGCCCGGTGGTCTGGGCGCGCAGGGCCTCCTCCTCCAGCGCCGGCTCCTTCATCAGCCAGTGGCCGAGGCGGCGCAGCAGGTCGAGATAGGGGCCGCCCTCCTGATAGCCCCGTGCCCAGAGCCAGGCGTGGTCGGACAGGAGCAGGGCGACGCGGCCCTTGTCCTCGCGCGACAGCGCGAGCAGCGGCAGGTTGTCGGCCCCCGACAGGATCGGCTGGATGCCGGCCCGGGTCCGGGCCTCGACGATGCGCAGCCAGTCGCCCCAGGCGGGCGGGTTCGCGTCCGAGCCCGGCAGGTCGCGGGTCACCGGGTGGCGCTGGCCAACTTGCGTCGGCGTCGCCTTGTAGGGCTTCTCGACGACCCGGCCGTCGGGGTCGCCCGGCAGGATGCCGGCGAGCCGCGTGCGGGCGAGGCTGGCCGGCCCGGCGAATTCGGGGCCGGCGGCGATCAGCAGGGCGCCGCCCTCGCGGACGTAGCGGACGATGTTGTCGAAATAGGCCTGCGGCAGCACGCTCTGGTTGGCGTAGCGGTCGAAGATGATCAGGTCGAAGTCCTTGATCTTCTGGACGAACAGCTCGCGCGTCGGGAAGGCGATCAGGGAGAGTTCCGAGATCGGCGTGCCGTCCTGCTTCTCCGGCGGGCGCAGGATCGTGAAGTGGACGAGGTCGACGTTGGCGTCCGACTTCAGGAGGTTGCGCCACGTGCGCTCGCCCTGGTGCGGCTCGCCCGAGACGAGCAGCACCCGGAGCTTCTCGCGGATGCCCTCGATCGGCAGGACCGCCCGGTTGTTGACCGTGGTGAGCTCGCCCGGCAGCGGCTCGACCTCGATCTCCACCACGTTCGGGCCGCCGTGCTCGATGCGCAGGTTCAGGGCGAACGGCTTGTCGGTGGCGACGTCCCGCCGGCCGATCTCCTCGCCGTCGCGGCGCACCGTGACCACCGCGTGGCCGGTCCCGCCGCGCTCCATGACCTCGGCGCGGATCGTCAGGTCCTTGCCGACGATGCCGAAGCGCGGCGCCTCCAGGAGCTTGATCTGCCGGTCGCGCTCGTCCGGGTGTCCGGTGACGAGGACGTGGAGCGGGGCCTTGATCCCGAGCTGGGCCAGGGACGCGGGGATGTCGTGCACCACGCCGTCGGTGAGCATCACGATCCCGGCGAGGCGCTCCGGCGGCACGTCGGCCAGCGCCTGGCTCAGGGCGGTGAACAGCTTGGTGCCGTCGTCGCCGTCCTTGGAATCCGGCACGTCGATGAAGCGGGGCTCGATATCGGTGAGCGCGCCGAACCGGCGCTGCAACTCGGCGCGGACCGCGTCGGTCATCTGCGGCCGGTCGCCGAGCTGCTGGGACCCAGACCGGTCGACCACGATGGCGGCCACGTCCTTCACGGGCTCCCGGTCCTCCCGCACCAGCGCCGGGTTGGTGAGCGCCGCCAGGACCAGGGCGAGGACGAGGACGCGCAGCAGCGCGGTCCGGCCCCGGGCCAGGACGGCGAACACCGCCAGGACGGCGACGATCGCGCCGAGGACGGCGATGCCCGGCCAGGGCAGGAGAGGGGTGAAGCTGAGGCTCAGCATGGGGCGGAGCGCTCCGAATCCGTGAGGCGAGGCCGCGTTTCGTGCCGGGCGCCGCTCCGTTCACACAACGGCCCGGGCGAGCGCGACGGGCTCCCTCTCCCGTGCGGGAGAGGGATGGGGTGAGGGACGATACGCTTCAGGATCGAGCACGCCGTCGATGTGCCGACAGCGCGCGCCACGTCCGGACAGGTCTCACCCCTCACCCTGTCCCTCTCCCGCACGGGAAAGGGAATCCGCGCCCTATGCAGCCGCCGCATCACCGCGCGCCCGCTTCGGATCGGCAGGCGCGCCGCGCGGGGAGAGGATGCGGCCTCGCGCCGCGTCTCCGAACCCATCATCACTGCCCCAGCCGCTCCAGCAGCGCGGGCACGTGGACTTGGTCCGCCTTGTAGTTCCCGGTGAGCGTGTACATCACGATGTTCACGCCGCCCCGGAACGCCATCTCGCGCTGGCGCTGGTCGCCGCCCACGACCGGGTAGAGCGGCTCGCCCCGCCGCCCCACCGCCCAGGCGGCGGCGAGGTCGTTGCCGGTGATGATGATCGGGCTCACGCCGTCGCCGGCGCGGGCCGGGCGGCGCTCGGCGCCTTCCGCGGCCGGCGGCAAAGCCTCCACCCAGGTCTGGCCCGTGGCGTAGCGGCCGGGGAAGCTGTCCACGAGGTAGAAGGCCTTGGTCAGCACGTGGTCGAGGGGCACCGGCTCCAGTTCCGGCACCTCGAGCGTCGCCAGCATCTTCCGGAGATAGGCTCCTTCCGGGGTGGGCGGCCCGCCCGGCCGCGCGGTGAGCGCGTCGCGGGTGTCGAACAGGACCGTGCCACCGTTGCGCATGAACGCGTCGATCTTGCGGATCGCGACGTCCGAGGGCTGCGGCCGGTTCGGGGCGATCGGCCAGTAGATCAGCGGGTAGAAGGCCAGCTCGTCCTTCGCCGGATCGATCCCGGCCGGCTCGCCCGGCTCCAGCGCGGTGCGCGCGGCCAGCATCTGGGTCAGGCCGGTGAGGCCGGTGCGGCTCGCCTCGTCGACGGCGGCGTCGCCCGTGATCACGTAGGCGAGGCGCGTGACCAGCGCCGACTCGATGCCGTTCGGTCGGTTGGCCGGCGGCTCCTCCGCGCGGACCGGACGCGCCGGCAGGGCGGCGAGCAGGACGAGGCCGGCGAGGGCCAGCACGGCCGGCCGGCCGCGCAGGCGGGCCGCCAGACCGCCGCGGCGCAGGAAGCCGCCGAGCCACAGCCCCGCCAGGGTGTCGAGCGCCAGCAGCAGCAGCGCCAGGGTGAACAGGCTCGGCCGCAGGTCCAGGGTCTCGGCGCCGGCGAGGGATCCGAACCGGGCGCCCTCGAGCGCGGCGGTGTCGAGGGGCTTCAGCCGGTCATCCGGTTTCAGGGCGTTCACGCTGATGCCTCCGTCCGGCGGGCCGTAGAAGCCCGGCGGATGTTCGAGGTTCGCCCGGTCGGCGTAGTCGGCCGACACCGCGGTGGCCGAGGCCGGCGGCGAGCCCAGCGCGCCGAACCCGTCCAGGGTCACCCGCGGCGCGAGCACCGGGGCCGCGGCCCGCGTCGCGTCTCCCTGGACCGGCGCCGCGGCGCCGGCCAGCGCCACGACGCGCCGGAGCATGTCGATGAACAGGCCGGAGAGCGGCAGGTTCGACCACGTCGTGTCGGCGGTGACGTGGAACAGCACGATCGTGCCCTGGCCGCGCTTCTGCGCGGTGACGATCGGCGTGCCGTCCTGGAGCGAGGCCCAGGTGCGGTTTGGCAGGTCGCCGTCGGGCTCCGCCAGGATCTGGCGGCGCACGCCGATATCGGCCGGCGGCGTCAGGCCCGCGAAGGGGCTCTCGGGCGGGAAGGGCGCCAGGGTCTTGGGGCTGTCCCAGGAGAGCGTGCCGCCGAGGGTCCGGCCGCCCCGCCGGAGCCGCACCGGCACCAGCAGATCGTTGCCGGCGGCGAGCCGCGGGCCGGCGAAGCGCAGCAGCATCCCGCCGTCCTTCACGAAGCTCTCGATCCGCGCGGTGGTCTTCTCGTCGAGCGCGCCGACATCGGCCAGCACGAGGACCGAGACCTGATTGTCGAGGAGCTGGTTGATCGAGTCCGCCGTGCCCTTGGCGCCCCGCGGCTCCTGCACGTCCGCGAAGGGCTGGAGCGCCCGCGACAGGTAGTAGGTCGGCGCCAGGAGCGGCTGCGCCTGGTCGAGGGTGCCGCCGAACACGAGCCCGACCCGGCGGCGCTTGCCGCGCTCGTCCTGCAGCACCACGGCGCCGGCCGAGCGCTCGCCCGCGATCTCCAGCCGGCTGATGCTGTTGCGCAGCTCCACCGGCATCTCGAAGGTCGCGTCCGCCGCGGTGGCGTCGGCCGCGAAGGCGAAGTCGCGCTCGGCGAGCGGCAGGCCCTTCTGGTCGAGCGCCCGGATCACGCCCGCGTCGCGCCCGTTCGGCGCCGCCCGCAGGGCGTGCGTCACGAGCTTGCCGGCGTTCTCGGTGGCGGTCAGGGCGAGGGCCGGCGGCCTGTCGGCCCGCAGCACCGTGAGGGCCGCGCCCCTGTCGCCCGCGAGGTCGGCGAGGCCCTTGGCGAAGCGCGTGTCGCTAGCGCCGGCGACGCCGTCGCTGATCCAGACGAGGCCGGCGCCCCGGTTCTTGTCGAGGAAGGTCTCGATCGTCGCGAGATGCGCGTCGCGGGCGGGGAGGATCGGGCGCGGCGCGAGGGCGCGCAGGCGCTCCAGGGCGGCGGCCGGCGTCTTCGCCTCGAAGGCCGCGGGGGCGTCGGCGAGGCCGATCACCGCGACGGGCCGTCCGTCCCGGGCGGCGCCCTCCACGGCGTCGGTGGCGACGCGCAGGCGGTCGCGCCAGTCGTGGGCGGCGGGAAAGCCGTTGTCGAGGAGCACGAGGAGCGCGCTGCGCCCACCCCCGGCCCCGACGCCCCCGGCGTTCCAGACCGGGCCCGCGACCGCGAGGATCAGCGCGGCGGCGATCAGGAGCCGCAGGATCAGCAGCCAGGGCGGCGTGCGCGCCGGGGTCTGCCGCTGCGGGATCAGGTCGGTGACGAGCTTGAGCGGCGGGAAGTTGATCCGGCGCGGGCGCGGCGGGGTCACCCGCAGCAGGAACCACAGGGCCGGCAGGCCGATCAGGGCGGCGAGCGCCAGCGGCGCCGCGAAGGTCAGACCCAGCATGGCGGCCTCACTCGGTGCCGCGGGCGGCGATGAGCGTGGCGAGCCGCAGGGCCGCCTCGCTCGCCGGCCGGTCCGTGCGGTGGATCGTCAGAGTCCAGCCCTGGCCGCGGGCGATGGACGCCAGCGCGGCCCGATGCTCGGCGATCCGGGCCCGGTAGCGCGCGCCCCAGGCGTCGGCGTCGCCGATATCGAGGCTGAGGCCGCCCTCGAGATCGTGCAGGACGGCCTGGCCGGTGAAGGGGAAGGTCTCCTCGATCGGGTCCGCCACCATGAGGAGATGGCCGCGGCTGCCGCGGCCGGCGAGGCTCTGCACGGAGGCCGCGATCCGGTCGGGCTCGGTCAGGAAGTCGCCGATCAGCACCACCTCGTCGAAGCGGGCGGGGCTGGCCCGGGGCGGCAGGTCCTGGGTCAGGCCGGCCGTGTCAGCCACGAGCGCCTGGGCCAGGCGCTCGACGATCCCCCGCGACGCGCTGGCCCGGGTCAGCCCGAGGAGGCCAACCCGCTCGCCGCCCTCCACGAAGGCGTCGGCCAGGGCGAGGCCCAGGATCAAGGCGCGCTCGATCTTCGGGGCCGAGGCGAGGTCCGACACGAAGCCCATCGAGGCCGAGCGGTCGATCCACAGCCAGATGTTGTGGGCGGCCTCCCATTCGCGCTCGCGGACGTAGAGCCGGTCGTCCCGGGCCGAGCGGCGCCAGTCGACGCGGGCCGCGGCCTCGCCGGTGACGAAGGGGCGGAACTGCCAGAAGCTCTCGCCCGGCCCGGCGCGGCGGCGGCCGTGGAGGCCGTGGGCCAGGAGGCTCGACACGCGGCGCGCCTCCAGGACGAGGCGGGGCATCTTGTCGGAGAGGGCGGTCGCGCCCTCGCTCTCGCGCCGGCCGGGGGTGCGCCTGCCGGCGTCGAGGGCGTTCGTCGCGACCAAAGTCAGAGCTTCTCCGCGAGCTTGGCGATCAGGCCCTCGATGGTCTCGCCGTCGGCGCGGGCGGTGTAGCTCAGCGCCATCCGGTGCTTGAGCACCGGCTCGGCGAGCGCCTTCACGTCGGCCACCGACGGCGCGACCCGTCCCTCGATCAGCGCCCGGGCGCGGGCTGCGAGCGTCAGCGCCTGGCTGGCGCGGGGGCCGGGCCCCCAGAGGAGCTTGTCCTTCACGAGGGCGTCGCCGCTGTCCGGCCGGGCGGCGCGGACGAGGTCGAGGATCGCCTCGACCACGGCCTCGCCCACCGGCAGCCGGCGCACGAGGCGCTGGGCGGTGAGCAGCTGCTCGGTGGACATCACGGCCCGCGGGCGCGCCTCGTCCACGCCGGTGGTCTCGATCAGGATCCGCCGCTCGGCGGCGCGGTCGGGGTAGCCGACGTCGATCTCCAGGAGGAAGCGGTCGAGCTGCGCCTCGGGCAGGGGATAGGTGCCCTCCTGCTCGATCGGATTCTGGGTGGCGAGCACGTGGAACGGCCGCGGCAGGTCGTGGCGGGCGCCCGCCACCGAGACGTGGCCCTCCTGCATGGCCTGCAGCAGCGCCGACTGCGTGCGCGGGCTCGCGCGGTTGATCTCGTCGGCCATCAGGAGCTGGGTGAAGACCGGCCCCTGCACGAACCGGAAGGCCCGGCGGCGCTCGGCGTCCTCCTCCAGGATCTCGGTGCCGAGGATATCGGAGGGCATCAGGTCGGGCGTGAACTGCACGCGCCGCGCGTCGAGGCCCAGCACCGTGCCCAGCGTCTCGACCAGCTTGGTCTTGGCGAGGCCCGGCAGGCCGACCAGCAGGCCGTGGCCGCCGGCCAGGATGGTCACGAGTGCGAGATCGACCACTTTCTCCTGGCCGAAGATCACCCCGTGGATCGCCTCCCGCGCCGCGCCGACGTCGGCGAGGCAGCTCTCCGCCGTCGCCACGATGCCGTCGTCCAGGGTGGTGGCCGGGCTGATCCCCTGCGTCATGCCGATATCCATCTCCTGCCCGGGCCCCGCGGGACCCGCCGGCCAATCCCGCAAGTGTGGGGCTTCAGGTGCCGGGCTGGCAAGGTCGGGATCGCCGCACGCCCGTTCGCGGCCGCGTTGGCGGCGTCCGGCGCCCTCGCCGAGACCGGAGCCGCCCGCGATGGGTCGGACGCCGATCCCGCCCCGCTCTTGGCGTCGGCGACCCGGACCTTTAGGAAGGCGCCCAAGCCGGGGCGATCCTCACCCGCGACCGCCGGACCGGCCGAACCCTCTGATGTCTCTCGCGGATCGCGGCGTGGGCAGCTTTGCGGGCTTCCCGCGTATCCGGACCTGACCATGCGCCTTCGAGATGTGTTCGTCGTCGGATCGTCGGAGAAGGCCGGCCTCGCCGGCGCGGCGCAGTCCCTCGCGCGCCCGCTGACCCGGCGCCTCAAGGGCCGCCGCCGCACCGAACCCCGCCAGGCGGACCTCGTCCGCGCGGTCAAGGAATCCGGCCTGTTCGACCCGGCCTGGTACGCGAGGCGCTACCCCGACGTGGTCGGCGAGGGGATCGATCCGGCGGTGCACTACGCGGTCCACGGCGGGCGCGAGGGGCGCTGGCCGCACCCGCTCTTCCACGGCGACCTCTACCTCGACTCCGTCCCGGGCCTCCGGGCCGAGGGCACCAACCCGCTGCTCCACTTCCTCGACCGCGGTGCCGCGGCGGGCATCCGCCCCAACCCGCTGTTCGATCCGGACTGGTACGCGACGCGCTACCTCGGCGGCGCGGAGCACCGCGCCCGGGCGTTCTCCGACTTCCTGTCGCGGGGCGACACCGACCCGTCGCCTCAGTTCGACACCGCCTGGTACCTGTCGCGCTACCCGGATGCCCGCGCGGCCGGCGGCAACGCGCTGAGCCACTTCTTCGAGACCGGCCGGAAGCAGGGCTACCTGCGCAACCCGGAGGAGTTCGCCGGCCTGTCGCGGCACGTCGACCTGATCCGGCGGTCGGGGCTCTTCGACGCCGCGTTCTACCGCGAGCGCTGCCCCGAGGCCGAGACCAGCGGGCTCGAGCCCCTGGAGCACTACGTGATGGCCGGCGGCTACCGCCGCTACGCGCCCCACCCGCTGTTCGATCCCGACTGGTACGCGGCCCAGTCCGCCGCGGTGCGGGCCGACAGCCTCAACCCGCTGGTCCATTACCTGGAGCACGGCGCCGCCGAGGGCCTCGACCCGGGGCCCTGGTTCGACACGCGCTGGTACACCGAGACCTACCTTGAAGACGACGCGGCCGGGCAGAACCCGCTGGCGCATTTCCTCGCCGATGGCGGGCGCACGACGAGCCCGTCGCCGCGCTTCGACGCGCCCTGGTACCGCGCCCGCTACCCGAAGGTCGCGGCGCTGGGCCTCAACCCGCTGATCGACTACGTCACCACCGGCCTGGAGGCGGGCCGCCTGACCCGCCGCGTCCCCGGGGCCGCGGTGCCGGAAGCCTCCGACGCGCGCCTCTCCTGCCTGAAGCGCGAGCCCCGGCGGCACGGCCGCACGGCCCTGTTCATCACCCACTGCCCCGAGGGGCGGATCCGCGGCCACGTCGAGCCCTACCTCAAGGCCTTCGCGGAGAACGGGACCGACCTCGTCCTGATCATCGCCGCCGACCAGCACAAGAACGCCGTGCCGCAGGCGATCCTGGATCTCTGCGCCTCGGTCTACCTGCGCGAGAACAGCGGCTTCGACTTCGCCGCCTGGGCGCATGTCCTCCTGGAGGACACCGACCTCCTCGATTCCGAGACGCTCTACCTCGCCAACGACAGCCTCGTCGGGCCCCTCGACCGCGACGACTTCGCCGGCCTGCTCGCGAAGATCGACGCCTTCCCGGAGGCGGTGATCGGCCTCGCCGACAATTTCTACTACAGCCACCACCTCCAGAGCTTCTTCCTGGCCCTGAAGCGGCGCTGCCTGTCCTCGTACGCGTTCAACCACTTCCTCCTGTCGGTGGCGAACTGGCCGGACAAGAACGCGGTCATCACCGAGTACGAGCTGACCTTCTCGCAGCGGATGCGGGCGGCCGGGCTCGGGATGCGCAGCCTGTTCTCGGCCCAGAACAAGCACATGTCGCTGGTCAACGACCCGCGCAACAACCGCACCCTGTTCGACTGGGAGAACATGCTCAGCCAGGGCTTCCCGTTCGTGAAGCGCTCGCTGCTGGGCGAGCACGCCGCGATCGGCGGGGCGGCGGTGCGGGAGGCGATCGCCGAGCGCGGCTTCGACCTCGACCGGCTCGACGTGACCTACACGTATCCGGGCGCCAGGATCTGGGCCGACCTGCGCCGGCCCCGGGCGCCGGAGCGGCCGCTGCGCGTCGCCTACGTCTCGCCGATGAACTACGCCAACGGCCTCGGCGTCGCGGCCCGCAGCTACGCCCGCGCCCTGCATCGGACCCCCTTCGCGCTGAACGTCCACCCGATGGAGCGGCCGTTCCACGTCCACGCCCGGGTGGCGCCGGCGTGGCAGGCCCGGACCTTCTCGGGCCCCGCCGACGTCGCGCTGGTCCATTTCAACGGCGACAGCTGGCACTCGCTGATGAGCGACCGGCAGCGGGCGATCGCCGCCGAGGCGCGGCTGAAGATCGGGCTGTTCGTCTGGGAGACCTCGCACGTGCCCGGGGGCTGGCTGCCGACCGTCGACGGCCTCGACGCGATCTGGGCGCCCACCGAGTTCTGCGCGGCGATCTTCCGGCAGATCACCGACATCCCGGTCGACGTCGTGCCCTACGTGGTCGAGAACGAGGCCGGCGAGCCGGTGAGCGCCACCGCCAAGGCGAACCTGCGCAAGGCTTTCGCGATCGACCCGTCCAGGCGGGTGATCCTCTACGCCTTTGACGGCTCCAGCTACCTCGCCCGCAAGAACCCGCACGCGCTGATCCGGGCCTTCCGGGCGGCCGGTCTCGGGCAGGCCGGCTGGCAGCTCGTGCTCAAGACCAAGCACGTGTTCGACCTGCCCGAGGAGGGCAAGAAGCTCCTCGACCTCGTGGGCACGTCCGGCGACGTCGTGGTGATCGACCAGCCGCTCTCCCAGAACGAGCTCGGCGCGCTGTTCGATCTCTGCGCAATCTACGCGTCGTCGCACTCCTCGGAGGGCTTCGGCCTGACGATCGCCGAAGCGATGGAGATGGGCAAGGTCGTGGTCGCCACCGATTACGGCGGCTGCCGCGACTTCCTCGACGCCACCTGCGGCTTCCCCGTGAAGGCCGAGGTCACGGCCCTCGACCAGACCTACGGCCCGTACCTGCGCGGCGCCGAGTGGGGCCAGGTGGACGAGGCGGACCTCACCCGGGCCCTCAACGACGCGGCCCGGGCGGTGACCGGCGGCGACGCGGCCCGGATCGGCGCCGCCGCCCGGGCCCGCATCCGCGAGCGGCTGTCCATCGGCGCGGTGGCGCGGGCCATGGAGGCGAGCCTGACCCGCCTCCTGGCCGCCGAACGGTCCTGAATCCCCGGAGACGCGACCCGTGTTGAAGAAGAAGCCGGTCCCGGCCCCGTCGGCCTCGTGGGGCACGCTCCCGTGGCCGGACGCGATCCTGCCGCTGCCCCTCGACGGGCAGTTCCGCCCCCTCGACGAGCGCCGGCTCGCCCAGGTCGCGGCCGGCCAGTTCCCCGCCTGCCGGGCGATCTTCGTCGCGCCCGCCGTCTCCGAGCTGCGCCCCGACCTCGCGGCGCACCTGACGCGCGCGCTGGCGGAGCGGCCCGATATCGGTATCTTCTACGGCGACGACGCCGTGGTGGACGGCGCCGGCCAGGTCCGCAGCGTCCACTGCAAGCCGGCCTTCAACCCGGCCCTCCTGATGGCCGACGACTATATCGGCTTCCCGCTGCTGATCCGCGTCTCGGCCCTGGCCGGCCTGAGCCCCGATTTCGGCCTGCGCCACGGCAGCGCCGCGTGGTTCCGATTCCTGCTCGGCGCGATCTCCGCGGGGATCGGCATCGACCGGATCCCCCAGACCCTGATCGCCTCGCCGCTGGAGCGCCCGAAGGCGACGCGCACGGCGCGCGCCCACGCCCTCGACCGCTGGTTCGAGGCCTCCGGCATGCCGCTGCGCGCCGCCCCGGGGCTGACCCCGGACACGCTGGAGATCCGCCGGAGCTTCGACGCGCGGCCGCCCGTGACCCTGGTCGTGCCAACCAACCAGAGCCGCCCGAAGGACGATCAGGGCCGCGCCGTCGAGGGCGCGAAGCCCCACGTGATCAACCTGCTCGACAGTCTCGGCCGCAGCACCTACCCGGCCGACCGGATCCGCGTGCTGATCGGCGACGACGTGGCCGACGACGCGATCTACCGCGGCCGCTCCGACCGCTTCACCGTGACCCGCCTGCTGACCACCCGGGCTTCGGGCGAGCGGTTCAACTACGCGGCCAAGATGAACACGCTCTGGCGCGCGGCCGAGACCGACCTCGTCATCCTGATGAACGACGACCTCGTCGTGCGCCGGCCCGGCTGGATCGAGGCGCTCCTGACCTTCGCGCTGGACCGCGGCGTCGGCGGCGCCGGCGGCCGGCTGCTGTTCCCCACGGGCAAGATCCAGCATGCCGGCATGACCGGCGGCATCTTCGACGTGTTCGCCCACCCCTGGTACAACCGGGACGCGGCCGAGCCGACCTACGGCGACTGGGCGCTGACGCAGCGCGACTGCTCGGCGGTGACCGGGGCGCTCTTCGCCACTCGCAAGGCGGTGCTGGAGGCGGTCAACGGCTTCGACGAGGGCTTCGCCCTCGACTTCAACGACGTCGACCTGTGCCTGAAGATGCGGCAGCTCGGCTACCGCATCGTCTACACGCCCTTCGCCGAGATGGCGCATCACGAGAGCGCCTCGCGGCAGACCAGCTTCGCGCCGGGCTCGCAGATCGCCCGCTTCCTGCGCCGCTGGGGCGACGTGATCGCGGAGGATCCGGCCTACAGCCCGCAGCTGCGCATCGACACCGACGTGGTCGCCCCGCGGGCCGACGCGACGCGCTGGATCGCGGAGCGCCGGGCGGACGCCGCCTGATCGGCCGGCGCGCCCGGGTTAAGCTAAACGCGCGAAGTTCGGCGTCGCGGGCTGGAACGAGACCATCCGACCCTCTACCCCTTGCGGGCGATGCGCGGACGGAACCGTCCGCGCCGGGGTGGGGAGCCCAACGTGAAGAAGCCGCTCACCGCCGCCGCCCTCCTCGTCGGCCTCGCCCTGGTCGGCCTCGCGGCGGAGATCCGGCTGCACGAGCGGGGTCGTCCCGTCGCCAGCACGGCGGTCCGGTCGGGCGGCGCCGCCTTCGCCCCGGCGCCGATCCCGGCGGACTGGGTCGTCTCCGGCGACCCCGTCACCGAGGTCGCTGAGGTCTCGCAGACCCATGACGGCAGCGCGCAGGTCTACCTGTGGCGCACCACGGCCAGCACGTTCCGCTGGACCCACCACGCCGACGAGATCATCACCATCCTCGACGGCGAGGTCTTCGTCACCGACGCCGACGGCAGCCGCCACCACCTGACGCCGGGCGACGTGGCGCATTTCCCGGTCGGGTCCGTCCAGCTCTGGGAGGTGCCGAGGACGCTCCTGAAATCGGCGATCCTCAAGCACCGCAGCCCGACCCTCGTCGAGGCGTCCCTGCGGTGGCTGCGCCGGGCGCGGGCGCTCGTCGCCGGCTGAAGCGCGGTCGCCGGCGGCGTCCGCCGCGCCGCGCCGACGAGGCGTAATCTAGGTTGAATCCCGCGATCCGGTGACACGGCTTGCTAAGGCTCGGCGCGGCATCATCGGCGCTCCGACGCCGCGAACCGACCCGATGCCCTCACCCCGCGACCTGCAGCTCGACGCCGCGCGCGGTCTCGCCGTGCTGCTGGTCCTCTCCGGCCACCTGCTGCAGCCTGTCTTCTACGGCCCGTCGGGGCCCGAGCCGGGGCCGGCCCTCGCGGTCTGGCGGGTCATCTACGCCTTCCACATGCCGTTCTTCTTCCTGCTCTGCGGGATGGTCGACCGGATCAAGGGCGAGGCGAGTCTCGGCGAAGCCTGCCGCTCCGCGCTGCGGCTCGTGGCGGTGACGCTGGCGTTCGGCACTCTCGCGCTGGTGCCCCAGGCCCTCGCCGGCACCCTGTCGCCCGGGGACGCGCTGGGCGACGCGCTGTGCGGCCGCGACTTCGGTCTGGGCGTGCTCTGGTTCCTGGTCGCCCTGGGGCTTGTGCGGGTGATCGACGCCGCCGCGCGCGCGGCGACCTTCCCGGGCGGCTACTGGATCGTTCTGGGCGGCGCCCTGGCCCTGTCGTGGACCTGCAGCGCGCGGGCGTTCCCGTACTGGCAGGTCCACGCGCTCGTGGGCGCCCTGCCGTTCTACGTCGCGGGCCTGAGGCTCGGGCCACGGGCGTTCGACGTGTCGGCGCCGCTCGGCGCCTGCGGCCTCGCGGTGCTCCTGCTCTGCGCGCCGCGGAACTTCGTCCACGTCGCGACCGGGCAGTACGGCGACCCGGCGCTGTTCGCCGTGACGGCCACGGCGGGCTCGGCGTTCGCGCTGGCGATCGTCGGCCGGCTGCGCGGCCCGTCGCGCGCCGCGGCCGGCCTGCTGGGGCGGGCGAGCTTCGAACTCTACATCGTCAGCGGCGTCTTCCTCCTCCTGGCGCCGCACTGGCCCGCCTGGGACCGGTGGGACGGCCTGGTGCTGCTCGCTGCAATCGGCCTGCCCCTGCACCTGATCGCGGCCCGCGGGCTGCGCGGGCCGATCCGGGCCGTCCGCGCGGCCGCCAACAGTGTTGTCGACAGCGCGGTCGACGGCTTGGTCGACGGGCTCGCCGGCCGCCGGCGTCGCGCGCGGCCGGGCTTGTCCGGGGCGGATCCTTAAGACTTGTGCGGGACGATCCGCCGGCATTCCGGCCGCAAGACCCTCGATGACAGCGCCACACGCCAGGGGCCCCGATGTTCGCTGAGCGCCCGCGCGGCGGCGTCGGCGCGTGGCCCCTCATCGCCGCCACGCTGGTCGCCACGATCGTCTGGATGGCGGTCGCCGGGCTGCACTTCGCCTGGGACAGCGCCCTCGTCACCCTCGCGGCCTGCGGCGGGCTCGAGGTCCTGGCGCAGGTCTACCGCACGCGACGCCCCGAGCCGCGCATCGCCGCGACGCTCAGCGCGCTGGCGCAGGTCATCGCCTTCAGCGCCTGCGCGGCCGCGCTGTCGTACACCGTCGCGAGCACCGGCGGCCCGCTCTGGGATTCGACCTTCGACGCCTGGGACCGGCGGCTCGGACTGGACTGGCGCGCCTACCTCGCCTTCGTGGACGGCCATCCGCGGCTCGGGCTGGCGCTCTCGCTGGCCTACCGGAGCCTGATCCTGCAGACCATGCTGGCGGTCATCCTGCTGGGCTTCAGCGGCCGGCTGCGGGCCCTGCGGGACTTCGTCCTGGCCTTCGCCCTCGCCGGCACGGTGACGGTCCTGATCTCGGCGCTGACGCCGGCCCTGGCGAACTTCGTGTACCTGGGCCTGTCCCCGGCGGATTTCCCCAACCTGCAACCGGCCGCGTCCTACGTCCACGTCGCGGACCTGACCGGCCTGCGCGAGGGCACGCTCCGGACGATCTCCCTCGACCACGTCGAGGGCATCATCACGTTCCCGAGCTTCCACGCGGCGCTGGGGGCCCTCTACATCTGGGCCTTCTGGCACCTGCGCGCGGCCCGGATCCCGGCCCTCCTCGTCAACGTCCTCCTCATCGCCGCCACGCCGATCGACGGCGGCCACTACTTCGTCGACGTGATCGCCGGGCTGGTCATCGCCGTCCTGGCGATCTGCGCCGCGCGGGCGCTCGGGCGGCGGCGGGCCGCGGACGCGCTCCGCCCCGGAGCGCGCGAAGGCCGACCCGCGCCCGGGCGGGCCTGACGCGCGCGGCCCGCGGGCACCTCAGAGCGCCTCGCCCCGCATCAGCCGGGGCCGCGAGTCGCGCGCGGCCGCGGCCTCGCCGATGAAGAAGCGCTTGAGCCCCGGCAGCCGGTCCACGATCCCGAGGCCGAGATCGCGGGCGAGCCGCAGCGGCAGGGCGTCGTTCGAGAACAGCCGGTTCAGCCCGTCGGTGGCCGCCGCCATGGCGAAGCTGTCGAAGCGCCGGGCGCGCTCGTAGGCGCGCAGCACGTCGGGGCTGCCGGGGTCGAGGCCGAGGCGCAGCGCGCCGGTCACGGATTCGGCCAGCGCCGCTGCGTCCGCGAGCCCGAGATTGAGGCCCTGGCCGGCGATCGGGTGGATCACGTGCGCCGCGTCGCCCAGCAGGGCGAGGCGCTCGGCGCGGAAGGCGCGGGCGATGCCGAAGGCGAGGGGGTGACGGCTGGGTCCGTGCTCCAGCGCGAGCGCGCCGAGATCCAGGGTGAACCGGCGCTCGATCTCGGCGAGCACCTCGTCGGGGCCGCCGGAGAGCAGGGCCTCGGCGTCGTCCGACCGCTCGGTCCAGACGATGGAGGAGCGGTGCCCCAGGGGGCCGCCGTCCCGCAGCGGCAGGATCGCGAACGGGCCCGCGGGCAGGAAGTGCTCGAAGGCGCGGCCTTCGTGCGGCCGGGCGTGGCCGATCGTCGCCACGATCCCGACCTGCGGGTAGGACCAGCCGACCCAGCCGATCCGTGCCGCCTCGCGCAGCCGCGAGCGCGCGCCGTCGGCGGCCACCAGCAGGTCGCCCCGCAGGGTCTCGCCGGTGGTGAGCGCCGCGCGGATCGCGGCCCCCTCCGGCACCGCGCGCACGACCCCGGCGGCGACGATCGCGACCCCCGCCGCCCGGCAGGCCTCCGCGAGGGCCGCGGCGAGCGGCTCGGCCTCGATCATGTGGGCGAAGGGCTCGCCGTCGTCGCGCTCCGCGTCCGCCTCGCGGCCGAAGGTCAGGAAGACCGGCCGCACCGGGTCGGCGAGGCGGCTGTCGCTGATCACCATCTCGCCGATCGGCTCGGCCGCGTCGGCGACCCGGGCCCACAGGCCGAGGCGCTCCAGCATGCGCCGCCCGCCCGCCGCGAGGGCGTAGGCGCGGCCGCGATGCCGGGCGGGGTCGGCGGCGCCCGGGTCGATCACCGTCACGGCCAGCGCCGGCCCGTGGGCCTGCTTCAGGGCGAGGGCCAGGGCGAGGCTGGGCAGGCCGCCGCCGGCGATCAGGAGGCTGCGGCTGCCGGGGCGAGGCGTCTCGGCCGTCATCGGGGCGGATCTCCTAGGGGTCCCGCGCGGGACGCGTGGATTGGTTCGTCCGAAAAGCCTATGTCGCACGCGGGAAACGAACGGAAACCCCGCGGGTCATGACCGACGCCAACACCGACGCGATGACGGACGCCGTCGCCGAGCTGATCGCCATCCTCGACCTGGAGCGCCTGGAGGTCGACCTGTTCCGCGGCCAGAACCCTAAGACAGGCTGGCGGCGCGTCTTCGGCGGGCAGGTGGTGGCGCAGGCCCTGGTCGCCGCGACCCGGACGGTGCCCGACGACCGTCCCGCCCACTCCCTCCACGCCTACTTCATGCTGCCCGGCGACCCGCGCACGCCCATCGTCTACGAGGTCGAGCGGATCCGGGACGGGCGGAGCTTCACGACCCGCCGGGTCAAGGCGATCCAGCACGGGCGCGCGATCTTCGCCACGACGGTATCCTATCAGGTCGTCGAGGAGGGGCTCACGCACCAGCCGGCGATGCCGGCGGTGGCCGGGCCCGAGGGGCTCCTCGACGGCAAGGCCCTGGCGGCGGCCGGCGGCACCGGGATGCCGGAGGCGATCGCCGCCTATTTCGGCCGCGAGCGGCCGATCGCGCTGCGGCCGGTCGACCTGAACCGCTATCTGCCCGCCGGCGCGGGCGGCCGGGCGCCGGACCCGATCTTCAATGTCTGGCTGCGCGCGGCCTCGGCGCTGCCGGACGATCCGGCACTCCACCGGGCCGTGCTGGCTTACGCGTCCGACATGACCCTCCTCGACGTCTCGCTGATCCCGCACGCGCGCTCGGTGTTCGACCCGACGATCCAGGCCGCGAGCCTCGACCACGCGCTCTGGTTCCACCGGCCCGTGAAGATCGACGACTGGCTGCTCTACGCCCAGGACAGCCCCGTCGCGGGCGGCGCCCGCGGCTTCGCCCGGGGCCAGATCTTCGACCGGGCCGGCAACCTCGTGGCGTCGGTGGCCCAGGAGGGTCTGATTCGCCCGACGCGGGATTAAATCGCGTTGCCGCGCGTGTGTTGCCGGCACGCAACGGGGCGAGATGCACGGAATTGGGCAGATTGCCTCGCCTTTGTGCGGCAGCGCGACGGGACCTGCCCGCGATCTGGCCGCATCGGGCTAATCGATGGGCAAAATGGCGACCGGCGAAAATGTTCCCGGCCAAGCTTGTCTGGCATAGTCCTTGAATAGCGGCCTTCGACCGCGGGTCATCCCGAGCCTGCGGACGGTCCGGGTCGGCTCGTCCCGCAGGTCGGGTGACGGCAACGGTTCCCGAGGACTTCGAAGGGGGCGTCGCCCATGAAAATCGTGATGGCCATCATCAAGCCGTTCAAGCTCGAGGAGGTGCGCGACGCGCTCACCGGAATCGGCGTGCACGGCCTGACGGTGACGGAGGTGAAGGGTTATGGCCGCCAGAAGGGCCACACCGAGATCTACCGCGGCGCGGAATACGCCGTCAGCTTCCTGCCGAAGCTGAAGATCGAGGTCGCCGTCGCCTCGGACCTGACGTCCAGCGTGATCGACGCCATCGCGGGGGCCGCGCGGACCGGCCAGATCGGCGACGGCAAGATCTTCGTGATGCCGCTGGAGAAGGCGGTGCGCATCCGGACCGGCGAGACCGACGCCGACGCCCTCTGATCCGCGGCCCGGTGCGCCCGGGCCCGCCGATCCCCAGACCTCCTGAAACACTACGGACTTGAGACCGGGAGCCACGTGCCCATGAAACTTCGTCATGCCCTCATGCTCGGCTTGGGAGGAGCGGCGATCGCCGCCCTCCTGATCGAGCCGTCCCTCGCGCAGACCCCGACACCCGAAGCCGCCTCGCCGCCGCCCTCGCCGATCCCCAACAAGGGCGACACGGCCTGGATGCTGATCTCGTCGGCCCTGGTGCTGATGATGAGCATCCCGGGCCTCGCGCTGTTCTACGGCGGCCTCGTGCGCACCAAGAACATGCTGTCGGTGCTGACCCAGGTGTTCGCGATCGTGTCGATCGTCGGCCTGCTCTGGGTGTTCTACGGCTACAGCCTCGCCTTCACCAGCGGCGGCGGCCTCAACGACTTCGTCGGCGGCCTCTCGAAGGCCTTCCTGAAGGGCGTCGACGCGAACTCGACGGTCGCGACCTTCTCGAACGGCGTCGTGATCCCGGAATACGCCTATCTGTGCTTCCAGATGACGTTCGCCATGATCACGCCCGCGCTGATCGTCGGCGCCTTCGCCGAGCGGATGAAGTTCTCCGCGCTGGTGGTGTTCACGATCCTCTGGGTCACGATCATCTACTTCCCGATGGCCCACATGGTCTGGTACTGGGCCGGCCCGGACGCCGTCGGCAACGCCGCGAAGGCGCTGGCCGCCGCCACCGACGACGCCTCGAAGGCGACCGCCCAGGCGGCCCTCGACGCGGTCAACAAGGATGCCGGCTTCCTCTTCCAGAAGGGCGCCCTCGACTTCGCGGGCGGCACGGTCGTGCACATCAACGCGGGCATCGCCGGCTTCGTCGGCTGCCTGATCATGGGCAAGCGCATCGGCTACGGCCGCGACCTGCTCGCCCCGCACTCCCTGACCATGACGATGATCGGCGCCTCGCTGCTGTGGGTCGGCTGGTTCGGCTTCAACGCCGGCTCGAACCTCGAGTCCAACGGCACCGCCGCCCTCGCGATGCTCAACACCTTCGTGGCGACCTGCGGCGCCGCGGTGGCGTGGCTGTTCGCCGAGTGGGCCCTCAAGGGCAAGCCGTCCCTGCTCGGCATGCTGTCGGGCGCGGTCGCCGGCCTCGTCGCGGTCACCCCGGCCTCCGGCTTCGCCGGCCCGATGGGCTCGATCGTGCTCGGCCTCGTCGCCGGCGTGGTCTGCTTCGTGATGTGCTCCACCGTGAAGAACGCGCTGGGCTACGACGACTCGCTGGACGTCTTCGGCGTCCACTGCATCGGCGGCATCCTGGGCGCGCTGGCGACCGGCATCCTGGTCGACCCGAACCTCGGCGGCGTCGGCATCCCCGACTACACCTCGAAGCCGGGCGAGCTCGCCGTCGGTGCCTACGACATGATGAGCCAGCTCATCGTCCAGGCGGAGGCGGTCGGCCTGACCCTGCTGTGGTCGGGCATCGGCTCGGCGATCCTCTACAAGCTCGTCGACGTGACGATCGGCCTGCGCGTCACGCAGGAGGAGGAGCGCGAGGGTCTCGACATCGCCGATCACGGCGAGCGCGCCTACAACTACTGAGACGGACGGCGCGGCCCCGCGGGGCCGCGTCCCTCGAACGAGAAAACCCCGGCTCCGCGAGGACCGGGGTTTTCCGTTGCGTCAGGCCGTCATCGCGAGCGCAGCGAAGCGACCCAGGGCAGCGCTGCGGTCGGAATCGGAGCGAAGCCCTGGATTGCTTCGCTCCGCTCGCAAAGACGATGCGGGGCGGCGATCGGGCATCGACCCCGAAGCATTTACGCCGCCCGCGTCAGCGCCGCCTTCTCCTCCGCGAAGGCCCAGTCGAGCCAGGGCGTCAGCGCTTCCAGATCCGAGGTCTCCACGGTGGCACCGCACCAGATCCGCAGGCCCGCCGGCGCGTCGCGGTAGGCGCCGATGTCGAGGGCGACGCCCTCGCGGTCGAGGCGCTCGACGATCCCCGCCGCGAAGGCCGAGACCGCCGCGTCGCCGCGGGCGAGCACGTCCGGATCGGCGATCACGAGGCAGACGCCCGTGTTCGAGTAGGTGGCGGGATCGGCGGCCAGCGGCGCGATCCAGGGCGTGCGCGCGACCCAGTCGTAGACGACCTTCGCGTTGGCGTCGGCCCGCGCGTGCAGCGCCCTCAGGCCGCCGATCCGCTCGGCCCAGTCCAGGGTGTCGAGGTAGTCCTCGACGGCCAGCATCGAGGGCGTGTTGATCGTGTCGCCCTTGAAGATGCCCTCGATCAGCTTGCCGACCTTGGTGAGGCGGAAGATCTTCGGCAACGGCCAGGACGGCGTGTGGCTCTCCAGCCGCGCCACGGCGCGGGGCGAGAGGATCAGCATGCCGTGCGCCGCCTCGCCGCCCATCACCTTCTGCCAGGAGAAGGTCACGACATCGAGCTTGTCCCAGGGCAGGGGTTGGGCGAAGGCCGCCGAGGTCGCGTCGCAGATCGTCAGGCCCTCGCGGTCGGCCGCGATCCAGTCGCCGTCCGGCACCTTCACGCCGGCCGCGGTGCCGTTCCAAGTGAAGACCACGTCGCTGTTCTTCGTGTCGATCGCCGCGAGGTCCGGCAGGATCCCGTAGGGCGTCTGGTGAATGCGCGGCGCGATCTTGAGCTGCTTCAGCGCGTCCGTGACCCACTCCTTGCCGAACGCCTCCCAGGCGGCGACCGCGACGGGCTTCGGCCCGAGCATCGTCCACATCGCCATCTCGACGGCGCCGGTGTCGGAGGCCGGCACGATGCCGATCCGGTAGTCGGCGGGCACCTGCAGGACCGTGCGGGTCAGGTCGATCGCCCGGCCGAGCTTGGCCTTGCCGAGGGGGGAGCGGTGCGACCGGCCGAGGGCGGCGTCGGCCAGCGCGGCCGGGGTCCAGCCGGGGCGCTTGGCGCAGGGGCCGGAGGAGAAGTGGGGCACGCGCGGGCGCTGCGTGGGGCGGCTGGTCATGGCGGATCCATCCTTGCAGAGGGCCGCGCTCCCGGGGGAGGCACGTCCCGGCTCGCGCATGCGCCGAAACCAGCCGGCTTGCAAGCGCCCGTCCTGGCGGCAGTCTTCGCGGCGCTGCCCCCGGTCGGGACACGGCCCCGGGCGGCGGGGAACAGTCGATTAATCCAGGCCCGTTAGCCTTAATGAGGTGCCGCGTAGCGTTTGAGGTGCGCCGATGACTTTCCACAGCGCCGCGATATTGGCGGTCTGGTCCGTTCTACTCTTGGTTATTGGGGCCTTAATTCCCCGCCTCCTGCAGGCGAGCCGGACACCGCGGCTGGTGCCGCAGCCGCTGCGGCTCGACCCGCCGGATTACGACCGCGACGGCCCGGTGATCGACCTCGAGCCGGCCTGACCGGGGCTGCCCCCGGGGCGCAGGTCCGGGCGCCGCTCGGCGGTGATCCGCTCGGCCTCCGCCCGCCGCCAGCGGGCGATGGCGGCGTGGTTGCCGCCGGAGAGGACGTCCGGGATCGCGCGGCCCTCCCAGTCGCGGGGGCGCGTGTAGTGCGGGTACTCGAGGAGCCCGCCCTCGAAGCTCTCCTCGACGCCGGATTCCACCTTGCCCATCACGCCGGGCAGGAGGCGCACGCAGGCGTCCAGAACCACCAGCGCGGCGATCTCGCCGCCGGACAGCACGTAGTCGCCGATCGAGACCTCCTCCAGGCCGCGCCCGGCGATGACGCGTTCGTCGACGCCCTCGAAGCGGCCGCAGACGATCAGCGCGCCCGGTCCCGCCGCGAGGTCGCGCACGCGGGCCTGGGTGAGCGGCCGGCCGCGGGGCGACATCAGCAGGCGCGGGCGCGGGTCGTCGGCCCCGGTCGCGGCGTCGTAAGTCGCGGCGTCGATGGCGGCGCCGAGCACGTCGCAGCGCAGGACCATCCCGGCCCCGCCGCCGGCCGGCGTGTCGTCCACCGAGCGGTGGCGGCCGAGGCCGTGCGCGCGGATGTTGCGGGCCTCCAGGGTCCAGTCGCCCCGCGCCAGGGCGTCGCCCGACAGGGACACGCCCAGCGGGCCCGGGAACATCTCCGGGTAGAGGGTGAGGATCGTGGCCCGCCAGGGCGTGTCCGCGCGCGTCATGGCGCTTGATGGCGCGCGGGGTGCGGCACGGTCAACGGGCCCGGCACCGTCGGCGCGCCCCGCGGGTTGTCGGCCATGATCCGCGCCCTCGCCCTCCTCGCGGCCGCTGCCGCCACCGCTGCCCTGGCCGGCCCGGCCCGCGCCGCCGAGCCGCTGGCGCCCCCGGGCGCGCCCGCCGCCGCCTTCCCCAGGCCCGACCGGCCCGTGGCCGAGATCGTCGCGCCGCGCTGGTCCTCGGAGGCCGAGCGCGACAGGGCGGGCGAGTTCGAGCAGGTGGCCGAGGGGATGGGCATCGCGCCCGGCGAGACGGTGGCGGATATCGGCGCCGGCAGCGGCTACTACGCGGTGCGGTTGAGCCCCCGCGTCGGGCCGCAGGGCCGCGTGCTCGCCGAGGACGTGACGCCGTCCTACCTGGCGGCCTTGGAGAAGCGGGTGAAGGCGCTCGGGAACGTCACGGTCGTGCGCGGCGAGCCGCACGACCCGCGCCTGCCCCCGGCCTCGGTGGACGCGGCGATCCTCGTCCACATGTACCACGAGATCACCCAGCCCTTCGGCCTGCTCCACAACCTCGCCGCCGCGATGCGCCCGGGCGCCCGGGTCGGGATCGTCGACGCCGACGCGATCCCGTCGCGGCACGGCACGCCGCCGGCGCTCCTGCGCTGCGAGCTCGCCGCAGCGGGCTACCGCGAGACCGGCTTCCGGCCGCTCGCGGACGGGGCCTACCTGGCAATCTTCGCGGCCCCCCCCCCGGAGGCGCGCCCGCGGCCGGAGACGGTCCGGCCCTGCCGCGACGACGCGACGGCGCGGTAGCGGCGCCTCAGGAGCGCCAGCGCAGCTCGCGGCGCTCCAGCGGGTTGACGAACGGGCGCCCGTCGCGGGCCGATTCCAGGGCCTCGCGCTTCAGCCGGAAATACCATTGCGAGGGCAGGTCGCCCTGGCCGAACAGCACCATGGTGGGCTTGCGGTCGAGCCCGTCCTGCGCGTGCTGGAGCACCTGCTGGTCCTGGGTCAGGAACTGCCGCATCAGCGGGCGCGCGACCGGCTTGAGCAGGTTCAGGGCCGGCATGCTCCAGTAGAGGGCGTTGGTGAGCAGCGTCCGGTCCGGCGTCAGCGGCGTCGCGAAGGTGTAGTTCGCGACCCGCTTCGCCCCCGCGCGGATGCGCTCCAGCCGCACGCCGGGCAGGCGGAACTCGATCTCGACCTCGGGGACGCCGCCGAGCAGGCGGTAGACCGGCGAACTCGTCGTGGTGGCGTGGCTCGTCATCACGAAGCCGTGCGGCACGGGCTGGAAGGTCTTCACCTTCTCGCGGAGCTGCTTGGAGGGCCGGAACCACCACGAATCGTGGACGAAGGCGACGTGCCCGGGATCGACGAGGCTCAGCGTCGTCAGGTCGAAGGAGGCCTCGACCTCCAGCTCGACCACGAGGGAGCCGGCCGGCTCGAACTCCAGCGCCGGCACCTCCGGCACCGCGCCCGCGGCCGGGCCGAGATGCGGGTTGACCCAGAGGAAGCCGGCGCTCTCCCGCACGGGGAAGCGCTGCACCTGGATGCGCGAGAAGTCGGCGGCGTCGTGCTCCGACAGGGTCGGGACGTCGCGGCAGCGCCCGTCGGTGCCGAAGCGCCAGCCGTGGAACGGGCACATCAGGGTGTCGCCGTCGAAGCGGCCCTTCGACAGGGCCATGCCGCGGTGGGGGCAGCGGTCGCGCAGCGCGAAGGGCGCGCCGTCGGGGGCGCGGCCCAGGACGATCTGCTCGCCGTTCAGCGCCACGGCCCGCAGGGCCGACCGGCCGCCCGCCCTGCCGAGGCTCCGGGACTGCCCGACGCAGTACCACGCGTTGCCGAGCGGCTGGCGCATCGCGTCGGGATCGAGCGCGGCCTCGTCGGCCGGGCGCGGCGGGTTGGCGAAGGGCGCGTTCAAGGCGGTTCGGGCAGACCTCGGGGCGCCCGTCATACGCCCGGCCGCCGGGACGGGGAAGCGCCGGGCCGGGGAGGACAAACGGGCGCAGGCGCGGGGCTTCACAAGCCGGGCGCGGCCACCTACCTTCGCCTCACCCGCAACCAACGAAAGGAGGTGATCCAGTGTCTCATTGTCATCAGCCGTGTGTCTCGGCTCATCGGACCTGGACCGTCGCCTCCGGCGCGTCGCTCTAAGACGCGTCAGAGACCCGATCTCGGGACAGTTCCGCCGGACAACACGGTTCGGCAATGGAAGGGCCACCCTCTCGGGTGGCCCTTCGGCGTTTCAGGGTCCGGACATGCGGTCGGCGCCGCTCAGCGCCGCTCAGCGCCGCTCAGCGCCGCTGGGACTGGAACAGCGGCTGGGCCAGCGCCTCGGTCCGGGCGCGCCACAGGTCGCGCTCCTCGCGCAGGGCGTCGCGCTCGCCGGCCAGGGTCAGCCGCTCGGCCCGCAGGGCGTCCCGCTCGGCGATCGCCCGGTCGCGCTCGGCGCGCAGCTCCTCGCGCTCGGCCCGGAAGCGCTCCCGCTCGCCGCGGAACTCCTCGCGCTCGACGCGGACGTCCTCCTGCTCGGCCCGGAGATCCTCCAGGGAGCCGATCTCGTCGCGGATATGCTCGCGGAGCGTCCGGATCTCGTCGGCCAGGATGGCCTGCAGCTCGTCCTGGCGCTCGGCCTCGACGCGGAGCCGGGCCTTCAGCATCAGGTTCTCGGCCATCAGCTCGGCGATGTCGGGATCCTCGGCCGCGGCCCGCGGCGCCTCGGGGGCCGGGACGACGCGGGGCGACCACGCCGTCTCCCCGCTGCGCGGCCGCTTCGCCTCGGGCAGGGTCTCCTCGGGCCGGGCATCGCCGCGGGCCTCGGCCGGCGCCTGGGCCTTCATCGCCGTCAGCCAGTCGCGGAGCGGACCGGTCGCGGGAAAGCTGCCGGACTCGGTCGGCGAGTGAGAGCGGGCGGGTTCCGACATCGGCGGGCGTCCTGATCGAATATGGCCCGAAGACAATCCCAACATGCTTAACGATCGGTAAAAGTTAACACCGATCGGCGGCCCGTTTCGGCACCGTCGCGGCGCCGGGCCGGCCGAAAAATTGACTTTCCGGCCGGCTGCCGCTACGCCCCGGCCTCCCGATCCGTAGCAGATCGACCGATGCCAAGCCGACCGGTCCCGCGAGGCCGGAGGTCAACGCCCGACAGCGCGTCCGCGCCCTCGGGCGCGATGGGCGTTGGCCGATATGCGAGGACGGGATCCGCCGGCCGAGGCACCCGCATGACGCGAGATCAAGAAGCGTTGAAGATCGAGGACGCGATCAACGAGACCTGCCCGTGGTCGGGCAAGCCGATCTCGGCGGACTCGCTGACCCTCTACAACGGCGCCGTGGTGGGCTTCTGCAACCCGGACTGCCGGGACAAGTTCGCCAAGGCCGTGCGCGGCTTCGAGGCCGCCCTCCAGGCGCGCCGCGTCGAGCGCGCCGGGCTCGAGCAGTAACGGCGGGGCGTCAGGAACATGTTCGAAGGCCTCTCCGACCGCCTCTCCGGCATCCTCTCGGGGCTCACCCGTCGCGGTGCCCTGACCGAGGCCGACGTCACCGCCGCCATGCGCGAGGTGCGCCGCGCCCTGCTGGAGGCCGACGTCGCCCTCGAGGTGGTCCGCGGCTTCACCGACCGGGTGAAGGAGAAGGCCGTCGGCGCCGTCGTGCTCAAGTCGGTGACGCCCGGCCAGATGGTCGTGAAGATCGTCAACGACGAGCTCGTGGCGATGCTCGGCACCGACGCCGAGACCGTCGATCTCAACGCCCCCGCCCCGGTGCCGATCCTGATGGTCGGCCTGCAGGGCTCGGGCAAGACCACGACCACCGCCAAGATCGCCCGGCGCCTCTCCGACCGCGAGAAGCGCAAGGTCCTGCTCGCCTCGCTCGACACCCGCCGCCCGGCCGCCATGGAGCAGCTCGCGGTGCTGGCCAAGCAGGTCGGCGTGGAGAGCCTGCCGATCATCGCCGGCCAGTCGGCGGTGCAGATCGCCAAGCGCGCCATGGACGCGGCCCGCCTCGGCGGCTTCGACGTGGTGATGCTCGACACCGCCGGCCGCACCACGGTGGACGAGGGCCTGATGGCCGAGGCCGCCGAGGTGAAGGCCGCGACGAGGCCCCACGAGGTGCTGCTCGTCGCCGACGCGCTCACCGGCCAGGACGCGGTCAACACCGCCCGCGCCTTCGACCAGCGGCTCGGCGTCACCGGCATCGTGCTGACCCGCATGGACGGCGATTCCCGCGGCGGCGCGGCGCTGTCGATGCGCGCCGTCACCGGCAAGCCGATCAAGCTCGTCGGCGTCGGCGAGAAGGTCGACGCGCTGGAGGAGTTCCACCCGGCCCGCGTGGCCAACCGCATCCTCGGCATGGGCGACATCGTCTCGCTCGTCGAGAAGGCCGCCGAGACCATCGACCACGAGCAGGCGCTCCGCACCGCGGAGAAGATGCGCAAGGGCAAGTTCGACCTGGAGGACCTCTCCATGCAGCTCGCCCAGATGGAGAAGATGGGCGGCATCGGCGGCCTGATGGGCATGCTGCCCGGGATGGGCCAGATCAAGAAGCAGGTCGAGGGCGCCAACCTCGACGAGAAGATGTTCAAGCGCCAGCGGGCGATCATCTCGTCGATGACCCCGCAGGAGCGGAAGAATCCCGACCTCCTCAAGAACAGCCGCAAGAAGCGCATCGCGGCGGGCTCGGGGGTCGACGTCTCGGAGATCAACAAGCTCCTGAAGATGCACCGGACCATGGCCGACATGATGAAGGCGATGGGCCAGGGCAAGCGCGGGATCGGGCAGGCGCTCGGCTCGATGTTCGGCCTGGGCGGCGGTGGCATGGGCGGTGGAATGCCCGGTCTCCCGCCCGGCATGCCGGAGCCGACGCCGGAGCAGATCGCGCAGCTCGAGAAGCAGTTCGGCGGCAAGCTGCCGCCGATGCCGCCGGGCCTGGGCGGGGGCGGGATGCCCAAGCTTCCCGGACTTCCGGGCCTCGGCGGTCCGAAGCTGCCGGGTCTCGGTGGGTTCATGCCGGGGAAGAAGAAATGAGCGTGCTCGCGGCCCAGGCCGTCGATCCCGAACTCGCGCGCCTGCGGGACAGCATCGACAATTTCGATGCGGCGCTGATCCACCTCCTCGCCGAGCGTTTCCGCTGCACGCAGCGGGTCGGCGAGCTCAAGGCCCGAAAGGGGATCCCCCCTTCCGATCCGGACCGGGAGGCCCGTCAGGTCGCCCGGCTCCGCAAGCTCGCGGTCGAGGCCAAGCTCGACCCCGACTTCGCCGAGAAGTTTCTGGCCTTCGTGGTCAAGGAAGTCATTCGGCACCACCAGTCGATCAAGGCGGACCACGAGTCCCAGATCGAGCAACAGCGAAAGTAGTCAGACCATGGCCCTCAAGATCCGTCTCACCCGCGGCGGCGCCAAGAAGCGCCCCTACTACCGCATCGTCGTCGCCGACGCCCGCGCCCCGCGCGACGGCCGCTTCATCGACAAGGTCGGCGCCTACGACCCGATGAAGGCCAAGGACGATCCGGCCCGCATCGTGCTCGACAACGAGAAGATCCAGAGCTGGCTCGCCAAGGGCGCGCAGCCGACCGACCGCGTCCTGCGCTTCCTCGACCAGGCCGGCCTCGCCAAGCGCCCGACCCGCAACAACCCGCAGAAGGCCGAGCCGGGCGAGAAGGCCAAGGAGCGCGCCGCCAAGCGCGCCGAGAAGGCCGCCGCTCCCGCCGAGGACGCCGCCGCGTAAGGCGCACCGGTCATGGCGCGCCGCCCCGCAGGTCCCACCTCCCGCGACGGCGGCCGCCGAGGCCGCACGAGCTCGGCGATCGGCAAGATCGCGCCCGACGCGGCGACCTCGCCCAAGGCACCGGCCCCCAGGCCGGCGCCGCTGCCCGTGCCGCCCGATCCGAGCCTCGTCCTGCTGGGCGAGTTCGGGCGGGCGCACGGCCTCAACGGCGAGGTCCGGCTCAAATCCTACACCGGCGATCCGCAGGCGATCGCCGGCTACGGAACCCTTGTGACGGCCGACGGCCGGACGCTCACGCTCGCCGACGTGCGTCCCGCCCCCGGCCCGTCGCCCGACATGCTGATCGCCCGGGTGAAGGGCGTCTCGGGCCGCAGCGCCGCGGAGGCGCTCAACCGCGTGGCGCTGTACGTTCCCCGGGACCGTCTGTCCGCGCCCGAGGACGACGACGAGGTCTACGCCGCCGACCTGATCGGCGCCGCGGCGGTGGACGAGGCTGGGACCCTGATCGGGACGATCGTGGCCGTGCCGAATTACGGCGGCGGCGATCTCCTGGAACTGCGACCGCCGAACGGCGGCGCCACGGCGCTCCTGCCCTTCACGAAGGCCTTCGTGCCGGTCCTCGACGTGGCGCAGCGCCGCGTCACCGTGGCTGCGCCGGAGGACCTGTTCGCGGCGCCGGGCGAGAAGCCCGCCGACGATCCGGACTAGGGGCGGCCGGCCCGTCGCGCAGGCGGGGCGTCCGGCGTCCGGGCACTGCCCCGGCCGCGACCGCCCTCAGTGCCCCCCGGCCGGCGCCCCGCCGCCGAGCTTGACGCTCTTCAGGCTCAGGGCCAGCGGGACCGCGCAGGCGGCGACGAGGCCGAGCACCCAGAACACGTCGATATAGGCCCAGTAGGCCACCTGCGTGCTGAGCACGCTCCCGATCCACGCCGTCGCCTGATTCTGGGCCTCGACGCCGGCGTAGCCGTGCTCGGAGAAGTACTGCGTCGCCTGCCGCATGGTCTCCTGGTAGGCCGGCGCGGCCGGGTTGACGCTCTCCACCAGGCGGCTCTGATGGAACTGGCTCCGGTAGGCCAGGATATTCTGCGCCAGCGAGACGCCCATCGAGCCGCCGACGTTGCGGGCGACGTTGATCAGCGCCGAGGCCTGATCGGTCTGGTCCTTGCGGATCCCCTCGTACGAGGCCGAGGTGATCGACAGGAACACCATCGGCAGGCCGATACCGATATAGACCCGCGACCACGCGAAGAACGCGAAGGTCGTGCTGCCGTCGATCCGCGTCAGGTCGTACATGCCCAGCGCCACGATGGTCATGCCGGTGGCGATCAGCCATTTCGGCTGGACGTAGGACGAGACCCGGCCGGTGAGGAACATCATCACCACCGTGACGATGCCGCCCGGGCCGAGGACGAGGCCCGACAGGGTGGCGGTGTAGCCGTAATATTCCTGCGTGATCTGCGGGATGAACTGCGTGGTCGCGATCAGGATCGCTCCGGTGAACATCATCACCAGGAAGCACGAGCCGAACTGCCGGTTGCCGATGAGGCGGAGATCGACGGCCGGGTTCTCCCGGGTCAGCAGCCACGGGATCATGGCGATGAACGAGACGACCATCAGCACGCCGGAGACGTTCATCAGCGTCGAGGTGCCGAACCAGTCCTTCCGCTGGCCCTCGTCGAGGATCACCTCCAGCGAGCCGAGGAACAGGGCGACCAGCACGAAGCCGACGATGTCGAAGCGGATGCCCTTGCGCACCAGGGCGCGGCGCTCCTTCTTGGCCGCGTCGCTGTCCTCGATCAGCCAGTACATCAGCCCGAGGGCGATGACCCCCACCGGCCCGTTGATCAGGAAGCACCAGTGCCAGGAGGCGTTGTCGGAGAGCCAGCCGCCGAGCGTCGGGCCGATCACCGGCGCCACCACGATGGCGACCCCGTAGAGCGCGAAGGCCTGGCCGCGCTTCTCCGGCGGGAAGGAATCCGCCAGGATCGACTGCGCGAGCGGCGCCATGCCGCCGCCGCCGAGCCCCTGCAGCACCCGGAACAGCAGCAGCGATTCGAGGCTCCAGGCGAAGCCGCACAGGATCGACGAGATGGTGAACAGGCCCACCGACCACATGAAGAACGCCTTGCGGCCGTAGCGCTTGGCCAGGAAGCTCGACGCCGTCAGCGTGATCGCGTTGGCCACGAGGTAGCTTGTCACCACCCAGGCCGCCTCGTCCGGACCGACCGCGAGGCCGCCCGAGATGTAGCGCAGGGCCACGTTGGCGATGGTGGTGTCGAGCACCTCCATGAAGGTCGCCAGCGCGACCACGCCGGCGATCAGCCACGGATTGTGGCCGCCCGGCGCCTTCCCGGACGCGGACCTGCCGCCCGCCGCCTTGCCGCCTGCCGCCTTGCCCGCACCCGGCCTGCGCCCGGGCGCGGCCGCGCTCCCCCGGCCGGCCACGTTGCTCACCGCACCGTGACGGTCGGGACGATCGACATGCCCGGGCCGATCGACACGTCCGTCGGCCAAGTCTTGACCACGATCTTGACCGGGATGCGCTGGGTCACCTTCACGTAGTTGCCGGTGGCGTTCTGCGCCGGCAGCAGGCTGAAGGCCGTGCCCGAGCCCGGCTGCACCGAGGCCACCGTGCCCTGGATCTTGCGGCCGGGATACGCGTCGATCTCGATGTCGACCGGCTGGCCCGGCCGCATGTCGGTGATCTGCGTCTCCTTGAAGTTCGCCGTCACCCAGATATCGTCGGGCACGAACATCGCCAGGGTCTGGCCGGCCTGGGCGAGCTGGCCGACGCCGCCGGTGAGCCGCACGACGCGGCCGGCCTGCACGGCGCGGACCGTCGTGTAGCCGAGGTTCAGCTCGGCCTGCTCGACCTGCGCCCGGTCGCGGCCGAGCTGCGCCTGGGTCGAGGCCTTCTGGGCCTGGAGCGAGCCGACCTGCTTCTGCGCGGCGACCACGCTGGCATTGGCGCTCTGGACCGCCGCCTGCCGCTGCTGCAGCGTCGAGGTCGCCGACTGCGACTGCTGGACCGAGCCGGAGCCGCGCTCGGCGAGGTCCTTGTAGCGGGCCGCGTCCTCCTGGGCGAACTTCAGCGCCGCCTCGGCGGTGGCGACCTGCGCCTTGGACACCTCGATGTTGGCGTACTGCGCCTGGATCTGCGCGTCGATGTTCTTGATGCCGGCCTCGTCGGCGGCGACCTGCGCCTTCGCCTGGTCGAGGGCGATGTCGTAGTCGCGCTGGAAGACCTGGAAGAGGATCTGGCCGGCCCCGACGTGCTGGTTGTCGGTGACCGGCACGTCCACGAGGTAGCCGCCGACCTTCGGCTGGATCGAGATGCTGCGCGCGTCGACGAAGGCGTCGTCGGTGCTCTCGTAGGGGTGCATGTAGAGCAGCCAGTAGAAGAACACGCCGACGCAGAGCGCGACGACCGCGAGCCCGCCGAGCAGGAACGCGAGCGGGTGGCGCCGCAGGACGTTGGGGCGCCGCGCCTCGTCCCCGTCGTCGTCGGAATCCGCCGCGTCGTCGTCGGCCTGCCTGTCCTGCGCCTCGGGCGCGCCGTCGGCCTCGTCCGCGCCGGGCTTGCGCGCGGTGTCCCGGTCGGACTCGCGGTCCGCGGCCGGCGCGGCGCGGTTGAGATCGAGCACGTCGCGCTCGCGCGCGACGGCCCGGCCGTCGGCCGGCCGCGGGCGCGCCTCGTCCTCGGAGAGGTGCCGCTGATCGTCGAACATGGAAAGTCGTCGCCCGATGGGCCGGCCACCCGGGGGTGACCGGGCTTGTCGCATCGCCCGCCTCAGGCAGCAAAAGCCGGCCGCAGGCCCAAGGTTCCACGCGCGTATCAGCCCGCCTAGGAACGCATGCCGCACTGCGGCGTTCTGCGCCCGGAACCTTTGCCGTTCCCGGCCTCAAGGCCCAGGAGTTCGCCATGACCAGCAGCCCATCCCCGACGCCGAACCGCCCCGGTTCCGGCTCCGCGACCACCCCCTCCGGCATCCCGCTCGTCGGCGCGGCGCGCCTCGACGCCATGAGTGCGGCCCTGGCGCGGAACTGGTGGCTCGTCGCCCTGCGCGGCGTCATCGCGGTCCTGTTCGGGGCGATCGCGTTCATCGCGCCGGGCGCCTTCGTGCTGTCCCTGGTCCTGTTCTTCGCCGCCTACATGCTCGTCGACGGCGTCGTCGCCGTCGTCGGCGCGGTCCGGGCCGCGCAGCGCCACGAGCGCTGGGGCTTTTTGCTGGTCGAGGGCCTCGTCGACATCGTGGTGGGCGTCGCCGCGGTGCTGGTGCCGGCCGCGGCCGTCTGGGCGTTCGTGCTGCTGCTCGCCGCGTGGGCGCTGGTCACCGGCGGCCTGATGATCGCCGCCGCCTTCCGCCTGCACCTCCATTACGGGCGCTGGTGGCTGGGCCTCGGCGGCGTCGTGTCGATCCTGTTCGGCCTCGCGCTGCTCATCAACCCGGGCATGTCGGCCCTGGTGCTGACGTGGTGGATCGGCTCCTATACCTTCGCCTTCGGCATCCTCCTGCTGATCCTGGCCTTCAAGCTGCGCGCCCAGCACGGCGCCGTCGGTCCGGGAGCGCCGCTCGGCCGGTGAGCCGGCCGGGACCGGATCGGGCCCCGTGGCCCGATCCACACGGTGGCGGCGCGATCGACGCGCCGCCCGTCCCGCGACCCAACGGCTGCGGGACACCGCGACGGATGCGGCTTAGAAGGCTCGGTCGGCCGGATCGGCCGGTCCCGGAACACGCACCACGATGACGCCCGACGCGCCGGAACGCGCCCCGGCCGACGGGCCGAAACCGCCGAAGCCGGACCCTGCCGCCGACGCCCCGGACCCGCGGCTCGCCGCCCGGGAGGCCGGGCGGGCCGCGCGCGACCTCGCGCGCCATCTCCGGACCCTCCTTGCCGCGGCCGGGCTCGGCCTCGCGCGGACCGGCCGGGCCCTGTCGGCCCGCGCGGCGGAGCGCGCGGCGCGGGCGCGACGGGCACCGGCGGAGCGCCCGCCCGCCGTCGAGGAGACGGACGCGCGCGCCCTGAACCGGCGTTCCCGGCCGATCCTCGGCCGCCGGCACCCGGCCCTGCTCGCCGCCGCCCTGGTGGTCCTGCTGCCGGCCCTGGCGCTGGCGATCTACCTGTTCGCGGCCTTCGTGAGCCTGCCGCCGCTGGGCGGCGCCGTGGTCGAGACCGGCCAGCGGGCGATCACCGTCGAGGCCGACGACGGCCGGGTCTTCGCCACCCGCGGCAGCTTCCGCGGCCAGAAGCTCACCGCGGCCGACCTGCCGCCGCACCTCGCCCAGGCGATCGTGGCGATCGAGGACCGCCGCTTCTACAGCCACTGGGGCATCGACCTGCGCGGCCTCGCCCGGGCGGCGTGGCGCAATCTCCGCGGCGGCGGCGTGCGCGAGGGCGGCTCGACCATCACCCAGCAATATGTCCGCCTGACCTCCCTCAACCAAGAGAAGACGCTCTGGCGGAAGGTGCAGGAAGCCTTTCTGGCGCTGCGGGTCGAGTCGACCATGAGCAAGGACGCGATCCTGCTCGGCTACCTCGACTCCGCGTATTTCGGCGCCGGCGCCTACGGGGCGGACGCGGCGGCGCGGCGCTACTTCGGCAAGCCCGCCAAGGCGCTGAACCTGCCGGAATCGGCGATGCTGGCCGGTCTGGTGCGGGCGCCCTCGCAGCTCGCCCCGACCCGCAACCTCGGGGGCGCCAAGGAGCGCGCCGACGTGGTGCTCCAGGCCATGGTCGAGACCGGCGCGATCTCGCAGGCCGAGGCCGACGCCGCGCGCAAGCAGAGCGTGACCCTGAAATCGCCCCCCGAGGCGCCGCCCGGCACCAACTACTTTCTCGACATGATCGCGGGCGACGTGAAGCGCCTCGCCGGCACCGACGGCGACATGACGGTGCGCTCGACCCTCAACCTCGACCTGCAGAGCCTCGCCGAGGGCGTCGTGGCCCGCCGCCTCGACAAGGACGGCGCCCGCCGCAAGGTCGGCCAGGCCGCCATGGTGGTGCTGTCGAAGGAGGGCGCGATCCTCGCCATGGTCGGCGGCCGCGACTACGAGGACAGCCAGTTCAACCGCGCCGTCCAGGCCAAGCGCCAGCCCGGCTCCCTGTTCAAGCTCCTCGCCTACCTGACGGCCTACGAGAAGGGCTACACGCCGGAATCCGTGATGGTCGACCGCCCGGTCCAGATCGGCGACTGGCAGCCCGAGAACGACGACGGCCGCTACCGGGGGCCCGTGCCCCTGCGGACCGCCTTCGCGCTCTCGATCAACACCGTGGCGGCCCAGCTCGGGCAGGATGTCGGCATCCCGGCGGTGATCGCCACCGCCCGCAAGCTCGGGATCCAGTCGGACCTGCCCAACGTGCCGAGCCTCGTCCTCGGCTCGGGCGCCGTGAGCCTCCTGGAGATGACCCGCGCCTACGGCTCGGTCCTGTCCGGGCGCACCCCGCTCCAGTCCTACGGCATCCAGGCGATCCGCGGAGCCGCGCCGCAGCCGCTCTACGTCCGCGCCGACGCGGCCCCGGGCCCGATGCTGGCGCAGGAGCCGCGCACCATGATGCTCGACTCGCTGCAGGCGGTGGTGGAATCCGGCACCGGCCGCGCCGCGCGGGTGCCCGGCCAGATCATCGGCGGCAAGACCGGCACGAGCCAGGATTTCCGCGACGCGTGGTTCGTCGGCATGACCCCCGACCTCGTGGTCGGGATCTGGGTCGGCAACGACGACGACAGCCCGATGAACCGCATGTTCGGCGGCGAGATGCCGGCCGGGATCTTCCACGACTTCGTCCAGCGGGCCGCCGAGAAGCTCGCGAAGGGCAAGGCCCGCCCCTCGGCGGAGCGGGCCGAGCCGGCCCGGGCCGCCGCCGCGCCCGCGGCCGAACCTGTCGCGGCCGGCGAGGTCCGCGGCGTGCCGGAGGTGATCGATACCGGCACCCTCAACCTGCGCGGGCGGGTCGTGCGCCTCCTCGGCGTGGTCGGCGAGCGCGGCCATCTCGCCCGCCAGCTCGCCAGCTACCTGCGCCGCCGCGAGGTGGTCTGCACCGGCCTGTCCGACGGGGCCACGGCCCGCTGCCGCATCGAGGGCGACGACCTCGCCGGGCTGATCCTGGCCGCGGGCGGCGCCCGCGCCTCCGAGGACGCCCCGCCGGACCTCCTGGGCGCGGAGGAGCAGGCGCGCGCCGAGCGGGTCGGCCTGTGGGGCCGGTGAGGCGCTAGCCTGCCCCGAGCTTCGCCAGCGTCCGCGGGTCGGGGGCGCCGTCGAAGTAGCGCGCCAGCGCGTCGGCGAAGATCGGCTCCTCCGGCACGGCGCGCGCGAAGAGCGTCATGCTGGAGCGGAACTTCAGATCGTCGGGCGAGCCGAAGATCGCGTGGGCCGAGCGCCCGGCGACGGCGTTGACGGCCGCCGTGCAGGCGCGCAGGCGCCCGCCGAGCACCGGGTGCGCCGCGTAGGCCTGCGCCTCCGCGAGAGACCCGATGGCGTAGCGCTGCGCCATCGGGCTCGCGCCGAGCCCGGCGATCTGCGGGAAGACGAACCACATCCAGTGGCTGCGCTTGTCGCCGGCCTGCAACTCCGCCAGGACGCGCCCGTAGACGCCCTCCTGCGCGGCGACGAAGCGGCCGAGGTCGTAGGTGTCGCTCATGCACGGCTCCGTAGTTCCGGTCCCGCACCGTCAACCGCGCGGCGCCCGCCGGGGATGCAGGCGCGGGTCCGGAGTGCCGCTGACGCCGCGCCGGGATTGGTGTAAGCGCCGCCCATGCTCGGAACGCTCGTCGCCTTCATGGTCGCGAACCCGGCGATGAGCCACGCCCTGACGGCGATCCCCGAGACCGCCGGGGTGGCGGCCGTTCTGATCCTGCTGCGCAGCCCCCGACCGGAAGGTGTCGCGGCGCTCGTGGTCTCGACCTACTATTACGGCCGCGAGGCCGGGCAGCGGGAACACGTCCTCAAACACGCGGGCTGGGACGCCGTTCAGGCGCATCTCGGCGCCGAGTTCCTGTACGGCTGGTCCCTGCCGAATCTGCAGCAGTGGGTCGCGCCGACCTGCGCGGCCTGGGCGGTCGCGGCCGCGATCTATCTGGTCCGGTCGCGGATGGCGCGGGCGGCTCCGCCGGGTGCCCGGCTCAGGCGCGGGTGAACGGTCCGTCCGACGGCCCGATCTCGCTCCGGTCTCCGAGGAGCCGCCGGCCCGAGGCGATGATCTGGACCGTCTCGCGGCTGGAGCACTGGCGCCGCGCCAGGGCCTCCAGGTCGCGCAGGTAGTCGATCACGGGACCACGCTGCTTGTCGGCTCGGCCGATCACCGGCTCGACCTTGGCGGTCACGAGGCCGCCGACCCTGTCCCAGAACTCCGCCGGTCGGATCGCGGCGTCGCCCATCGCAGGCTCGTGCATCCCCGGTCTCCTCTGTGCTCGCACCACTCTTGTCGAGCGTTTCGGCCGCCGGCGCATTGACCCATGTTGAAGACGCTCCTCCGGAGCGCGGGGCTCGCGGCATCGTCATCCGCGCGCCGGGCGATCCGGCGGGGCAGCATCCGGTGCGCCGCCCCATAATGGACCGCGCCACCGCGCGCGTTTCGGATCGACCGCAGGGAGCCCGCATGCCCGCCGACGACGTCCCAACCCGCGATGCCCGCGCACCCGAGCCCGCACGGACGCGCGCTCCCCCGGCCGGGGAGAGCCGGCTCCGCTCGATCGCCAAGGCCGTGAGCTGGCGCGTCGTCGGGAGCCTCGACACGCTGCTGCTGTCCTATCTGTTCACCGGCAGCGTGCTGGTCGCCGGATCGATCGCCTCGACCGAAACCGTGACCAAGACCGTGCTGTACTACCTTCACGAGCGCGGCTGGGGTCTGATTCCCCTCGGTCGCACCTGAAATCCGTCGGGGAGGCCGCGTTGCCCGCCAGCTCCGCCCCGCCGCCCGGCGGCGTGACATCCTCGAGAGTTCGAACCGGAGAGAGCCGCATGCCGCAGATCACCGTCGGAGGACTCGGCCTCCGCTACCACCTCGAGGGCCCTGAGGACGCCCCGGTCGTCGCTTTCTCGAACTCGCTGGGGGCGACCCTGGAGATGTGGGACGCGCTGGTGCCCGCGCTGACGGGGCGTTACCGGACGCTGCGCTACGACACGCGCGGCCACGGCGGGTCGGAGACGCGCGACCGGCCGGTCGCGATCGCGGATCTGGCCGGCGATCTCGCGGGCCTTCTGGACGCCCTCGGCATCGGACGCGCCCATCTCGTCGGCCTCTCGCTCGGCGGGATGACCGTGCAGGCGCTGGCGAGCGCCGATCCCGGACGCGCGCTCAGCGCCACCCTGATGGCGACGGCGGCCTTCCTGCCGAGCCTGCAGAGCTGGGACGAGCGCGCCGCGACCGTGCGCGCCCAGGGGACGGCGGCCGTGGTCGAGGCGACGCTGGGGCGCTGGTTCACGCCGGGTTTCGCGGAGCGCGCCCCCGAGACGGTGCGGGCTGTCCGCGAGCGATTCCTGGCCTGCGATCCGGCCGGCTACGCGGTGTGCTGCGGGGCGATCGGGCGCATGGATCTCCGTCCCGCGCTCGGAGCCATCACCGCGCCCACCCTGGTGATCGCCGGCCGCGACGATCCCTCGACGCCCCCGGCCATGGCCGAGGAGATCTGCGGCGGCATCGCCCAGGCCGAACTCGTCGTGCTGCCCCGGGCGGCGCACCTGCTCGCCGTAGAGCGCGCCGAGGCGGTCGGCGGCTACCTGCGCGCCTTCCTAGACCGCGCCGCGCCGGGCGCGTAGGCGGGCCGCGGCGGCGCCGTCCCGTCAGTCGCCCGAGTGTTCGGGACCGCGGCCGCTTCAGTGGCAGGCGATCCCGACATCGGCGGGCGACATCTCGCGCGCCAGGCGCCGCCCGGTCCGCAGCAGCGCCTGCCCGAGCAGCGACACGGTCAGCGCGTCGCCGTCCTGCTCGGCCAGCCGATAGGCCGCGAGCAGGGCGTCGCCGAGATCGCCGAGCGTTGCCGCCGGCTCCGCGTCCGCGCGCTCCGGCCGGCTCCCGGCAATCCGGTCGCGTCCGTCCGCCGCCGCCGCGCCGTGCGGTCCCTCGGTCAGCGCGACCGGTCTCGCGCGGCGTCTCGCGTTGCCGTCGTCCTCTGGTGAGCCGTTCCGCATCGTCTTGGTCCCTCAACCACCTCGAGGGTGCACCTACAGGTTGCGGACCGTCAACTCCCTCCGGTCGCGCCCGGCGAGCGGTCGAGCGTCGCAGCCGCCGCGGCGGTCGGACGGGATGTCGGACGGGGTGTCGGACGGGGTGTCGGATGTTCCGCAGGCCGCGGGAGCGGCCGGAGCCCGCAGAACAATCGCCGCGATCCACAACTTTTACGTGCAGATCCCATGGATCGGCCCGTCCGGGCGAAGGTTCAGGGTCGCCATGAACGCAGCAAGGCCCCCGCGGTCAGCACCGCGGAGGCCTCGCTCATCCACGCTCCATCAGGAGCGCGCGGACGGTTTTACTTGATGAGGGCCAGGAGAGCCTTGCCGGCCTTGGAGTTCAGCTCCTTGGCGTCGAGGGTGCCGTCGTTGTCCGGGTCGGCCAGCTTGAAGCGCTCGCCGACGGCCGCGAGGTACTCCTTCTTGTCGAGCGTGCCGTCGCTGTCCGGATCGGCCTGCTTCACGCCGGAGGCGCTCAGGCGGCCCTTCAGCTCCTTGGCGTCGAGGGTGCCGTCGGCGTCCTTCTCGAGACGGTCGAAGGTCGCCGAGGCCACCGCCTCCACTTCCTTCATGTCGACGGTGCCGTCGTTGTCGGTGTCGATCATCTTGACGGCGCTCGCCCCGCTCATCGGCTTGGCGAAAGCGGCCGGAGCGGAGAGGCCGCACACCGCGAGGGTGACCGCCGCGAAGCCACTGATGAAACGTGAGGTCATTGCCAGATGCTCCCGAAATTTAATGCTCGATCTTCCTAGTCTCCGACTCACCGTGCCGCAAGTGCGAAATTCGACCCTGTGGGTTGCGTGCTGTCCCGGGTCGCGCTTCGGAGACGCGGCATAGAAAAAGGGGCCGGCGCGAGCCGACCCCCGAAGAGAGCGCACAATCGCCGACAGGCGATTCGCGCGGTGATTCAGTATCCGTAGCCGCGTCGCGTCACCGGGCGGTCGTCGTCGAACCGCTGGCGCCGGTAGAGACGATCCTCGTCATAGGCGCGGTCGCGCCGATACTCTTCGCGGCGGAAGTCGCGATCCCGCTGGGCGCGGGAGCGCAGGTCGACACTCGGCCCGTCGGGACCGATATCGATTCGCTGCGCCGCAGCGGGGACGACGCTCGTCAGGGAGGCGGCCAGGACGGCGCCGGCAAGCAGGGTCTTCATGGGACTCTCCTTCGTGCGTTCGGGGTCCAACCCATCCTCGCGCCGATCGTTCCCGATGTTCTCCCGTTCTTCCCGGAGCCGACACAGATCCGGGCTGATCAGGCCAGCGTCGCCAGGTCCTGAAACCAGTGCTGCGCCTGGACGTAGTTCTTCACCCGCGATGACAGAGCGTGCGGATTGGTGTCGTGAACGACCCAGACCTGCACGGCATCGTCCACGACGATTTCGTGGATGCGCGCGAGCAGCCGGTTCTGCTCGGCCACGTCGAGGCTCGCCTTCACCTTGTCGCAGAGGGCGTCGACCTCGGGGTTGCGGTAGTGGCTCCAGTTCACGCCGTTCGGCGCGATCTGCCGCGAATCGTAGAAGCGCAGGATCGCGTAGAACGGGTCGGAGGTGACGTAGGCGATGTTGCCGGCGCTGACGCCCTTGAGGCTCGGATCCGCGGCGCCCTGGCGCCACGCCGTGTAGGCCACCTCCAGCTCCACGGTCTTGAACGCCACCTGGATGCCGACCTCGGCCCAGCTCTGCTGGACGAACTCGTTGATCGGCAGCGACAGCATCTGCCCGGTGCCGCCGGTCGGGATCAGGACCGTGGCCTTCACGGGGTTCTTCACCGAGTAGCCGGCCTCCTCGACGAGCTTGCGCGCCGCCTCGACGTCGGTCCGGATCTTGAAGCCCGGCTTGCCGAACCACGGGCTCGACTCCTGGACCTGACCGACGGCGGGCTGGGCGAGGCCGCCCATCAGCTCGACGACGCCCGCGCGGTCGATGGCGAGGTTGGCGGCCTTGCGCAGGCGCAGGTCGCGCCAGGGCGAGCCCTCCACCATCGACAGGTGGTAGTTCCAGACATGGGGCGTCTCGTTGCCCACGACCCGCATGCCGGCGGCCTTCAGGCGCGGCACCGCGTCGGGCGCGGGCGTCTCGATCAGGTCGACGCTGCCGGACAGGAGCGCGTTCACCCGGGCGAGGTCCTCGGGCACGCAGGCGAGGGTCAGCTTCGCGAGCTTCGGGACCCGCTTCGGGTTCCAGTAGCCGATGTTCGGCAGCAGCTCGAGGCGCACCCGCGGCACCAGCTGCCCCATCCGGAACGGCCCGGTCCCCGAGGGCTCGAAGGCGAACTTCGCCCAGTCCTTCCCGACCTTCTCGTACTGCGCCGGCGACGAGATCAGGAACCAGAGCATCTGGTAGGGGAACAGGCTGTCGGGCGTCTTGGTGACGACCTGGACGGTCTTGGTGTCGACCTTCCGGTAGCTCGCGACGCCGGGCAGGCGCGGGCGGACCTGGGACGCCTGCCGCTGGTCGAAATGCGGCGCCTCCTTGTTCAGCACCTTGTCGAAGTTCCAGATCACCGCATCGGCATCGAAGGCCGACCCGTCGTGGAAGGCCACGCCCTCCCGCAGGTGGAAGGTCCAGACCTTGGGGTCGGCCGGGTCGGCCTCCCAGGCGGTGGCGAGGCCGGGCACCATCTTGCCCGGCCGGTCGGCGACGTCGAGTTCCCAGGCGACCAGGGGATCGTAGAGGGTCAGTCCGGTGAACTGGTAGCCGCCCGCGCCCCGGTCCGGCTGGCCGGTCGTGAGCGGCAGGTCGGTCATGGAGATGCCGTAGGTCAGGGTGCCGGGGGCCGCGCCCTGCGCGCCGGCGCGGCCCGCCGCCCCCAGCGCCGCCAGGGCGACGCCCCCGGTCATCAGGGATCGGCGTGTCGGCTTGATCGGGTTCATCGTGTCTCTCGGCTGAAGGCGCGGGCGCCGCACGGAACGGCACCTGCCCTCGGGCGCGCGGCGGCGCGGCCCGGGCCTCCACCCCATGCTGCATACAGAATGATGCACGCATCGTGCCCAATGGCCGCCGGCGTTCCCCGGACAGCCTGGGGGTCAGGCCTCCCAGACCTGGCCGGGCCTCAGGGCGACGAAGCGCTCGGCCGGGATGCCGGCCCCGCCGAGGGCCGCCGCCAGCGCCTCGGCGGGGCGCTCGACGCCCTCGTCGGTGAGTTGGAACGTGCCCCAGTGGTGGCCCAGCGCCTGCTCGGCGCCGAGCAGGCCGAAGACCTTCACCGCCTCGGCCGGGTCGACGTGCTGCGCCTGCATGAACCAGCGCGGCTCGTAGGCGCCGATCGGCAGCGTCGCGAGGCGCGGCGGCCCGAACCGCGCCCGCACGTCGGAGAAGAGGGCGCCGTCGCCGAAACCGGTGTCGCCGACATGGTAGTGCACGCCGCGGGGCGAGGTGATCACGAAGGCGCACCACAGCGCCATGCGCCGGTCGTTGACGCCCCGGGCCGACCAGTGGTTCGCGGGCGTCAGGTGGACCTGCAGCCCGTCGCCGAGATCGACCGACTGTCCCCAGTCGCGGGTCTCGACATGCATCGTGTCGTCGTAGCCGCGCAGGATCGTGTCGTTGCCCAGCGGCGCCACGATCAGCGGCTGGTGCGCCTGCCAGAGCCGGGCGAGGCTCGGCCCGTCGAGATGGTCGTAGTGGTTGTGGGTGACCAGGATCGCGTCGATCGGCGGCAGGTCGGCGAAGGCGATGCCCGGCGGGTTGACGCGCTTTGGCCCGGCGAAGCGGACCGGGCTCGCGCGCTTGGCGAAGACCGGGTCGATCAGGATGTTCCGGCCGGCGACCTGCACGAGGTAGCTCGCGTGGCCGATCAGCACGACCCGCAGGCCCTCGACGCGCTCCGGCGGCCGGTCGGCCGGGTAGGGGCTGGGGAAGCTCTTGGGCCAGGGCTCGCGCTGCCGCTTGGCTTGCCAGCGCAGCACGTCGGGGAGCGCCTTGTCGGTGGACTGACCGGGCAGGAAGAACCGCAACCCGTCGAAATGGTCAGAGGTCGGGCCGCGGTAGTACGGGTTCCGGCCGCGCCGGTGCGCGGCGTAGCCGACGCCGCCGAGCGTCATGACCGTGGCCGCACTCGCGACCGTGAGCAGGCTGCGCCGTTTCATGGGTCCGAGATGGCCGGAACCGGGGGCCGGTCAAGCACTGCCGCGGCGCGGCGGGGAGCCTCAGGGCGGCTTCGGCGCCGTCTCAGGGACGTCGCTCAGCGTCGTCTGTAGGGACGCATCAGGCGGCCGGAGCGCGCCGGCTCACTCCACCATCTCGGCAGCGAGGGACAGGCGCGCCCGGTAGACCACCTTGCCGACGCCGTCGCGGACGCAGGCCACGTAATCCTGGCGCTCGACCTCCGGCAGCATGTCGCGGGCGATCGCCGACATGATCCGGGTGACCTTGGCGCGGGCCGCCGGAAGGTCCGGCAGGTCGAATCCGACCTCATCGTGGATCGGCTGGCAGCCGTCGTGCAGGTCGATGAAGTAGCGGGGCATCGGCGCCAAGCATCTCTAAGAGAAGTAGTCTGCCGACAGGATTGGTCTTGCTATGGTTAACAGTGCCTTAAAAGCCGAGCTTTGAGGCCGCTCCACGGTCGGGCGAAAGCCGCTTCCGGCCTCGCTGCGCCGCGCCCGACCCGCCCCGGCGTTTCGGGACGCCGCGGGCCGGCGCGGCCCGGCGCGGGAGTCTTCCGCGGCGGCCGCGGCCGGGAGAGCCGCCCGGCCGGCGGATCCGGCGGCCCGATGCTGCGAGCCGGCCCGCTCAGGCAGGCCGGCGCCGCGATCCGGTTCTCACACGCCGTCCGGCGGCAGCGCCTCCGTCACCTCGACGCGGCGGTTGCCGGCCACCGGAACCGTCTCCTCGGTGGCGGCGACGTCGCTCTGAGCCGGCGCCCTGTCGAGCGCCTCGGCGACCGCCGCCACGCCCTGATAGCGGTTCAGCCGCCGGTCGATCATGCCGTCGATCCGGTCGTGCAGCTCGGACACGGTCAGGCTGCGGCGCTTGCCGCCCGTCTTCTCGGTGAACAGGCCGCGATTGGCCCGCGCCGCGGTGCGGAACTCGCGGCCGGCGACCTCGTCGGGCTTCTCGGAAGAGAGCGACAGGAAGCGCCTGGCGCTCGCGGTGCCGAGGAAATGGGCGAGGTACAGCTCGGTCGTGGTGAGCGCGCGCCCGACCCGGGCCTCGATCCGGTCACGGTCGCGCTTGATCAGCTCGGCCGCCATCAGGGCGGCGACGCGCGGGTCGTTGCGCAGGCCGAGCACCCGGGCGCGCATGCTGCCCGTCACGGTGATCGCGGCGCCCCGGCCCTTCACGGCGGCGGCTTCCTCGGCGAGCCCGTAGCGCGCGCCGTAGTCGCGGATCATCTCCAGCCAGGTGCGGGCAACGAACTGGAACAGGCCCTGCGCCGAAGAGGTCGCGGCCTTCGCCGCGGTGTCGAAGCTCGATTCCTTGTCGGCGAGCGCCATCATGTAGACGGGATCGACGCCGGCCTCGTCGGAGGCCTTGACGATCGTGTCGACCACCTTGCGCGGCACGCTGCGCTCGCCGAACTTGACCGCGTCCTGCTCCTGCGTCACCCGCGGCAGGGCCGCGAGGTCGTCCTGGATCAGGGCCGTGGTGGCGGGCTCCTGCTCCGGCACGAGCAGGCCGTTCCAGGCATCCTTCGCCGGTGCCGATGCCGGTGCCGGTGCGTCTGCCGATGCCGCGGGCGCCTCGGCGGGAACCGCGGGCTCGAACGCGCGTTGAGCGAGTTCCTGAGCGGCGCGCGGGCTGATGTCGACCCGGTCGTGGGCCTGGGCGGCCGGCGCGAAGTAGGCGGGCGCGAAGGCGGCCTGCGGCAGGCCGAAACCGGCGACGAGCCCGAGGGCCAGCGTCCCGGAGATCCGGCCGAGGCCGGTGCGGCGAAGTGACCGGCGCCCTGCGTCGCGCCCGGCCCGCGGCAGCCACGCCACGGCTTCATCCTCGAAATGCCCCGTGCCGGTCAGGGTCTGCGGCACGAGTCGGTTCACGTCGTCGGCGCAACGCGCCGGCTCCGGGAAAACCCCCATCATCGGTCCTCTTCTAGATCGGTCCTTGCGTCCGCCCGGCTCTGACGGCCGGGTTTTTTTCTGGAAGCGGCGGCCCTATCGACGCCGGCCGTGACCAGAATGGGACGGCCCCGTGATCCAAGCGTGGCACGGTCAAGGAAGGGTTAACCCTCCCGCTTAGGGCCCCGTTAACGCCGCCGACCGGCGGCCGACCGGCCGCGCGCGGGACGACGGCGGGGCGATGTTGTCGCATTCGGGTTGGAACGGAGCACCGCCGAGCCAGTTAGGTACGGCCCCGGGGGGGTGAATTTCCGTCCCAGGACGGACCCTTCAAGACGCCACCCGCGTCCGCACAAGGACATCAGTTTCCGATGAGCATGCAGTCCGGTCGCCGCGTCGGTGTCGCCTTCGTTGGCATGGGAGGCGCCGTCGCCACCACCGCCATCGCCGGCATCGAGATGATCAAATCCGGCTCCAACCGTCTCGACGGGCTGCCGCTCGCCGGTCTCTCCGTGGCCGGCATGGCCGACTACAAGGACCTCGTCTTCGGGGGCTGGGACCTGAACGGCGACGACCTCGCCTCCGCGGCGAGCGGGCACGGCGTGCTCTCGAAGGACGACATCGAGAACGGCGCCCAGGTCCTGAAGGGCATCACGCCCTGGCCGGCGGTCGGCAGCGCGAAGTTCTGCAAGAACATCGACGGTCAGAACCGGATCGTCGCCAAGGACCACCGCGAGGCGGTCTCGGTGATCGCCAACGATCTCCGCCGCTTCCAGAAGGAGAGCAACCTCGACGACGTGGTCGTGGTGAACCTCGCCTCCACGGAGCGCTGGCCCGACCTCAACGACCCGACCCTGAACTCCACCGCCGCCTTCGAGAAGGGCCTGGATTCGAGCGACGAGGCGATCTCGCCGGCGATGCTCTACGCCTACGCGGCGATCAAGAGCGGCATCCCCTACGCCAACTTCACCCCGAGCGTCGCCGCCGACGTCCCGGCGCTCCTCGACCTCGCCAAGGAGCTGAACGTCCCGGTGGCCGGCAAGGACGGCAAGACCGGCCAGACCATGATGAAGACGGTGCTGGCCCCCGCCTTCAAGGCGCGCGCCCTCCACGTCGACGGCTGGTTCTCGACCAACATCCTCGGCAACCGCGACGGCCTCGCCCTGAACGATCCGAACTCGCTGCAGTCGAAGCTCAACACCAAGGGCACGGTGCTCGACTCGATCCTCGGCTACCCGGTCGAGGACCACCTCGTGCACATCCACTATTACCGCCCGCGCGGCGACGACAAGGAAGCCTGGGACAACATCGACGTCACCGGCTTCATGGGCCAGCGGATGCAGATCAAGGTGAACTTCCTCTGCAAGGACTCGATCCTGGCCGCGCCGCTCGTCATCGAGATCGCCCGCGTCCTCGATCTCGCGAGCAAGCGCGGCGACGGCGGCGTGCAGGAGCAGCTCTCGACCTTCTTCAAGGCGCCGATGGTCAAGAACGGCCACGGTCCGGAGCACGCCTTCGGCAAGCAGGAGCAGATGCTCCGCGACTGGCTGGGCGTGCACTAGGCTTCGTCAGAACCAGGGGGCGGCCTTTCGGAACGAGACGATGCCAAGCGAGACTGAGCCGCCCCGTTCCGGCGCCGCCGCGCCGGAAGCGCTGCGCGACCTTCTGGTCGAGATGAACGACCTCAAGCGCGTCCGCTCCGCGGGCCGTACGGGCTCGATCGCCGAGCGGCTGTTCGCGCAGGGGTGGGGGCTGCTGACCGGCGGCGCCGCGCCGGACGACGTCGCCCTCGACATCGCGGCCGTCACGCTGGCGGCGACGCGCCTCTGCGACCTCGACGCGGCCTTCCTGACCGCGGCGGGGCTCTCGGATGAGGCCGCCTCCGCGGTGCTGGTGGCGGGGTTCGACGCCGTCACCGGAGAGCTCGATCCGGACCTCCGCGACCGCCTGCGCGCGCGGCTCGCGCCGCGTCCGGCCGGCCGGCCCGGGCCGCTGCCGGGCTTCGTCGGCGCCCTGGCGCAGCAGCCGCGGGCGGGCGTCACCTGCCCCGGCCGCGCCCGGATCCTGCTGGAGCCGCCGGAGAACCACGCCGAGCACTGCCTGATCGTGGCGGTCTACGGCGTCTGCCTCAGCCCGTTCTACCGGGCCGATCCCGGCACCGTGTTCCTGGCCGCGATGGCCCACCACTTCCACAACGCCGCCATGCCGGATGCCGGCTTTACCGGCGAGATGCTGCTCGGCGACCATCTCGGCCCGATCATGGCGACCACCACCGCCTGGGCCCTCGCCGAGCTCGACGCGCCCCTGCGGGCCCAGGTCGAGCGCGCCCGGGCGGTGCTGCCCGACGACGCCACCGCCGAGGGCCGCGCCTTCCACGCGGCCGACTGCATCGACCGCGTCCTCCAGATCGCCCAGCACCTGCGGGGGGCCTCGACCACGATGGGGATGGTGCTCGACGAGTGGGAGCTGGTCCATGCCGGCCCGGTGAAGGGCTTCCACGATCGTGTCCTCGCCGACATGCGCATCCCTTGATCGCCGGACCCGGTCGCCCATCTGCCCGGGCGGCCCCGAGAACCATGATCCCGTTCGAACTCAGATCGCCGGACACCGGCAACCCGCTGAAGGCCGACGGCCCGCACGCCCTGCGCGACGCGGAGACCGGCGCGCGCTGGCCCGTGATCGACGGCATCCCGTACCTGCGGATCAACCGCGCGGCTCTGGTCGAGCGGGTGCTCGCCCATCTCGACGCCGGCGAGCCCGACGAGGCGCTGGCCGCGCTGCTGGTCGATCAGGACGATTGGTGGAACGGGCCGCCGGCCGATCCCGCCGGGATCATCCGCCTGATCAAGACGCGCCGCGAGGCGACCCTCCGCGAGGCGGTCGAGCTCCTCGGCTGGGGGCGCGTCGGCGACTACTTCCTGCACCGCTGGAGCGACCCGACCTTCCTGGCCGGCCTGTCGCTGCTGGAGGCGCACTGGAACGAGCCCGTCTGCGTCTTCGAGTTCGCCTGCGGCATCGGCCACTACCTGCGCGAGTTGCAGCGGCGCGGCTGCAAGGTCGCCGGCGCCGACGTGGTCTTCGCCAAGCTCTGGGTCGCGCGCCACTGGGTCGTGGCCGAGAAGGCGCAGCTCGTCTGCTTCGACGCCGGCTCGCCCCACTGGCCGATCCCTGGGGCGCCGGTCGACCTCGTCGTCTGCAACGACGCCTTCTACTTCCTCGACGACAAGGCGGCGCTCCTCGAGAACCTCCGCCAGAACGCCGGCGACGACGGCTGGCTGGCGCTGAGCCACATCCACAACCGCGACTGCCCGGGCTTCTCGGCCGGCCGCGCGGTGACGGCCGAGGAGATCGCCGAGTTCTTCCCCGACGCCCTGGTCTACGACGACGCGGAGCTGACCCGGGCGCTGGTCGAGGCGCGGGCGCCGGGCCCGCAGGACCCCGCCGCCCTGCGAAGCTGCGAGGCGTTCTCGGTGGTGTGCGGTCCCGGGATGCGACCGGCGCCGCGCGCCCTGCTCGACGGCCTCACCCTGCCGAAGCCCGGCACCGTGCTGCGGCTCAACCCGCTCTACGTGCCCGAGGGCGGCGGTTACGTCATCCGCTGGCCCTCGGAGCGCTACGAGGCGGAGTATGCCCCCCGCGCCACGTACCCGCTGCACTCCCCGGGACCGGAGTCGCTGACCTTCGACGAAGGCCTCGATGCGTCGGAAACGCAGCGCGTGCGCGTGCGCGAGTTCGTCGACCTGCCGGAGCGTTGGTGATGGACGCGGTCGGCTGGGGCATCGTCGGTTACGGCTGGGTCGCCCGCGACTACATGGAGCCCGGCATCCGCGCGGCCGGACACCGGCTGGTGGCGGTCAGCGATCCGAACCCGGAGAGCCGCGCGGCCGCCGAGCGGGCCGGTGCCCGCGTCCACGCCGATCTCGCCGGCCTGATCGCCGAGCCCGCGGTCGAGGCGGTCTACGTGGCGACGCCGAACCACCTGCATCGCGGCGCCGTCGAGGCGCTGGCCGCTGCCGGCAAGGCGATCCTGTGCGAGAAGCCCATGGCGGCGACGCTGAGCGACGCCGAGGCCATCGCGCACGCCGTCGACTCACGGAAGATCTTCTACGGGACGGCCTTCGACCAGCGGCACCACCCGGCCCACCGGACGATCCGCGCGCAGGTCGAGGCCGGCCGGCTCGGCACCGTGACGACCGTACGGATCGTCTACGCCTGCTGGCTCGGTCGCGACTGGTCGGAGGCCGGCCAGCCGAACTGGCGGATCGACGCCGCCCAGGCCGGCGGCGGCGCCCTGATGGACCTCGCCCCGCACGGGCTCGACCTCGTGGACTACCTGCTCGGCGAGCCGATCACCACCATCGCGGCCCTGACTCAGACCAAGGCCCAGGATTACGCGGTCGACGACGGCGCCCTGCTGATCGGGCGGACCGCGGGCGGCGCACTGGCGAGCCTGCACGTCGCCTACAATTGTCCCGACGCGCTGCCCCGCCGCCGCCTGGAAATCGTCGGCACGAAGGGCATGCTCGTCGCCGAGAACACGATGGGCCAGACGGCCGGCGGGTCGCTGACCTTCATCGACGGCGCGACCGGGCGGGCAGAGCCGCTCGCCTTCGACGCGGACAGCTCGCCCTTCACCGAGCAGGTGCGCGCCTTCGGCTCGGCCCTGCGCCGGCCCGAGGAGCGGGCCGCGTACGCGGCGTCCCGGGACCTTCACACGATGCGGCTCGTCGCCCGCGCCTACGGGCAGGGGTAGCGGACACAGGATACGCAAGCCACGGAACCACACCCCGGCATCTCCCACCCACGCCCTCATCCTGAGGTGCCCGCGTCAGCGGGCCTCGAAGGAGGGCTCCAGGGATCGCGCGTCCGGCTGGAGCCCTCCTTCGAGGCCCCCGCTGCGCTTCGGCTCCTCGGGGTGAGGGGATGAATGGGAGGGGGTGCGGCGCACGGTTCGAGGAAGACGGGAACACGACGTGACCAACGCAGACGCCTTCCACGACCAGGACGACCGCGCCCGCCACGAGCGGATCAAGGCGCCGCGCCCCTACCGTTTCGGCGCCAAGCGGCCGATCGAGGGCCTGCCCGAGACCCTGCCCGACCCGGTCAAGGCCTATCTCGACGTGCTGCCGGAGGGGCGCGTCGTCGGCTTCCCGCTGGCACCGCTCGATCGCACCGGCATCCCGGTCTGGTTCGTGGCCCTGTTCCTCGACGACCCGTTCTTCGTGGGCGCGATGCCATCTGGGATCGGCTACGGCGCCACCGACGACGAGGCGCTGATCGGCGCCGTGGCGGAGATCGCCGAGAACCTGATGCCGTCCCTCGCGGTGCTGCCCCGCGCGAAGGAGCGGGCGAGCTATACCGATCTCGCCCGCGTCTACGGCGCCAAGTCGGTCGCCGACCCGCTGACCCTGTGCCTGCCCGCCGGGTCCCCGGTCGGCCGCGACACGGTGCTCGAGTGGACGCCCGCGATCCGCCACGCCACCGGCGAGATCGTCCTGATGCCGCTCGACGTCGCCGCCACCGACTATTTCGAGCTGTCGGAGGGCTACAAGCCCTTCACCAACCTGATCACCAACGGCCTCGGCGCCGGGCCCGACGTGCCCTTCGCGCTGGGCCACGGCGTGCTGGAGCTGCTCCAGCGGGACGGCAACGGCCTGCTGTTCCGGGCCCTCGACCAGGGCGTGATGCTCGACCTCGACGGCATCGGCCCGGAGAACGCCGCCATGCTGGCCCGGCTGAAGGCGCTGGGCATCCGGGCGCTGCCGAAATTCGCCACCGACCAGTTCGGGCTGACCAACCTCTACGTCGTCGGCTACGACGAGGATCCGGCGCGCACCCCGGCGCCGATCGCCCTCTCGGCCTGCGGCGAGGCCTGCGACCCGGACCGGGAGCGGGCGTTGCGCAAGGCGCTGCTGGAGTTCCAGGCCGCGCGGGTGCGCAAGACCTTCGGGCACGGCCCCCTCGACATGGCCGCCACGGTGACGCCGCCCGGCTACGTCGACGCCTTCATCCAGAAGGCGCTGCCCAGCCTGGACCTCGAGGAGAGCCGCGCACTCCAGGCCATGCTCGAATGGATCGAGATGCCGGCGGCCGACCTGCGCGGCGTGCTCGCCGACACGGTCTATTCCGAGCGCAGCACGAAGCGATTTACGGAGTTGCCCTCCACTCCGGCCGCCGACGGCCATGCGCGGGGGAAGATCGCCTGCGACCGGCTGCTCGAAGCCGGGTTCGACGTGCTCTACGTCGACTGCACACCGCCGGGCGGCGGGGTCGGCGTCGTGAAGGCGATCGTGCCGGGGCTCGAGGTCGAGACCATGAGCTATTACCGGATCGGCGAGCGCAACACGAGGAAGCTCATCGACCGCGACCATCCGCTCATCCAGTTCGGCACCGAGAGCGAGACTTTGCGGCCGGTGCGTCTGACCCCTGAAGCCCTGGAGCGGTTCGGCGGCCAGCCGCTGTTCGACGTGGCCCTGGCCGAGCGGATCGTCGGGCGGCACTATCCGCTCTACCGCGAGCCGGAATCGCACCACGCGCCGTTCCGCCTCGCCCAGCGGAAGGGGAGGGCGGCGTGACGCTCCGGTTCGCCTACAACACCAACGGCGCGGCCAACCACCGCCTCGACGACGCGATCCACCTGATCAAGGCGGCGGGCTACGACGGCGTGGCGCTCACCCTCGACATCCACCATCTCGACCCCTTCGCCGACACCTGGGCGGCGGAAGCCGGCCGGGTGGCGAGCCTGCTGGAGAAGCTGGAGCTGACCTGCGTCATCGAGACGGGCGCCCGCTTCCTCCTCGATCCGTCCGCCAAGCACGAGCCGACGCTGGTGACCGCCGACGCCGCGGGCCGCGCCCGGCGGGTCGGCTTCCTCAAGCGGGCGATCGAGATCGGCGCCATGCTCTCCGCCGAGGCGGTCTCGTTCTGGGCCGGCGTTCCGAAGCCGGGCGTGGATCCTGGCGAGGCCCGGCGCTGGCTGGAGGAGGGGCTGCACGAGGTCGCCTCGTTCGCCGCCGAGGCCGGTGTCGTGCCCTGTCTGGAGCCCGAGCCCGGCATGCTGATCGAGACGCTCGACGACTACGCTTCCCTCTCCGTGCCGGGCTTGAAGCTCGCCCTCGACACCGGCCACTGCCTCGTCACGGGCGAGCGCGAGCCGGCGGCCGCCGTGCGGGAATTCGCCGACCGGATCGGCACCGTGGCGATCGAGGACATGAAGCGCGGCAGCCACATCCACCTGCCGTTCGGCGAGGGCGACATGGACGTGCCGGGTGTCCTGGAGGCCCTGGAGGCGGTCGGCTTCGGCAAGCTGATCTGCGTCGAGCTGTCCCGCGAGAGCCACCGGGCCGACGTGATGATCCCGCAGGCGCTAAACTATCTCCGCGGCTGTCGGCGCCCCGGCCCGGTCCTGGCCGGCGAGCAGGAGACGCGGCGGCAATGGCAGTGAGAGCCGAACCGCGGCGAGGCGAGAATCGGGCACGGGAGAGGGGGCGCCTCGGCGCGTCGCCCGGTCAATTCGAAGGTGCGGCGCGATGAGAATCCTGTTCCTCAGCCGCCGCTATTTCCCGGCGATATCGGGCATGAGCGTCTACGCGCAGAACCTGCTGCGCGAGCTGGTCGGCGCCGGCCACGACGTCACGATGATCTCGCAGTACCGGGGCGACGACTTCGGCACCCGGGTCTACGGGGGCGGGCCGCCCCCGCCGGTGCCGGGCGTTCGGGTGATCGGCCTGGAGCAGCTCGGCGAGCAGGCGTCGGGCGACTTCGAGCGCGACATCGCCGCGATGGTGGACGCGATCTGCCGCGAGCACGCCCGACAACCCTTCGACATCCTGCACGCGCAATACGGTTACCCGACCGGCTGGGCGGTGCTGCTCGCCGCGCGCGAACTCGGCGTGCCGAGCGTCGTCTCGATCCAGGGCGGCGATGGCCACTGGGTCGGCTCTTGCTGCGAGACCCACCGGGTCGCCATGTGCGAGGTGCTGGCCCACGCCAACGCGCTGCTGATCGGCGGCGCCTCCTTCGTGGACGAGGTCTGCGAGCGGCTCGGGTCGGACCCCGCCCGCTTCACCATCGTGCCCGGCGCGGTCGACACCGACCGGTTCGCGCAGGGCACGCCCGACGGGCTGCCCGCGCCCCATCCGGGCCCGGTGCGGCTGTTCTACCACGGCCGGGTCGACCGCCGGAAAGGCGTGCTCGACTTCATCGAGGCCCTGGCGATCCTGCGCGCGCAGGGCACGCCGTTCGCCGCCACCATCTCGGGGATCGGGCCCGACGTGGACCCGGCCAAGGCGCTCGCCGCCGAGCGCGCCTTCTCGGAGCGGGAGATCGCCTTCACGGGCTACGCCGAGTACGCCACCGTGCCCGACCTCTACCGCCGCGCCGACGTGTTCGTCTCGCCGACCTACGCGGAGGGCTTCTCCAACACGATCCTGGAGGCGCTCGCGGCCGGGCTCGCCACCGTCTCGTGCCACGCGGTCGGCGTCTCGGACTGCCTGCGCGACGGGGAGAACGGGCTGCTGGTGAACCCGGGCGACGTCCCGGCGCTGGCCGCCGCGCTCACCCGGGTCATCGCGGACGCGGATCTTCGCCGCCGCATCGCGACGGCCGGCTTGGAGGAGTGCCGCCGCGTCTACTCGTGGCACGCGGTCGGGCGGCAGATCATGGACGTCTACGCCCGCGTGCGCGGCGAGCGGCCGGCCACCGGCTTCTCGCCGGATCTGCCCCACGATCCGACTTGTCGCTTCCGCGCCGAGCCGCACCTGCTCTGAGCGCGCGGGTTGGAACCCATCGAGACCGTCGCACCCCGGACCATGCCCACCGCGCTCGCCCTCTCGCCCCATCTCGACGACGCGGCCTTCTCGTGCGGCGGCCTCCTGGCAAGCCTCGCGCAAGCTGGCTGGCGCGTGGTGATGGCGACACTGTTCACCGGCAGCGTCGCCGAGCCGAGGGGCTTCGCGCTCGCCTGCCAGCTGGACAAGGGGCTCGGACCGAAAGTCGACTACATGGCCCTGCGCCGGGACGAGGATGTCCGGGCTGCCGCGGCGCTCGGCATCGCGCCGCCCGTCCACCTGCCGTTCCGGGAGGCGCCGCACCGTGGCTACGGCTCGGCGCCGGAGCTCTTCGCCGACACGCGCGCCGACGACGGCGTCGCGGCCGAGCTGGCACCGGCCATTGCGGGGCTGATCGCCGCGGGGAGTCCCGATCTCCTCCTAGCTCCGCAGGCGATCGGCGGGCACGTCGATCACGTCCAGACCGTGCGGGCGCTGCGCGGCCTCGCGCCGGCGCAGCCGATCCTGTGGTGGCGCGACTTTCCCTACACGGTGCGGGAGGCCGCCCCGAAGGCGCCCCTCGCCGACCTGTTCGCCGACCTCGCCGAGCCGGCGATGCGCCTCGCCCCGGAGGCCCAGGCCCGGAAGCGCGCCGCCTGCGCGGCCTATGCCAGCCAGATCGGCTTCCAGTTCGGCGGCGTGGCCGGCCTCGACGCGCGCCTCGCCCGGGAGGAGGGCACCGAGCGCTTCCGCCGCTCGGGAAGCCTCGGCCTCACGATCCCCGGCCTCGATGCCGGCTGAGCCGCGGGCGCCGAAGGCGCTGGCCGATCCGGAAGCCCTCGCGGCCCGCCGCGCCCTGATCGACAGCCCCCACATCGCACCGATCCGGGTGCTGGCGGCGCGCGTCGCGGCCGAGCGCGGCGCCCCGGTCCCGGCGCCCGACCCCCTGGACGGCGGCGTCGGCGCGCGGATGCTCCTCCTCCTCGAGACCCCCGGCCCGGCGGTCCTGCGCACCGGCTTCGTCACCCGCGACAGCGCGAACGGCACGGCCGCGAACCTGTTCCGCTTCCTCGCCGAGGCCGGGCTCAGCCGGGCCGACACGCTGATCTGGAACGCGGTCCCCTGGCTCATCCACGCCGAGGGCGCCCGCAACCGGGCGCCCCGCCGGGCGGAGGTGGCGGCGGCCGCGCCCTATCTGGCCCCGCTCCTCGACCTGCTGCCGCGCCTCGCCGTGGCGGTGCTGGCCGGCCGCTTCGCCGGCGAGGCCGCGCCCGCCCTCGCGGCGCTCCGCCCCGACCTTCCAGTGATCCGGGTGCCGCACCCGAGCCCGACCTATGTCTGCACCGCGCCGGAGGTGCCGGAGCGGATCCGGCGCGGCCTCGCGGAAGCGGCCGCGATCCTCGATCGGACCTCCGGCTGAGGATAGATCGCCCGTCACGGGCCTGCCTTCCCTGGCCTTGCGCCCCGGTTCGGCCTACATGCGGGGCAACGGGCCGCGGTCCGGGAGATTCCGGCACGGGCTGACGGCCTTCGGGCCGGGCCGCGCAGCCGGAAGGGCGGACGCCGATCGGCATGAATTTTCAGGGACAGCACCGGAGCCCGGCCGAGCCGGTCGAGCCGGTCCAGCACGATGCCGAAGCGGGCTCGAAGCGGAAGAGCCGGCGCAGCCGCTATGCCTGGATCGGCACGGCGGCCAGCATCGTGCTGTTCGCCGTCTCCCTCGGCGTCCTGTGGAAGCTCGTGCAGAGCGTCAGCTGGGCGGAGGTGCGCAGCGCCATCGCGGCGGCGACCGCCGAGCAGCTCGGGCTCGCCTTCCTGTTCGTCGGCATCAGCTACCTGTTCCTGACCGGCTACGACGCGCTGGCCCTGCGCCAGCTCAAGATCAAGGTGCCGTACCGGATCACCGCGCTCGCCTCCTTCACGAGCTACGCGGTGAGTTTCACTCTCGGCTTCCCGCTGCTCACTGCCGGGACGATCCGCTACTGGATCTATGCCCGGCAGGGGCTCTCGACGGCCAAGATCGCCGCGCTCACCGTCATCGCCGGCTTCACCTTCTGGCTCGGCATGGGCGTGGTGCTGGGCCTGAGCCTGATCATCGAGGCCGGCCAGCTCGCCGGCCTCGCCTTCACATCGATCCGGATCAACCAGGGCGTCGGCCTCGCGGCGCTCGCCCTGGTGCTCGGCTACCTCGCCTGGGTCTCGGCCAAGAAGCGCAGCATCACCGTCAAGCAGTGGCGCCTGGAGCTGCCGGGCGCCTCGGTCTCCATCGGCCAGATGATCGTCGGGATCGGCGACGTCTGCGCGGCGGCGGCGGTGCTCTACGTCCTGCTGCCGCAGGAGACGACGCTCGGCTTCACCACCTTCCTGGCGATCTACGTGCTCGCCGCCATGCTGGGGATCGCGTCGAACGCGCCGGGCGGGATCGGGGTGTTCGAGGCGACGATCCTGCTCGCCCTGTCGAGCCTGCCGCGCAACGAGGTGCTGACCTCGCTGCTGCTGTTCCGGGGCTGCTACTACGTCGTGCCGTTCGTGACCGCCCTGGCGATGCTCGGGCTGTACGAGATCGTCAAGCGCGCGGGCGGCGCCCGCGATCCCGGGCCTCCGGAGGGCACGGCCGGCCCGTCCGGCCGGGCGTGGCACGACGAGTCCGAGCCCCGCTGAGCGGCCGGCCGCGCCCGCCATGTCCGGCCGCCTGCGCAGCTCCCCCGCCTGGACCGGCGCCGCGATCGCCGCGGGCCTGCTCGGGCTCGCCACCGCCCTGGCCGGGCGGCTCGATCTCCCACTGATCCTGATCGGCCTCGCGGCGATCTGCCTGGGCGGCTGGCTCGGCGGGCGCGGCCGCGAGGCGCCCGTGCCGCGCCCGGCCACCACCACGCCGCGCCACGCCGTCGCCGAGGCGCTGCTCGCCCACGTGCCGGACCCGGTCATCCTGGTCGACCGGCGCACCCTGGTGCTGGAGGCCAATCCCGCCGCGCGGGCGCTCCTGCCGGCCCTCCACCAGGCCCGGCCGCTGTCCTTCGCGCTCCGCGACCCGGAGGTCCTCGACGGCATCGAGGCGGTGCTGAGTTCGGGCCTCCCGCGCCGCGTCGCGCTGTCGACCCGGGTGCCGCTGGAGCGGACCTTCGATGTCCAGATCGGCGCCCTGCCGATGCCCGACGGGTCCGGCGTCAGCGCGCTGCTGTTCCTGCGCGACCTCACCGCGGCCCGGCGCCTGGAGGCGATGCGGGTCGACTTCGTCGCCAACGCCAGCCACGAGCTGCGCACGCCGCTCGCCACCCTGATCGGCTTCATCGAGACCCTGCAGGGGCCGGCCCGCGACGACGCGCAGGCCCGGGAGCGCTTCCTGGAGATCATGCGCGTCCAGGCCCTGCGGATGACGCGGCTGATCGACGACCTGCTGTCGCTGTCGCGGATCGAGCTGCGCGAGCACGTCGCCCCCACCGCGGTGGTCGATCTCGGGGCGCTCGCCCGCCAGATGGTCGACGCCCAGGGCCCGCCCGCCGAGGCGCGGGGCGCCACGATCCGGCTGGAGGAGGGGGCGGGGCCCTACGCGGTCCCCGGCGACGCCGACGAGCTGGCGCGGGTGATCGAGAACCTGATCGAGAACGCCGTGAAGTACGGCGGCGGTCGGATCAGCGTCGGGCTCGCCCGCGAGGACGACCCGCGCCTCGGGCGCCGCGTCGTCCTGTCGGTGGCCGATGACGGGCCGGGCATCCCGCCCGAGCACATCCCGCGGCTGACGGAGCGCTTCTACCGGGTCGACGTCGCCTCGAGTCGCGCCCGCGGCGGCACTGGGCTGGGGCTCGCCATCGTCAAGCACAGCCTCAATCGCCACCGCGGCCGCCTCGCCATCGAGAGCGCGACCGGCGAGGGGACGACCGTGCGGGTCAGCCTGCCCGAGTACGGCGCCGCGCCGCCTCGGTTCGCGGCCGATCAGGCCGGCCCGGTATAGGGGCCGATCCCGAGCCCGGCCTCGACGCGCCCGACCCAGGCGCGGATCGCCGGGTAGTCCTTGAGGTCGAAGCCCCCCTCGTGGGCCATGCGCGTGTAGGCGACGAGCGCCACGTCGGCGAGGGTCAGGGTCTCGCCCGCCATGAAGGCCGAGCGCCCGAGGGTGTCCTCCATCAGCCGCAGGGCGTCGGCGCCGCGCTCGGCGAGCTTCGGGTCGAGATCCTCGGGCGCCCGCTTGAGGTAGTGGAGCTGGTAGCGGCGGACCGCGATGTAGGGCTCGTGGCTGTACTGCTCCCAGAACATCCACTGCAGCATCCGGGCGCGGGGCAGGGGCTCCGCGGGGACCAGCGCGGAGCCCTCCGCGAGGTAGACGATGATCGCGTTCGATTCCGACAGCACGGTGCCGTCGGGCAGGACGACGATCGGCACGCGGCCGGCGGGGTTCAGGGCGAGGAACTCGGGTTTGCGCGTCCCACCGCCCGGGACGTCGACGTCGCGCCAGACCGCCGGGATGCCGAGACGCGCCGCGACCCACTTGACCTTGAGGCAGTTGCCGGAACCCGGATCGCCGTAGATCGTCAGCGGCTCGCTCATCGGTGTCCCCGTCGCTCCGGTGGGCGGTGACCTTGGCCGGGCGGGCGCGATTCGACAACGGCCGCGGCCCGCATCGACCGGCCGGATCCGGAGCCTCGCCCGCGAACCCTTGACCTTCCCATCATGGGAAGCTCCATCTGACTGGGCATGGATGCTTCCAACCGGACCACCGCCATGTCGAGATCCGTCGCCCTGACCCTCCCCGTCGAGGGCATGTCCTGCGCCTCCTGCGTCGGCCGCGTCGAGCGCGCCCTCGCGGCGCTGCCAGGCGCCCGTGACGTGGCGGTGAACCTCGCCACCCACCGCGCCAGCCTCGTCCTCGACGGGGCGACGAGCCCGGGCGACGTCGCGACGGCGCTCGCGGATGCCGGCTACCCCGTCCCAGAGACGCAGAGCCTGCTGGCCGTGGACGGGATGTCCTGCGCGAGTTGCGTCGGCCGCGTCGAGCGGGCGCTGGCCGCCGTGCCGGGGGTGACCGGCGCCAGCGTCAACCTCGCCGCCGGCCGGGCCGCGATCCGCCATCCCGAGGGGGTGGTGCCGATGGACGCGCTGGTGGCGGCCGTGGAGACGGCCGGCTACGAGGCCCGGCCGGTCGAGGCCGGCCACCCGGTCGACCCCTCCGCCCGTCAGGCCGAGGAGGGGCGCGCCCTGCGCCGCGACCTGATCGTCGCCGCCCTGCTGTCGGTTCCCGTCGTGGTCCTCGACATGGGCGGCCACCTTCTGCCCGCGCTGCACGGCGGCCCCGTGACGGCCCTGGTCCAGGCCGCGCTGGCCACCCTGGTCCTCGCCGGCCCGGGGCGGCGCTTCTTCCTGCGCGGCGTTCCGGGCCTGCTGCGCGGCCATCCCGACATGAACGCCCTGGTCGCCCTCGGAGCCGGCGCCGCCTACCTGTACTCGCTGGTGTCGACCCTGGCGCCCGACTTCCTGCCGGCGGGGGCGGCGCACCTCTACTTCGAGGCGAGCGTCCTGATCGTCACGCTGATCCTGCTCGGCCGGACGCTGGAGGCCCGCGCCAAGGGGCGCACCGGCCAGGCGATCGCGCGGCTGATGGACCTGACGCCGAAGACCGCCCGGGTCGTCCGCGACGGCGCGGAGACCGAGGTTCCCCTCGACGCCCTGCGCCTCGGCGACGTCGTCCGGGTGCGTCCGGGCGAGCGGGTGGCGGCGGACGGCGCCGTGGTGGCCGGTAGCAGCCACGTCGACGAGAGCATGGTGACGGGCGAGCCGGCGCCGGTGCGCAAGGGTCCGGGCGATCCCGTGGTCGGCGGGACGCTCAACGGCCGCGGCAGCCTCGACCTGCGGGTCGAGGCCGTGGGGGGCGCCACCGTGGTGGCGCAGATCGCCGCCATGGTGGAGCGCGCCCAGGGCGGCAAGCTGCCGATCCAGGCGCTGGTCGACCGCGTCACCGGGCGGTTCGTCCCGGCGGTGATCGGCATCGCCGCGGTGACCTTCCTGGCCTGGCTGGCGCTGGCGCCGGCCCCGGCGCTGGGTCCGGCCCTGGTCAACGCCGTCGCGGTGCTGATCATTGCCTGCCCCTGCGCCATGGGGCTGGCGACGCCGACTGCCATCATGGTCGGCACCGGGCGCGCGGCGGCGCGCGGCGTGCTGTTCCGCGACGGCGCGGCGCTGCAGGGTCTGCGCGACGTGCGGGTGGTGGCCCTCGACAAGACCGGCACCCTGACCGAGGGCCGCCCCCGGCTCACCGAGATCGTCCGGGCCGCGGGCGTCGCGGAGGACGCGGTGCTGGCCCTCGCCGCCGCGCTGGAGACCCGCTCCGAGCACCCGCTGGCCGGCGCCGTCGTGGCGGCGGCCCGCGAGCGCGGCCTCGACCTGCCGGAACCGGACAGCTTCGAGGCGGTGGCGGGCTTCGGGATCTCCGGACGGGTCGCGGGCCGGGCCGTGGCCCTCGGCGCGCCGCGCTACCTGGAGCGCCTCGGCGTCGCCCTTGACCCGGATCTCGCTGCCCGGGCCGAGGCGCTGGCGGGCGCGGGGCGGAGCCCGATCCACCTCGTCCTCGACGGGCGCCACGCCGCGATCCTGGCGGTGGCCGATCCCGTGAAAGCCGGCGCCCGCGCGGCGGTCGCGGCCCTGAAGGCGCGCGGCCTCGCGGTGGCGATGGTCACGGGCGACGATCCCGTCACCGCCGCCGGCGTGGCGCGGAGCCTCGGCATCGACGCCGTGGCCGCCGGGGTGCTGCCCGGCGGGAAGGTCGAGGCGGTCCAGCGGTTCCGGGCGGAACACGGGCCGGTGGCCTTCGTGGGCGACGGCATCAACGACGCGCCGGCGCTGGCCGAGGCCGATGTCGGACTGGCGATCGGCACCGGCACCGACATCGCCGTCGAGAGCGCCGACGTAGTGCTGATGTCGGGCGATCTGGAGGCCCTGGTCGAGGCCCTGGCGCTGTCGCGGGCGGTGATGGCCAACATCCGCCAGAACCTGTTCTGGGCCTTCGCCTACAACGCCGCGCTGATCCCGGTGGCGGCCGGCGTGCTGGTGCCGTTCGGCGGCCCGGCCCTGTCGCCGATCCTGGCCGCGGGCGCCATGGCGTTCTCGAGCGTGTTCGTCCTGGGCAACGCCCTGCGGCTGCGCCGGGCCGGCGGGCGTCCCGCGGCGGCCGAAGGGCCGGCGCTGGCCGCGAGGCCGGCATGAGCGCGGCGACCCTCACGATCGGCGAGGCGGCGCGCCGGACCGGCGTCTCGGCCAAGATGATCCGCTGGTACGAGGCGACCGGCCTGCTGCCGCCGGCCGCCCGGTCCGAATCCGGCTACCGCCACTACGGCGAGGCGGACCTGCACACGCTGCGCTTCATCCGCCGCGCCCGCGACCTCGGCTTCAGCGTGGACGCGATCGCGGATCTCCTGACGCTCTGGCGCGACCGCGCCCGGCCGAGCGCCGGGGTGAAGGCGATCGCGCAGGAGCAGATCGCCGATCTGCGCCGCCGCATCGCCGAGATGGAGGGCATGGCCCGGACGCTGGAGCACTTGGCGGAGGCCTGCTGCGGCGACGCGCGGCCGGACTGCCCGATCCTGGACGACCTCGCCGCGGGCGACCATCCACCCGCGCCGCGGCGGCGCGGGCGCGGGCGCGGGATCACGGGGCGGGGTGCGGCGTGAGCGGGGCGCAGCGGATACCGAGCTTGGCCGTTGACGGCGGCTCTGGCCCCGGCTTTGCTGGTCTGGCCCACCCGCAGAGGCCACGAGAGCCCCGCCCCGATGCCCGTCCTTGAACGGATCCGCGCCTTCGCCGACACGATGACGGCGTGGCGGCACGACCTGCACGCCCATCCCGAGCTGCTCTACGACGTCGACCGCACCGCCGGCTTCGTCGCCGAGACGCTGCGGTCCTTCGGCTGTGACGAGGTCGTCACCGGCATCGGCCGCACCGGGGTGGTGGGCGTCATCCGCGGCCGGGGACGCAGCTCCAACCGTGCCATCGGCCTGCGCGCCGACATGGACGCCCTGCCGATCCAGGAGGTGCGCGACCTGCCCTACCGCTCCACCGTGCCGGGCAAGATGCACGCCTGCGGCCACGACGGTCACACGACCATGCTCCTCGGCGCCGCCAAGTACCTCGCCGAGACCCGGGATTTCGACGGGGCGGCCGTGCTGATCTTCCAGCCCGCCGAGGAGGGGGGCGGCGGCGGCGAGGCGATGGTCGACGACGGAATGATGGAGCGGTTCGGGGTCGAGTCGGTCTACGGGATGCACAACATCCCCGGCATGGCGGTCGGCACTTTCGCGATCCGGCCGGGGCCGATCATGGCCTCGACCGATCGCTTCACGATCACGATCGAGGGACGGGGCGGCCATGCGGCCCTGCCGCAGAACGCCGTCGACAGCGTGCTCGTGTCGAGCCACGTGATCATCGCCCTGCAGAGCATCGTGTCGCGCAACCTCGACCCGGTGCAGTCGGCCGTGGTCTCGGTCTGCGCGCTGGAGGCCGGCGAGGCCTTCAATGTCCTGCCGCAGACCGTCACCATGCGCGGCACCATGCGCACGCTGTCCCAGGCCGTGCGCGGCGAGATCAAGGCGCGGATCGAGACCCTGGTGGCCGAGATCGCCGGCGGCTTCGGCGCGCGGGGCGGGGTCGCGTACGGGGCGAGCTACCCGGTGACCGAGAACCATCCCGCCGAGACCGATTTCATGGCCGGCGTCGCCGAGGCGCTGGTGGGTGAGGAGAACGTCGACCGGACGGTGGCGCCGATGATGACCGCCGAGGATTTCTCCTACATGCTCGCCCGTCGTCCCGGCGCCTACATGTTCATCGGCAACGGCGACAGCGCCTCGCTCCACCACCCGCACTACGATTTCAACGACGCGGCCGCGCCGTACGGGGCTTCCCTGTGGGCGCGCCTGATCGAGACCGGGCTGCCGCGCACGGCCTGAGCGCGCCCCCAGCCGCACCGTCATCGCGAGCGCAGCGACCCAGCCCACGCCGTTAGAGGTTGCGCAGCCCTGGGTCGCTTCGCTGCGCTCGCGATGACGGGAGGCGATCAGCCGCCGTAGCGGGCCTTGAGCAGCGCGTAGGTCAGCCGCGCCGTCTGGACCTCGCCGCCCTCCGGCCGGCCGGGCTTGGCGGAGGGGTTCCAGCCGTAGAGGTCGAAATGGCCGTGCGCCTTCGTGTTGGGCGCGAAGCGCCGCAGGAACAGGGCCGCGGTGATCGCCCCCGCGAACGGGCCGCCCGATACGTTGTTGAGGTCAGCCACCTTGGAATCGAGCAGGCTCGCGTAGGGCGCGTGCAGCGGCATGCGCCAGACCGGGTCGATCGCCGCCCGGCCGGCCCGCGCCACCGCCTCGGCCAGCGCGTCGTCCTCCGTGAAGAAGGCCGGCAGGTCCGGCCCGAGGGCCACCCGGGCCGCGCCGGTCAGGGTCGAGAAGTCGAGGATCAGGTCGGGGGAGTCCGCGTCCGCGAGGGCGAGCGCGTCGGCGAGGATCAGCCGGCCCTCCGCGTCGGTGTTGCCGATCTCGACGCTGAGCCCGGCCCGGCTCGGCAGCACGTCGCCTGGGCGGAAGGCGTTGCCCGCGACCGCGTTCTCCACTGCGGGGATCAGCAGGCGCAGGCGCAGGTTCAGGCCCGCGCCCATGACCATGTCGGCGGCGGCCAGCGCCGCGGCGGCGCCGCCCATGTCCTTCTTCATCAGCAACATCGCGGCCGACGGCTTCAGGTCGAGGCCGCCGGTGTCGAAGGCGACGCCCTTGCCGACCAGGGTCACGCGCGGCGCGTCCGCCGGCCCCCAGGTCAGGTCGATCAGCCGCGGGGCCCGGGGCGACGCGGCGCCGACCGCGTGGATCAGCGGGTACCCCTCGGCGAGGGCCGCGCCTTCCGTGACGGCGACGGAGGCGCCGTGGCGCTCGGCCACCGCCCGGGCGGCCGCCTCGATCTCGGCGGGTCCGAGATCGTTGGCCGGCGTGTTGACGAGATCCCGGCCCAGCGCCACCGCGGCGGCGATCCGCTCCACCTCGGCCGCGTCGATGCCGGCGGGCGCCGCGAGCCGGGCCTTCGTGCCGCCGCCGGACCGGTAGCGGCCGAAGCGGTAGCTCCCCATCAGCCAGGCGAGGGCGGCCTCGGCCGGCTCGGGAGCGTTGTCCAGGCGGAAGGTCCCCTCCGGCAGCAGCCCCGGCAGCTTGCCGGCGAGGAGCCTGTCGTAGGCCGCGGCCTCCGGATCGCCGAGGCCGAACAGGACGCGCGCGAGGCCGCCGTCCGGACCGGGCAGGAGCGCGAGGCTGCCCGCCTTCGGCTTGAAGCCGATGGCCCTGGCGAAGCTCCGCTGGGCGGGCTCCAGGCCGGACTCGACCGCCGCCCAGCCCCCGGTGGTGACCAGCGTCACCGGTACGGCCTGGGTGTCGCCGGGCAGGAGCCCGTGGGTCGTCGCCGGAATCTCGGCCTGGGTCATGTGCCTCTCGCGTGCCGCCCGGACCGGCGGCTTAACCGGTGATTAGGGTTAACGCTCTATCACCGGCCGGCCGGGAGCGTGAAGCGCGTGCCATCGCGTCCGGTCCCGATGCCGGCGGAGCGCACCATGATGACGGCCCTGTTCCGGGTCACCCGATCCCAGGCACGCCCCGGACGCCGCGCCGCCCTCGCGGCCGCCGTCGTCGCGCTGGGCCTGGCCGGCTGCAACACCCGCTCGCCCGAGACGACCGGGTCGATCGGCCCCCTCGGCGGGCCGTCCGCGGCCGCCGCGGCGCCCTCGCGGCAGGACATCGACCGGCTGGCCGAGCGCTACAACGCCGACCCCGCCGACGGGCGCACGGCGATGGCCTACGCCCGCGCCCTGCGGGCCACCGACCAGATCGGCCAGGCCTCGGCGGTGCTGCAGCAGGCCGCGCTGCGCAACCCGCGCGACCAGGCCCTGCTCGGTGCCTACGGAAAGTCGCTGGTCGAGGCGGGCCGCTTCCGCGAGGCGATCGACGTGCTCTCCAACGCGCACACGCCCGCCAATCCCGACTGGCGCATCCTGTCGGCACAGGGCTCGGCCTCCGCCCAGCTCGGCGAGCAGGCCCGCGCCCAGGGCTTCTACGAGGCCGCCCTCAAGATCCGCCCGAACGAGCCCTCGCTCCTGTCCAATCTCGGCCTGTCCTACGCGCTGTCGCGCAACCTCGATCAGGCCGAGCAGACCCTGCGCCTCGCTGCCGACCAGCCCGGCGCCGACGCGCGGGTGCGCGCCAACCTCGCCATGGTGCTCGGCCTCAAGGGCCGCTTCGCCGATGCCGAGGCCGTCCTGCGCCGCGACATGAGCGCCGAGGAGGCGGCCACGAACGTCGCGTCCCTGCGCAGGCTCGCGGCCCAGCCGAATCGGTCGAAGGCCCTGTCCGTCGCGGGCGTGCCCGGGCAAGGGTAGGGCGCCCGCGCCACGCGACTCCCGCCCTTCTGCGGGCTCGCGGACGTACGCAGCAGCACCGGCAACACCCGTGCGGCTCTCCGCTCCCGCTCGGGAGAGGGGCCCTGTCGCGCTCGGCCGCCACCGTCGATGCCCGCTGGAGATGCGCGAGTCGCCCAGGCCTCCGCGGCGCGCGCCCAGTCGCCGCCACGGTCCCCGACAGGAAAACGCACCTGTCATGACGACCCGGTAGCGGCCAGATTCGAAAAGTTCTATATCCCTCCGCGGCTGCGCCGCGCGGCATCACGGGCGTCCAAATCGCCCCCGCGCATCGTCCTGCCCGGGCACTCCCGGGGCGGCGCGCGCCCGTCGGGCGCTACACAGGCCGAACACGGATCTCGTAGCGCAGGTCTTGCCTGCGCGTGTTCGACAACCCGCAGCGAGGATAGAACCAGCCGTGCCCTCACTCGACAGCTTCAAGGCCCGCCAGACGCTCGAAGCCGGCGGCAAGACCTACACCTACTATTCCATTCCCGCGGCCGAGAAGAACGGCCTCGCCTCGGCGGCCGCGCTGCCCTTCTCCATGAAGGTGATCCTGGAGAACCTGCTCCGCTACGAGGACGACCGCTCGGTCAAGAAGGCCGACATCGAGGCCGCCGTCGCCTGGCTCGACCAGAAGGGCAAGGCCGAGGTCGAGATCGCGTTCCGCCCCTCCCGCGTGCTGATGCAGGACTTCACCGGCGTCCCGGCGGTGGTCGACCTCGCGGCCATGCGCGACGCCATGGTGGCGCTCGGCGGCGACCCGCAGAAGATCAACCCGCTGGTGCCGGTGGACCTCGTCATCGACCACTCGGTGATCGTCGACGAGTTCGGCACCCCGAAGGCGCTGGCCGACAACGTTGCCCTCGAATACGAGCGTAACGGCGAGCGCTACACCTTCCTGAAGTGGGGCCAGTCCGCCTTCGACAACTTCTCGGTGGTCCCCCCGGGCACCGGCATCTGCCACCAGGTGAACCTGGAATACCTTGCCCAGACCGTCTGGACGAAGTCGGAGAACGGCGCCGACGTCGCCTATCCCGACTCGCTCGTCGGCACCGATTCGCACACCACCATGGTCAACGGCATGGCGGTGCTGGGCTGGGGCGTCGGCGGCATCGAGGCCGAGGCGGCCATGCTCGGCCAGCCGCTCTCGATGCTGATCCCCGAGGTCGTGGGCTTCAAGCTGTCGGGCAAGCTGCCCGAGGGCACCACCGCCACCGACCTCGTGCTCACCGTCACCCAGATGCTGCGCAAGAAGGGCGTGGTCGGCAAATTCGTGGAGTTCTACGGCCCCGGCCTCGACGACATGGCTGTCGCCGACCGGGCCACGATCTCCAACATGGCCCCCGAGTACGGCGCGACCTGCGGCTTCTTCCCGGTCGACCAGAAGACCATCGACTTCCTGAAGGTCACCGGCCGCTCCGACGACCGGATCGCCCTGGTCGAGGCCTACGCCAAGGCGCAGGGCATGTGGCGCGACGCCCAGACCCCCGACCCGGTCTTCACCGACACGCTGCAGCTCGACATGGGCGAGGTCCGGCCCTCGCTCGCCGGCCCGAAGCGCCCGCAGGACCGCGTGCTGCTCGACGGCGCCAAGCCCGGCTTCGCCGCCTCGATGGAGACCGAGTTCAAGAAGGCCGCCGACCTCGCGCGCCGCTACCCGGTCGAGGGCACCAACTTCGACATCGGGCACGGTGACGTAGTGATCGCCGCGATCACGAGCTGCACCAACACGTCGAACCCCTCGGTGATGATCGGCGCGGGCCTGCTCGCCCGCAACGCCGTCGCCAAGGGCCTGCGCTCCAAGCCGTGGGTGAAGACCTCGCTCGCGCCCGGCTCGCAGGTGGTCGGCGAGTACCTGGAGAAGTCCGGCCTGCAGGAGCCGCTCGATGCGCTCGGCTTCAACCTCGTGGGCTTCGGCTGCACGACCTGCATCGGCAATTCCGGCCCGCTGCCGGAGGCGATCTCGAAGGCGATCAACGACAACGACGTCGTCGCCGCGGCGGTGCTCTCGGGCAACCGCAACTTCGAGGGCCGCGTGAACCCCGACGTGCGGGCGAACTACCTCGCCTCGCCGCCGCTCGTGGTGGCCTACGCGCTGGCCGGCTCGCTGCAGATCGACATCACCACGGAGCCGCTGGGCCAGGGCTCGGACGGCAAGCCCGTCTACCTCAAGGACATCTGGCCGTCCTCGGCCGAGGTGCAGCAGTTCATCGAGGAGAACATCACCTCCGCGCTGTTCAAGTCCCGCTACGCGGACGTGTTCGGCGGCGACCAGAACTGGAAGGACGTCGAGGTCACCGAGGCCGAGACCTTCGCTTGGAACCCAGGCTCCACCTACGTGCAGAACCCGCCCTACTTCGTCGGCATGGAGAAGACCCCCAAGCCCGTCGAGGACATCGAGGGTGCGCGCATCCTCGGCCTGTTCCTCGACTCGATCACCACCGACCACATCTCGCCGGCGGGCAACATCCGCGCGGCCTCGCCGGCCGGCGAGTACCTGCAGTCGCACCAGGTGCGCGTGCAGGACTTCAACCAGTACGGCACGCGGCGCGGCAACCACGAGGTGATGATGCGGGGCACCTTCGCCAATATCCGCATCAAGAACCAGATGGTGAAGGACGCCTCCGGCGGCGTGGTCGAGGGCGGGTGGACGCACTTCCAGCCGTCCGGCGAGAAGATGTTCATCTACGATGCGGCGATGAAGTACGCCGAACAGGGCACGCCGCTCGTGATCTTCGCCGGCAAGGAGTACGGCACCGGCTCGTCGCGCGACTGGGCCGCGAAGGGCACGAAGCTGCTCGGCGTCCGCGCCGTGGTGGCTGAGAGCTTCGAGCGCATCCACCGCTCGAACCTCGTCGGGATGGGCGTGGTGCCGCTGGTCTTCCAGGGCGACACGAGCTGGCAGTCGCTGGGCCTGAAGGGTGACGAGACCGTCACCATCAAGGGCCTCGCCGGCGAGCTGAAGCCCCGCCAGACGCTCACCGCGGAGATCAAGTCCGCCGACGGCTCGGTGAAGCAGGTCCCGCTGACCTGCCGCATCGATACGCTCGACGAGCTCGAGTACTTCCGCAACGGCGGCATCCTGCCCTACGTGCTGCGCACGCTCGCGGCGTGAGCCTCCGGAGGGCAGCGTCCCCGCTGCCCGCGCGGTAATCAGGCGGCGCCCACCGAGTGCCGCCTGACTCGTTTTCGGTCGGTGCCGTCGTCCGACGCGCCACCCCGTCATCGCGAGCGCAGCGAAGTGATCCAGGGCAGCGCGACGGAGGAAGTCCTTGCGCCGGCTGGATTGCTTCGCTCCGCTCGCAAAGACGGTGGTGACTGACAACCTCGCTTCTGTCGCCGAGCAGGTCGTTTCGCTTGCGCGCAACCTTGTTTCGCGCACGGGCCGCCCCATAACCCGGCTCCTGAAACCAGGATGGGACCCCGATGAAGCACCTCAGTAAGACACTCGTCGCCGCCGGCCTGACGGCCCTGCTGTCGAGTGCGGCCTTCGCCGCGCAGGTCGAGCGCGTCCGCGGGACCGTCGACAAGGCCGACGGCGGCACGGTCACGATCAAGACCGACGACGGCAAGACCGAGACCGTCGACGTGAGCGGCGCCAAGTTCGCCTGGGTTGTCCCGTCGAGCCTCGACGCGATCAAGGACGGCGTCTTCATCGGCACCGCCACCAAGGGCGAGAACCCGATGACCGCCCTCGAGGTCGTGCTCTTCCCCGAGTCGATGCGCGGCACGGGCGAGGGCCATTACGGCTGGGATTCGATCACCGACCACACCGCGGGCGCCGGCGCCAAGGTGAAGAGCGCGATGACCAACGGCACGGTGAAGGCCGAGTCGTCGAACGCCCCGAAGGTGAAGAGCGCGATGACGAACGGCACCGTGAAGGCCGACAAGGCGGCCTCGGGCGGCGAGCGCACGCTGACGGTGAGCTACGGCAAGGACGGCTCCAAGGAGATCGTGGTGCCGGCCTCGGCGCCGATCGTGGCCTTCGAGCCCGCCGACAAGGCGATCCTGACCCCCGGGTCGAAGGTGTTCGCCGTGGTCGCCAAGGACGGCAGCAAGGCCGAGGGCAAGCTCGTGGCGGTCGGCAAGGACGGCCTGACCCCGCCCATGTGAGGGCGGCAGCCGCTGCGGGCGCCGGACAGACCGGCGCCCGCAGCGGCGGTCTGTCCGGCCTCCGGACGGCGCGTTGACGAGGAATCCGCATACAGTCGGCGCCGGACTGGATTAAAATCGACGTCTCAGCGTGTCGCGCGCTGGCACCCTGCACACAAATCGCGCATCGTCCGCCGCCGCGAGGCCCGCCAACGAGGCCGCGGCGGAGGAGTCCATCATGGGTGCTGGAGTGGCAGGCGCGATCGCGCCTGAGGGAACGCCGAGTCTGTTGTCGCGCGAGCGCATCGTCGCCAAGCCGGGCTTCAACCGGTGGCTGGTGCCGCCGGCGGCGCTGGCGATCCATCTCTGCATCGGGATGGCCTACGGCCTGTCGGTGTTCTGGCTGCCGCTGACCCGGGCGCTCTCCGTGGGCAAGCCGGCGCCCGCCGCCTGCCCCGACATGGGCGTGATGACGGCCCTGTTCACCACCACCTGCGACTGGCGGGTCAGCGACCTCGTCACGGTCTTCTCCATCGGCATCGTCGTGCTCGGTCTCTCGGCTGCCCTGTTCGGCGGCTGGCTGGAGCGGGCCGGACCGCGCAAGGCCGGCATCGCGGCGTCCCTCTGCTGGGGCGGCGGCTTCCTGATCGGCGCCTTCGGCGTCTACATCCACCAGCTCTGGCTGGTCTGGCTCGGCATGGGCCTGATCGGCGGCATCGGCCTCGGGCTCGGCTACATCTCGCCGGTCTCGACCCTGATCAAGTGGTTCCCGGACCGGCGCGGCATGGCGACCGGCATGGCGATCATGGGCTTCGGCGGCGGCGCGATGATCGGCTCGCCCCTGGCCGACAGCCTGATCAAGAGCTTCCGGACCGCCGATTCGGCCGGCGTCTGGCAGACCCTCGCGGTGATGGGCGTGGGGTACATCCTGTTCATGCTGGGCGGCGCGTTCGGCTACCGGGTGCCCCCGGCCGGCTGGCGCCCGGACGGCTGGACCAGCCCGGCCGCCAAGAACGCCATGATCGCCTCGGGGCACGTCCACCTGCGCGACGCCCACAAGACCGTCCAGTTCTGGATGATCTGGCTCGTCCTGTTCCTCAACGTGTCGGCCGGCATCGGCGTGCTCGCGCTGGCCTCGCCGATGCTCCAGGAGATCTTCGGCGGCGAGCTGATCGGCCTGCCCGGCACCGGCTTCTCGGCCCTCGACGCCGGCCAGAAGGCGCAGGTCGCGGCCATCGCGGCCGGCTTCGTCGGCCTGCTCTCGCTGTTCAACATCCTGGGCCGGTTCTTCTGGGCCTCGATGTCGGACCGCATCGGGCGGAAGGTCACCTACGCGATCTTCTTCGCCCTGGGCGGCCTCCTGTACGCGGCCGCGCCCTGGGCCGCCGGCATCGGCTCGCAGGCGCTGTTCGTCGCGATCTTCTGCGTGATCCTGTCCATGTACGGCGGCGGCTTCGCGACCGTGCCGGCCTATCTCGCCGACGTGTTCGGCACGCAGTTCGTGGGCGCCATCCACGGGCGCCTGCTCACCGCCTGGTCGATGGCCGGCATCGTCGGGCCCTTCGTCATCACCAAGATCCGCGAGGCGCAGGTCGCCGCGGGCGTGCAGGGGGCCGATCTCTACGGCCGGACCATGTACGTGCTGGCGAGCTTCCTGGCGGTCGGCTTCCTCTGCAACCTGCTCGTCCGGCCCCTGGCGCAACGCTGGTTCATGTCCGATTCCGAGCGGGCCTCCCTGGACGTCCGCGCCGGCGCCACGGCCTCGGGGCCGTCCGGCTCCTTCGGGATCGGCCGCGGCGGCTTCAGCGCGGGCGCCGCGCTGGCCTGGGCGGTGGTCGGCATCCCGATCGTCTGGGGCATCGGCATCACCCTGTCGAAGGCGTTCATCCTGTTCCGCTGAGCGGGCACGCTCGGTTGTGGCGGGCCCGGCGGGCCGCTAGGTTTCCGGCGCCTCGCCGTGCCGGGATGCCTTCGTCGTGATCGACAAGCTGGACTTCCTGCTCGCGCTCGCCCGCGAGCAGCATTTCGGGCACGCCGCCGAAGCCTGCGGCGTGACCCAGCAGACCCTCTCGGCCGGCGTGAAGCAGCTGGAGAACCGGTTCGGCGTGCAGCTCGTGCTGCGCGGCTCCCGCTTCCAGGGCTTCACGCCCGAGGGCGAGCGGGTCCTCGAATGGGCGCGGCGCATCGTGGCCGACGCGCGGGCCATGCACGAGGAGGTCACCGGTCTGCGCCGGGGCCTGACCGGCCATCTCCGCATCGCCGCGATCCCCACGGCGCTGCCGATGATCGTGAACCTCACGACGCCCTACCGCGAGCGGCACCCGGACGTGCGGCTGACGGTCGAATCGGCCACCTCCGCCGACATCTTCTCGCTGATCGAGAACCTGGAGGCGGATGCGGGCCTGACCTACCTCGACAACGAGCCCCTCGGGCGGGTGATCTCCGTCCCGCTCTACCGGGAGCGCTACCGCCTCGTGACGGCGATCGGCGGGCCCTTCGAGGGTCGCACCAGCGTCACCTGGGCCGAGACCAGCCGCCTGCCCCTCTGCCTGCTCACGCCGAACATGCAGAACCGGCGGATCATCGACCAGCAGATCCGCGAGGCGGGTGCGGATCCCGCCGCGACCCTCGAGTCGAACTCGATGATCGTGCTGCTGACCCACGTGCGCACCCTGCGCTGGGCCTCGATCATGCCGGAGATCCTGGTCGACGCCCTGGGCCCCATGGAGGGCGTGCGCACGATCCCGATCACCGCACCCGACCTGGAGCACACGATCGGCCTCGTCGCCCCGCGGCGCGAGCCGTCCACGCCGATGGTGACGGCGCTCGTGGCTATCGCGCGGTCCCTGGCACGGACGCTCGATCCTGATCTGGCCGCGCCGGGCCCTTCCTGAGCGGTCGGCTCCGGGCGCGGGCCGGAACGCGGCGTTCCGCGAGCAAGCCGCGGGTCGCCCGGAGCGCGTACACCGGCAGCGTCAGGACGCGCCAGAGCGCGAGGATCGCCGCGGTGATGAGAATCGCCAGCAGGATCCGCTGCATCGAACCCGCCCTCCAACCGCCGAGCTGGCCGAGAACGCGGGCCGGTGATCGGCCGGCGGGTCGGGCAGCGTCCGGGACGAGCGACGGTTAACGAGTCGTGCTGGCGCCGGGCTGTCGGCCGGCCAGGTCGCGGTTCGGGAGATCCCGGCGACGCCGTGCGCGGGAACGCGCCGGGCAAGGAAAAAGCCGCCCCGTCTCCGGAGCGGCTTCCCGTGGGCGGTCAGGCCGCGAAGCGGCCCGCGGCCTTACTTGATCTTGGTTTCCTTGAAGTCGACGTGCTTGCGCGCGACCGGGTCGTACTTGCGCATCGTCAGCTTCTCGGTCTGCGTGCGGGAGTTCTTCTTGGTGACGTAGAAATAGCCCGTGTCGGCGGTGGAGACGAGCTTGATCTTGACGGTGACGGCCTTGGCCATGGCGCGGCGCTCCTGCAGGGTGCGGCATTCCGCGTGAGCGAAACGCAAATGGCCGGGAGGGCCCGGCCGAATACGGGCGGGTGAATGCCCGATCGGGCCCGGCAGGTCAAGAGCGGACGCGCCGGCGCTCCGTCGCGGCGAGCCAGCCGGCGAAGGCCAGGAACAGGGCGAGCAGCGCCAGCGCGAACCCGTTCGGCGGCACGAGGTCGAGCCCGCCGCCGATCACCGGCGGCCCCAGCATCAGCCCGACATTGTAGAGCACCACGAAGGCCGCGTTGGCGCCCGCGAGATCGTTCGGCGGCGTGCGGTCGCCCAGCATCGCGAGGCCGACCGTGTAGAGGGTCCCGGCGATGCCGCCCCAGACGAGGAGCAGCGCGCCGAACGCCGCCGGATGGCCGGCCGCGAGGGGGATCAGGGCCGAGCCCGCCGCCCCCGCGAGGCCCGCGCCGAGGAGCACCGCGCCCCGGTCGAGGCGGTCGGCGAGCCAGCCGAACGGGATCTGGAACAGCACGTTGCCCAGCGCGATCAGGCTGACGAGGCCGGCCGCCCCTTGCGCGTCGTAGCCGAGGCGCAGGCCGTAGAGCGGCAGGATGGCGAAGATGCCGGTCTCCACCGCCCCGTAGGCCAGGGCCGCCGCCAGGGCGCCGGGGGCGAGCCGGACGTAGCCGAGGATGCCGCGGCCGGAGCCCGTCTCGATCGTCGGCGACAGGCCGCGGGCCAGGGCGATGGGCAGGCCGCCGGCCAGCATGAGGGCGGCCCCCGTCGCGTAGGGCGCCAGCCCCTCGGTCCCGACCAGGGCCAGCAGCAGCGGACCGACCGCGAAACCCGCCGCCAGCACGGTGGCGTAGATGCCCATCACCAGGCCGCGCCGCTCCGGCGGGGCGGCGGCGTTGATCCAGTATTCGGAGAGGACGAACAGCGCCCCGAGCGTCGCCGAGAACACGAAGCGCAGGGGGAACCACAGGGCGATGCCCGGCAGCAGCGGGAACAGCGCGAGGCTGATCGCCCCGACGAGGAGCGCCAGGCCGAGCAGCGGGGCGACGCCGACCCGCGCGGCGAGGCGCGGCACGAACGGCACCGTGCAGATGCTGGCGATGCCCGCCACCGCGGTGTTGAGCCCGATCAGCGTGCTCGACGCGCCGCGCCGCTCCATCTCGATCGAGAGGAGCGGGATCGACAGGCTGAGCCCGATGCCGACGACGGTGACGCAGGTCACGGCCGCCGAGATCGCCGCCACGTCCTCCGAACTGATCCCCCGCCGCCCGTCCTGCAATCCGTCCGGACCGCTCACAAGGCCACCCGCTCGCGCCGCCCGTAGCGCTCGTAATGGAAGGGGATCATCCGGTAGGGCGCGAAATCGGCGGCGATCTGCGCCTCCAGCTCGTCGAGGATCGCGCGGGTGATGTAGGGCAGGTCGAGCTTGCGGGCGGCGTCGAGCCGGACCCAGGCGAGTTCGGTGAACTCGGCGTCGGCCTCGACCCGCCCCGGCTCCTCGGCCGCCACCATCCGGCGGTCGACGGTGAAGAAGCGCGTGTCGAAGCGGCGCACGCGCTTCGGCGGGGTGATCGCGCGGGCGACGAGGTGCAGCGCCTCGAGGTCGGGCAGGACGCCGTGCCGGGCGAAGCCCTCCCAGCCCGCCGGGACGTCCTCGGGCGCGCCGTGCTCGGTCGTGCCGAGGAGCAGACCGGTCTCCTCGTAGGTCTCGCGGATCGCGGCGAGCGCCAGCGCCCGGCCGAGATGGTGCGGGGGCCGGGACACCTGCCGGGTCAGCGCCGCCTCGGCGTAGTCCGGGAGCGCCCCGGCCACCGGCATGTGGCGGTCGCCGAGTTCGATCCGGCCGCCCGGGAAGACGAACTTGCCCGGCATGAAGGCGAGGTTCGGGTTGCGCCGGCCCATCAGGACCTTCGGGCCGCCCCGTCCGCGCCGGTCGATCACGATCATGGTCGCGGCGTCGCGCGGCCGCAGGCGCGCCGCGGCGGGCTTCCGCTCAGGAGCTGTGACGATCGGGGGCTCCCGCTGCGGCTCCGGCAAGGCGCGTCTCCTCAAGCCCCGCTGCGGGGCGGCTCCGCGGTAGCGTGGCGAAGCCGTGCATGCCAAGGGCGTATTGCAGCCCGACGACGGCGCCCTTCACGGGCTGGAGCAGGGCCAGCGCGAAGACGAGGGTGAAGACCGGCCACACGCCCATCTCGACCCAGAGCGGCACGTCGTAGGCGCTCTCGGTCTCCAGGATGAGGTAGCCGACGATGTGGGCGACGATGAAGATCACCACGTAGGGCGGCAGGTCGTCGGCCCGGTGGTGGTGCAGCTCCAGGCCGCACACGTCGCATTCCGGCCGCACCTTGAGGAAGCGGCCGAAGATCCGGCCCTGGCCGCAATGCGGGCAGCGGCCGACGAAGCCGCGGGCCATCGCGGGGATCAGGCGGGTGCGCTCGGGAATCGCGTCGGCGGCCATGCCCTGGCTCTACACCGCCCGGGTCAGCGGCGCGAGCCGCGGTGGCGCGACCCGGTGTTGCGGATGCCGGCGGGGCGGCCGGGCGGCGCGGCCTTGAAGGGCCGCCCGCCGGACTTCTTCCCCGGCCCGGCGGACCGGGCGCCGGAGCGGGTCCGGCCCTCGCTGAGCAGCTCGAAGCGCAGCGCCCCGGCCACCGGCGCGGCCTCCACGAGCCGCACCTCGACCCGGTCCCCGAGGCGGAACGTCTCGCCGGTGCGCTCGCCGACCAGGGCGTGGCGGCCCTCCTCGTGGCGGAAATAGTCCGCGCCGAGCTGCGAGACCGGCACGAAGCCGTCCGCGCCGGTCTCGTCGAGCTTGATGAACAGGCCGGCCCGGGTGACGCCGGCGATCTGGCCCGCGAAGGTCGCGCCGACCTGGTCGGCGAGGTGGTGGGCGATGAGCCGGTCGATCGTCTCGCGCTCCGCCGCCATGGCGCGGCGCTCGGCCGCCGAGATCTGCTCGCCGATCTGCGCCAGCTCGCCGAGGGAGATTTCGCTCGCGAGCCCGTCCGAGCCGAGCCGGCAGGCGGCGATCAGCGCGCGGTGCACGATCAGGTCGGCGTAGCGCCGGATCGGCGAGGTGAAGTGGGCGTAGCGGCGCAGGTTCAGGCCGAAATGCCCGAGATTCTCGGGCGCGTAGACCGCCTGGGCCTGGCTGCGCAGGATCACCTCGTTGAGGAAGACCCCGTGCTCGGTCTCGGCCGCGGTGGCGAGGATCCGGTTGAACAGGGCGGGGCGCAGCGCCCCCTCCTTGGGCAGCTTGATGCCGACCGAGGCCAGGACCTCGCCGAGCGCCCGCATCTTCTCCAGGGCGGGCTCGTCGTGGACGCGGTAGATCAGGGGCTGGCGCGCCTGCTCCAGCGTCTCCGCGGCGGCGACGTTCGCCTGGATCATGAACTCCTCGATCAGCCGGTGGGCGTCGAGGCGCTCCGGCACGATCACCCGGTCGACCGCGCCCTCGGGGCTCAGGACGACCTTGCGCTCGGGCAGGTCGAGGGCCAGGGGCCCGCGGCGGTCGCGGGCCGCGCGCAGGGCCGCGTAGGCCGCCCAGAGGGGGCGGAGCGCCGTCTCCAGCAGCGGCCCGGTCGCGTCGTCCGGCTGCCCGTCGATGGCGGCCTGCGCCTGCGCGTAGGCGAGCTTGGCGCGGGAGCGCATCATCACCCGGTGGAAGGCGTGGCGGCGCTTCTCGCCGTCGGCGGCGATGACCATGCGCACCGCCAGCGCCGGCCGGTCCTCCCCCTCGCGGAGCGAGCAGAGGTCGTTCGAGATCCGCTCGGGCAGCATCGGCACGACCCGGTCGGGGAAGTAGACCGAGTTGCCCCGCTCCAGCGCCTCCCGGTCGAGGCTGGAGCCCGGCCGGACATAGGCGGCCACGTCCGCGATGGCGACGGTGAGGATGAAGCCGCCGGGGTTGGCCGGGTCGGGATCGGCCTCGGCCATGACGGCGTCGTCGTGGTCCTTGGCGTCCGGCGGGTCGATGGTCACGAGCGGCCGGTCGCGCCAGTCCTCGCGGCCCTTCAGGGTGGCGGGCTCGGCGGAATCGGCCTCCGCCAGGGTCGCGTCGGCGAAGACGTGCGGGATGTTGTGGAGGTGCAGGGCGATCAGGCTCACCGCCTTCTCGGAACCGAGCGAGCCGAGCCGCTCCCGCACACGCCCCTTCGGCAGGCCGAACCGGGTCTCGCGCTCCAGCGAGACGCTGACGAGGTCGCCGTCGCGGGCCTGCCCCTCCTCGCCGGGTGGGATCAGGATCTCGCGGCCCTGCGCGCGCTTCTCGACGGGCACGATCCGGCCGCCCTGCGCGCCGGCCCGGTAGACACCGATGATCTCGGCCTTGTTCTTCCCGATGACCTTGACGACCCGGCCGGTGTAGCCGCCCTCCGCGTCGCGCTCGACCCGGATCAGGGCGCGGTCGCCGATGCCCGGGGCCGGGCGGTTGCCCTTCCGGGGGCCGCGGGGCTGCGTCAGCACGATGGCGGGCGGCTTGCCGGTGCCGGTCCACTCCACCGGGACCGCCAGGAAATCGCCGTGGCGGTCGCGGGAGCGGATGTCGGCCAGCACGACCGGCGGCAGGTGACCCGCCGGGGCGAGGCCGCCGCGGCCGCGGTCGAGGGCGCCGTCCTCCTCGATCTCCTTGAGGACGCGCTTCAGGTCGATCTTGGCGGCCCCCTTGATGCCGAAGGCCTTAGCGATCTCCCGCTTGCCGACGCGCTCCTTCGACTCGGCCACGAAGGCGAGGATCTGCTCACGGGTGGGGAAGGGCTGCGGAGCGGCGGGCTCGGCCGCCGGGGCGGTGGTGCGTCGTGCCAAAAGGGGGGTGCCGAAGAGTTCTGCGATAGACGGGACCCGCGTGCGGGCGCGGGACCGAGGCGTCGGTCCTGTGAGGCTAACATGGGTGTCCGGCCCGCGCGCGGCAACGCCGTGCCGGCACTCCTCAACAGGCGTGATCAGCCGGTCGAGGCACTCTTGCGGATGCGCGCCACGGCCTGATCCACGTCGAGGCCGGGTGCGAGGAGCTCGTCCAGGGTGAAGGGGCAGGCGCGCGGCAGGGTCAGGTTCACCCGTCCCTCTAGCGGCGCGAGTTCCGGGCTCTCCGCCGCCTGAACGGCGAGCGTCCAGGCGCCGTCCATCCGCAGGCTCTCGGGCTCGGGCGGATCGCCCGCGAGGGCGGCGAGCCTGGCGCGGCCGGCCGCGCGGCAGGCGTCGCTCAGGCCGTCGTCCGAGAGGAGGGCGGCCTTGATCAGCTCGGCCAGGGCATCCCTGACCCGTTCGAGGCTCGCGTTCATGGGCATCCGTTCCGGAGATTGCGGGAGGTCGCAGGAGGTCGCGGGTGCGTGGCAAGCCGGATGCCAGCGCGCCCCGTCCCGTCGCCGATGGTCTCCCGCGATCCGCCGGGTGTAGAAGGCGCGGATGATCCCGGTCCTGACCCGCCATACCGAGGCCGTGCCGCTCTACGCCGCGGCCTGCGCCGAGCTGCGCCTGCGCGGCTTCGAGGGCGACCTGACGCTCTCGGACGCCGACCGCACGGTCTTCTCCACCGACAACTCGATCTACCAGGTGGCGCCGGGGGCCGTGGCCTTTCCGCGCACCCGCGACGACCTCGTGCGCGTCGCCAAGCTCCTCGCGGATCCGCGCTTCGCCGAGATCGTGATCCGGCCCCGGGGCGGGGCGACCGGAACCAACGGCCAGTCGCTGGGCCACGGCCTCGTGGTCGACACCTCCCGGCACATGAACCGGATCCTGGAGATCGACGTCGCCAACCGCATCGTCCGGGTCGAGCCGGGGGTGGTGAAGGACCAGCTCAACCGGGAACTCGCCAAGCACGGCCTGTTCTTCGCGCCGGAACTCTCCACGTCGAACCGCGCGACGATCGGCGGGATGATCTCGACCGATGCCTGCGGGCAGGGCTCGTGCCTCTACGGCAAGACCCGGGACCACGTCCTCGCGCTGACCTGCGTGCTCGCCGACGGCACGGTCTGGACCGCCGAGCCCCTGGACCCGGCCGGGCTCGACGCCGCCAAGGGCCGCGACGACCGCGTCGGCGCCATCCACCGCACCGTCGACGCCGTCGTCACCGAGAACGCCGCGCTCATCGCCGAGCGCTTCCCCAAGCTCAACCGCTGCCTCACCGGCTACGACCTCGCGCATCTGCGCGACGCGGGCGGCCGATTCGACCTCAAGAGCGTGATCTGCGGCTCCGAGGGCACGCTGGCGCTGATCGCCGAGGCGCGGCTGAACGTGCTGCCGATCCCCAAGGCCGCCGTGCTGGTCGCGCTCTCGTACATCGACTTCGACGCGGCGCTGCGCGACGCGCAGGCGCTGCTGCCGTTCGGCGCCGCCTCCGTTGAGACGATAGACTCCACGGTCCTGGCGCTGGCCCGCAAGGACCCGATCTGGGCCGAGGTGCGGGCCTTCTTCCCCGACGATCCGGCCGGGCGGCCGGTGGACGGCATCAACCTCGTGGAGTTCGTCGGCGACGACGCCGCGACCGTGGAGGCGGCCCTCGCGCGGCTCACCGGGACGCTGGAGGCCGAGCGCGGCACCGACACGAGGCGCCTCGGCTTCACCATCGCCCGGGGCGACGCGATCGAGCGGCTCTGGACCATGCGCAAGAAGGCGGTGGGCCTGCTCGGCGCCGCCAAGGGCGACGCGCGCCCGATCCCGTTCGTCGAGGACACGGCGGTCCCGCCGGAGCGGCTCGCCGACTACATCGCGGAGTTCCGCGCGCTCCTCGACGGCAAGGGGCTGCGCTACGGCATGTTCGGCCACGTCGATGCCGGCGTGCTGCACGTGCGGCCGGCCATCGACCTCAAGGACCCGGCGCAGAACGGCCTGATCCGCGAGGTCACGGAGGGGGTGGTCGCGCTCACCGCCAAGTACGGCGGCCTGCTCTGGGGCGAGCACGGCAAGGGCTTCCGGTCGGAATTCGTGCCGGCGACGTTCGGGCCGCTGATGCCCGCGCTGGAGGCGGTCAAGCGCGCCTTCGACCCGGACGACCGGATGAACCCGGGCAAGATCGCCTCCGCCAGGGGCGCGGGCCTGACCCGGATCGACGGCGTCCCGCGCCGGGGCGAGCGGGACCGCGCCATCCCGGCGCCGGTCCGGGAGGATTTCGACGAAGCGCTCCACTGTAACGGCAACGGCGCCTGCTTCAGCTTCGACGCGGACGAGGCCATGTGCCCGTCCTGGAAGGCGACACGGGAGCGGCGCCACTCGCCCAAGGGCCGCGCCTCGCTGATGCGCGAGTGGCTGCGCCGCGCGGCGGAGGCCGGGGTCGACCCGGCCGCCGAGCTGGCGCGGCAGCGCGTCGGGTGGCTCTCCGACGTGGCGGCGACCCTGCGGAGCCGCCTCCGCGGCCGATCCGAGGCCGACGACTTCTCCCACGCCGTCAAGGAGGCGATGGACGGCTGCCTCGCCTGCAAGTCCTGCACGGGGTCCTGCCCGATCAAGGTCGATGTGCCGACCTTCCGGGCGAAGTTCCTGGCGCTCTACCACACGCGCTACGCGCGGCCGCTGAAGGACCATCTCGTGGCGGCGCTGGAGCCGCTGCTGCCGCTGGCGGCGCGGGCGCCGCGCTTGAGCAACGCGGTCCTCGCCAACCCGCTGGCCCGGCTGATCCTGGCCCGGGCCGGGCTGCTGGCGATCCCGGCCCTGTCGCCCGTCGACCTCACGGCGCGGCTGGCGGAACGCGGCGTCGCCGTCGCGACTCCGGACGCCCTGGCCCGGCTGGACCCGCAGGAGCGCGCGCGGTCCGTGCTGGTGGTGCAGGACGCCTTCACCAGCCACTTCGACGCGGAAGTCGTGGCCGACAGCTGCGACCTCCTCGCCGCCCTCGGCTTCCGGCCCTGGCTGGTGCCCTACCGGCCGAACGGCAAGCCGCTGCACGTACACGGCTTCCTGGCGCGGTTCGCCGCCGTCGCCCGCTCGAACGCCGCGCTGCTGCGCGACCTCGCCGGGCACGGCGTGCCCCTGGTCGGGATCGACCCGTCGATGACGCTGACCTACCGGTTCGAGTACGCGCAGGCGCTGGGCGGCGATCTCCCGAAGGTCCAGCTCCTGCAGGAATGGCTCGCCGCCCGGCTCGACCGGATCGCGCCGGGGCAGGGCGGGCGCACGATGCGGCTGCTGCCCCACTGCACCGAGCGCACCAACGCGCCGGGCGCGGTGCGGGACTGGCAGGCCGTGTTCGCCCATCTCGGCCTGCGGCTCGAGGTGCCGGCCGCCGGCTGCTGCGGCATGGCGGGGACCTACGGTCACGAGGCGCGCCACCGCGCCACCTCCGAGGCGATCTACGGCCTGAGCTGGGCCCGCCACGTCGCCGAGGCGCCCGGCTGCACCCTGCTGGCGGACGGCTATTCCTGCCGCTCGCAGGCCAAGCTTGTCGACGGCGTGCGGCTGCGGCACCCGGCCCAGGCGCTGCTCGAGCATGTCCGCGCGGCCGACGCGGGCGCCGCGCCCTTCCACCCCGAGCGCGCCGCGGCGGTGGCACCGTGAGCGCCGCCGTGAGCCCCGCCATGACCGTCGCCGTCGTGGGGGCCGGCGCGGTCGGCTGCTACTACGGGTTCCTCCTGGCGCGGGCCGGCCACGCGGTGACGCTGATCGGCCGTCCCGCCCTGGTCGAGGCGGTCGAGAAGGACGGTCTCGTGCTGGAGAGCGCGGCCGGGACGGCCTCCGTGCCCGTCCGGGCGACCGATACGGGGGCGGGCGTGTCGGGCGCCGACCTCGTGCTGGTCTGCGTGAAGTCGGGCGACACCGAGGCGGCGGGCGCGATGATCGCGCCCCACCTCGATCCGGCCGCCACGGTCCTCAGCCTCCAGAACGGCGTCGACAACGCCGAGCGGCTCGCCGCCGTGCTGGGCCGGCCGGTCGTGCCGGTGGCGGTCTACGTCGCCACCGCGATGGCCGGCCCCGGCCACGTCCGGCACAACGGGCGCGGCGACCTGATCCTCGGCGCGTCCGAGACGAGCGGGCACGTCGCCGCCGCGTTCGCGGCGGCCGGCATCCCGACCACCGTCTCGGAGACGGCAGTCGACGCGCTCTGGGCGAAGCTGATCATCAACTGCGCCTACAACGCCCTGTCGGCCCTGACGCAGCTGCCCTACGGCCGCCTGGTGGAGGGCGAGGGCGTGGTCGCGGTCATCGCGGACGTCGTCCAGGAATGCGCGCGCGTCGCGGAGGCCGAGGGCGTGTCCGTGTCGCCCGGCATCCTCGACGACGTGATGGCGCTCAGCGCCGCCATGGCCGGACAGCGCTCGTCCACCGCCCAGGATCTGGCCCGCGGCCGGCCGAGCGAGATCGACCACCTCAACGGCACCATCGTGCGCCGGGGCGCGGCGCACGGGATCCCGACGCCGGCGAACCGGCTGCTGCACGCGCTGGTCAAGCTCGCCGAGCGGCGGGACTGAGATCGACCCCGCACCGGCACGGAGGCCGGAGGTCCGGCTCGCGACGGGCGGTCAGGCCCGAGCGGCGGCGTTGGCCTTGCGGGTCGCGGCGGCCTTCCGGGCGGAGGCGGAGCGCTCCGCGGCCGTGCGCCCGGCCGAGGCCTTGCCGCCGGACGCGCCGCCCTTGTGGGCGGACGGATGGCCGGTGGCCTTACCGCGGCCCGATCCGCCCGGCTTCTTGCCGCCGCCGTCGTCCTTGTTGACGGTGGCCCAGGCCCGGGCTTCCGCCTCCTTCTCCGGCACGCCGCGGGACTCGTACGAGTCGGCGATGTGCTCGGCCTTGCGCTTCTGCTTGTCGGTGTATTTCGACTTGTCGCCCTGGGACATGGGCCGTCTCCCGAAGCTCAGCCCACCCCGGTCGGACCGTCGAGGATCGCGCGCACGCGGCGGACCAGCTCCGTGCGCCGGTAGGGCTTGTTCAGGAGATCAAACTCCGACCCGCCGATATCGGTTCGCTCCAGGCTCGCCTCCGCGTAGCCCGTGGCGAGCAGGACCTTGAGCTTGGGCTGGCGGCGCCGGGCCTCGCGGGCCAGCAGCACCCCGTTCATGCCCCCCGGCATGATCAGGTCGGTGAAGAGCAGATCGACCTTCCCGCTCGAGTCCAGGATCTCCAGCGCCTCGCGGGCATTGCTCGCGACCAGCGTCGTGTAGCCGAAGTCCCGCAGGATCGTACGGGCGAGTTCGGCCACGTCCTCGCGGTCGTCGACGATCAGGATCGTCTCGGTGCCCTGGCGGTCCACGGCCCGCAGCGAGACCTTCGCGGGGGCGTTGACGTCGCCGTCGGTCGCGGGGAACGACAGGCGCACCGTCGTGCCGGACCCCACCGCCGACTCGATCTGCGCGGCGCCGCCCGACTGCTTGGCGAAGCCGTAGACCATCGACAGGCCGAGACCCGTGCCCTTGCCCTCCTCCTTGGTGGTGAAGAACGGGTCCATCACCCGGGCGAGCACGGCGGGCGGGATGCCGGTGCCGCTGTCCTTGATGGCGATGCTGACGTAGCGGCCGTCGCGCAGCGGCCCGATCTCCCGGCCGCGCGCGGCGATCTCGCTGTTCTCGGTGGAGATCCGGACGGTGCCGCCCTCCGGCATCGCGTCGCGGGCGTTGATCAGCACGTTCAGGATCGCGACCTCGGCCTGGGTCGGGTCGACGCGGCAGTTCCAGAGATCGGGCGCAAGGTCGAGTTCGACCTTCACGGCCTCGCCCACCGAGCGGGCGACCATCTCGCCCATCCCCTCGATCAGGGTGTTGAGATTGACCGCGCGGCCGTCCAGCCGCTGCTTGCGGGCGAAGGCCAGCAATTGCTGCGTCAGCGTCGTGGCGCGCTCGGCCGCCTGCCGGATGTTCTCGGTGGCGCGGCCGAGGCGCGCGCGGTCGGCGTCGGGCTTCTCCAGGCCGGCCGCCAGGATGTCGACGTAGCCGACGATCACCTGCAGCAGGTTGTTGAAATCGTGCGCGATGCCGCCGGTGAGCTGGCCGAGCGCCTCCATCTTCTGGGCCTGGCCCAGCGCCTCCTCGGCGTCGCGGCGGCGCGAGACGTCGAGCTGCGAGCCGAAGTAGTACACGAGCTCGCCGTCGGCATTGTAGACCGGCGAGACGAACAGGGCGTTCCAGAAAGTCGAGCCGTTCTTGCGGTAGTTCAGGATCTCGGTGGCGAACTCGCGCTTCTCGGCGATCGCCGCGCGGACCTGCGCGACGCTCTCGCGGTCGGTGTCGGGACCCTGGAGGAAGCGGCAGTTGCGCCCGATCAGCTCTTCCGGCGTGTAGCCGGTCATCGCCAGGAACGCCCGGTTGGCGAAGATGATCGGGTTGTCGGGCTGGCGCGGATCGGTGACGATCATCGGCATCCGCGTCGTCTCGACGGCCGCGAAGAAGATGTCGCTCTTGCGATCGGTGATGTCGCTCGGGGCGCCGTCCCGGATCGGGGGACTCGGCCCGGAGGGCGGTGTTTCTGGCGTCTCAGTCATGCGAGGCGGTCGTCACCTTCCTGGCCGGGAAAGACCTCTGCGCCCGGTCGATCACGCGAGGCGTGCGCGAGACTAGCGGCCGGACGGCCGAAGTCGACCTTGTATCCCCAGCGGCGGTGTCGCGCGAAGGGCTCATGCCGCGGCCGGCCGCGCCGCCTCGGAAGGCGCGCCCACGGGGGCCGGGACGAGCCGGGGCGGCGCGGCCTCGCGGCAGGCGCCCAGCACCGCCGACAGCGCCTCGTTCAGCGACGTCACCAGGAAGTCCGCCGAGGTCGCCCGGCGCAGCCGCTCCAGGGTCGCGGGATCGCGCTCGCGCCAGAAGCCGACCAGGATGCGGACACCCGGCACCGCGGCCCGGGCCTGCCGGACGGTGAACCGGATCTGCGACAGGCTGACCGGCTCGAGGTAGGAGAAGCAGATCAGCGCGAGGCCGTCCGGGTTCTGCGGCCGCTCGCCGGCGCGGATCGCCGCCATGGACAGGATCTGCGAGGCCAGTCCGTGGCGCGCGAGGATCTGGCTAAGCATCAGCGTCGCCGCCTCGTCGAACGGGCCGCGGCTCGACACGCACAGGACCGGCGTCTCGCCGCGCCAGTTGGGCGCGAGGTCCTCGCGCTCGAGGACGATGCCGGCCACCTGCCGGTCGGGCCCGACGGCGGCGAGCGCCGCCGCGGTCTCGGTGTCGGGGCCGCGGCCGGATCCCCGCCGGGCGCGGCGCCCGACCGGCGCCGTGCCGAGGCGGTCCACCACCGTCCCGATCGCGGCACCGACCTCCGCCTGCCGTTCCCGATCCAGTGTGCCGCGGGACAGGTCCTCCTGTGCCAGCAGGAGGCCCGCGAGGGCGACCTCGTCGTAGTAGGTGACGAGGGCGCGCTCCTTCAGGAACTGCCAGCCCTGATCGATCGCCTCGACCGGGTCGCCGGCCAGCATGCGCTGGTAGAAGATCTCGGGCGGCGACAGGGCGGGCTGATCGCCGAGCAGCACGTCGAGGTACCAGAGCCGCTCCACGTGCCGGCCGAGCACCACGAGGCAGACGGTGAGGGGCGTGGCCAGCACGAGGCCGATCGGGCCCCACAGGAACGTCCAGATCGTCGCGGCCAGGATGACGGCGACCGGCGAGAGGCCGGTGGAGTGCCCGTAGAGCAGCGGCTCGATCACGTGGCCGCAGATCGGCTCGACCACGAGGAACAGGGCCGCGGTGGCGATCACCATGCTCCAGCCGGGATCGACGGCGGCCGCGAGGATCAGCGGCAGCAGGGCGCTGATCGCCGCGCCGATATAGGGCACGAACCGCAGGATCGCGGCGAGCACGCCGAAGAGGGTCGGGCTCGGCACGCCGATCAGCCAGAGGCCGATGCCGATCACCAGCCCGAAGGCGATGTTGAGGGCGAGCTGGGCCAGGAAGAACCGGCTCAGCCGGCTCGTGGCGTCGTCGATCGCCGCCGTCGTGCGCCGCAGGTCGCCCGAGCCGCCGGCGAGCCGGATCGCCCGGTTCCGCAGGTCCTCGCGCTGGAGCAGGATGAAGATCGTGAAGATCAGGATCAGGCCGGTCGTCGCCAGCGGGTGCAGGATCGGGCCGGCGAAGGTCTGGAGCGTGTCGACGACGCTCGCGCGGGCGGGGGTGAGCTCGACCGTGAGCGGGTGCGTGCGCGATCCCGGCTCGCCGCGGACCTCCGCGGCCGGCGGCGGCTGCAGGGTGGCGCTGAGATCCTGCACCATGTCGACGATCCGCGAGAGCGTGCCGGTCCCGGCCGTCGCCCCGCGCAGATCCTTGATCTTCGTGCGCATCACCTGCGTGTAGCGCGGCAGGTCGGAGGCGAGCTGGGACGCCTCGCTGGCGATCAGGCTGCCGATGCCGAACAGGGCGCCGAAGACGATCACCACGACGAGCAGGACCGCCGGCGCGCGGGGCACGCGCAGCCGCCGCAGCATCCGCACCGCCGGCACGAGGACGAAGCTCAGGAGGATCGCCAGCGTCACCGGCACGAGGATCTCGCGCCCGAGGTAGAGGGCCGCCATCGTGGCGACCACGAGGAGGAGCGACGCCAGCGCCACGAAGATCGGCAGGCCCTGCCGCAGGCGCTGGGCAGTGACGGGATCCTCGCTCACGGACACGCTCCACTCACATCAGGTCTCGGGGCCACAGATCTCGGGGCCGCAGGTCGCGCGTCCGCTGCCGGGTCAGCTCGCCTGCGCGGTCTCGCCCAGGGCGGCGCTGATCTGGCTGAGCAGCTTCGAGAAATCGACGGGCTTCGGGTGATAGTCGTCGCAGCCGGCCTGGATGGCCTTGTCGCGGTCGCCCGACATGGCGTGGGCCGTGAGCGCGATGATCGGGATCGCCCGGGTGTCGGTGCCGGATTTCAGCGTCCGGGCGACCGACCAGCCGTCGAGGACCGGCAGGTTCATGTCGAGGAGGATCACATCGGGCTGGCCCGAGCGCGCCTGCCGGACGCCGGCCTCGCCGTCATGCGCGAGCATCACCTCGTAGCCGCGCCGCTTGAGGCGGCGGGAGAGGAAATCCCAGATCTCTTCGTGGTCCTCGACCAGCAGAATCTTCGCCATCAGAACTCGTAACCCCCGGCTCGCGTCGTGCCGGTCGGAGGCCCAACGCGCGGCAACGCACAATCGCCCAACGTTCCTGCCGCGATTCCGGTCCCTGGAGAAGTGGCCTCCGGTCCGCGGTTGACCCGTTGGTCCGCGGGTAAGAGCGTGGACGCCAACGAATCGACAATTTTCGGACGGGGCGGAATGGCCAGTATGCCTGACATCGAGTTCTATCATTCGCCCAATACCCGCTCGTCGGGCGTGCGCGTGCTGCTCGAGGAACTCGGGGTCCCGTACCGGCTGCACGCGCTCAACATGCGCGCCGGCGAGCACCTCCAGGACGCCTATCGCGCCGTGAACCCGATGGCGAAGGTGCCGGCGATCCGCCACGGCGACGCCGTGGTGACCGAGCAGGCGGCCGTCTACCTCTACCTCGCCGACCTGTTCCCCGAGGCGGGGCTCGCCCCGGCACCGACCGAGCCCGACCGGGCCACCTACCTGCGCTGGATGGTGTTCTACGGCTCCTGCTTCGAGCCCGCGGTGGTCGACCGGTACCTGAAGCGGGAGCCGGGCCCGCGCGCCATGTCGGCCTACGCCGATTACGACAGCGTCATCGCCCGGGTGAAGGAGGCCCTGACGCCCGGCCCGTACCTGCTCGGCGCGCGCTTCAGCGCCGCCGACGTGCTGTGGGGCGGCGCCCTCGGCTGGACGACGGGCTTCGGCCTCGTCGCGCCCGACCCGGTGCTGGCGGCCTACGTGGAGCGCATCCGGTCCCGCCCGGCCTCGCGGAAGGTCGCGGCCGCGGACGCGCAGCTCGCCGAGGTGCACCAAGCGGCCGCGTCCGCCTGACCGCGGCCGGACTCTTGCTGGGGCTCGCGCCGGGGGCCGGCCCCGGCGCGCGGTCCGGTCTCCCGCCGCCGGCGCACCCCGCGGACGGCCCCTCGCGCGACCGGAACCCGTCGGCCCATGCGTCTGCTCGCTCCCCTCATCGCCGCGCTCCTCCTCGGTGCCCCCGCGGGGGCCGCGCGGGCCGCCGATCTCACCGGCACCCTCAGGAAGATCCACGACAGCAACAGGCTGGTCCTCGGCGTGCGCGATACCGCGACCCCGTTCAGCTACCTAGACCAGAACCAGAAGGTCGTCGGCTTCGCGGTGGACATCTGCCTGAGGATCGCCGACGCGGTGAAGCGCGAACTGAAGATGCCGGGCCTCGAGGTCGGGATGGAGTTCGTCAACTCCTCCTCACGCATCCCGCTGATGACCAACGGCACGATCGATCTCGAATGCGGGACGACGACGAACAACGCCGAGCGCAAGAAGCAGGTGGACTTCACCAACACGCACTTCCTCACGGCGACCCGCTTCGTCTCCCGGAAGGACCAGCACGTGGCCAGCCTGGACGACCTGCGCGGCAAGACGGTCTCGTCGGTCGCCGGCTCGACCAACATCCTGATGCTGATCAAGGCCAACAACGAGCGCAAGCTCGGCATCACGGTGATCGCCGCCAAGGACGTCCCGGAGGGGTTCCTCATGGTCGAGACCGGCCGGGCCTCGGCCTTCGTCATGGACGACGTCCAGCTCAGCGTGGTCGCGGCCCAGTCCAAGGAGCCCGCCGCCTACGCGGTCAGCGACGAGACCCTGTCCAATCCGGAGCCCTACGGGATCATGCTGCGCAAGGACGATCCGGCCTTCAAGGCGGTGGTCGACCGGGCGACGGCCGATCTCTACCGGAGCCCCGAGATCACGGTGCTCTACGACCGCTGGTTCCTGAAGCCCGTGCCGCCGCGCGGCCTCAACTACAGCGTGCCGCTGTCGTCGGCCCTGCGCTGGGCCTTCGCGCACCCGACCGACAATCCGGATCCCGCGTTCTACGCGCACTGATCTGTCGCGCGGCGGGGTTCCGCTCCGGCGAGGGAGATGCGATGCCGCGGGTCTGATCCCGCCCGCCTCGCGAAGCGTGCCATGACCGACAGCACAGAGCCGGCTCTCCCGTCCAGCGCGGCCGTCGCCGCGGCGCCGGCCACGTCGATCCCGCGCCTGATCGTCGTGCTGGCCTGCGCGGGGTTCGGCAGCACCTTCGCGCTCCGCTCGGTCGAGCCCCTCGTCGGCGTGCTCGCCCGGGATCTCGCGAGCGACGCCCACACGGTGGCGCTCCTCTCCACCGCCTTCGCACTGCCCTACGCGTTCATCCAGCCGGTGCTCGGCCCGATCGGCGACGCGCTCGGCAAGGAGCGGGTGATGAGCACCTGCCTCGCGGTGCTCGCCGTGGCGCTGACCCTGTGCAGCGTCGCGCCGGACATCGGCAGCCTGTTCGGCCTGCGCATGCTGGCGGGGGCGGCCGCGGGCGGCTGCATCCCGCTCTCGCTCGCGCTCCTGGGCGACCGCGTGCCGATGGAGGGTCGCCAGGTGGCGATCGGGCGCTTCCTCGTGGCGGTGATCCTCGGCCAGCTCTCGGGCTCGACCTTCGCGGGCCTGATCGAGGCGGCGATCGGCTGGCGCGGCGTCTTCGCGGTCACCGCCGCGGTGGCGGCCCTGGCCTGCGCGGCGACCGTCCTCGGCTTCGACCGGGCCGGCCGGGCCCCGGCCCGCCGCCCCGCCTTCGGCGAGGCGGTGACGCGCTACCGCACGATCCTGGGCAATCCCCGGGCGCGGGTGCTGTTCTCGGCGGTGTTCATCGAGGCCATCGCGATCTTCGGCGTGTTCCCGCACCTCGCTCCGCTGATCGAGGCGCGGGGCGAGGGCGGCCCGCGCGAGGCCGGGCTGGTGCTGGCGGGGTTCGCGGTCGGCGGCCTGCTCTACTCGGCCCTGGTCGGGCTGCTGGTGCGGCTGCTCGGCCTGCCGCGGATGCTGATCGGCGGCGGCCTGATCTGCGGCGCATCGCTCACCGTGGTCGGGCTGGCGGGCTCCTGGCAGGTCGACTGCGCCGCGCTCACCGCCATGGGCCTCGGCTTCTACATGCTGCACAACACCTACCAGACGCAGGTCACCGAGGTCGCGCCCAAGGCCCGCGCCTCCGCGGTGGCGCTCCACGCCTTCTCGTTCTTCTGCGGCCAGGCGCTCGGCGTCGCGGTGATCGGGCAGGCGCTGCTCCGGTTCGGGCAGCTCGGGGCGCTGCTCGGATGCGCCGTCACCATCCTGGCGCTCGGGATCGCCACCGCCATCGCCCTGCGGCAGAAGCCGGGACCAGTCCCGTTTACCGGCTGAGCGCGCCTTTTCCCGGACGCCCGCAACGCAGTGGAAGGCGATCCGGGAACCAGCGCACGAAGCGCCGCGAAAGCGGCACCGCATATCGACGCTTCGCGACGTTTCGCGCTGGATCCCGGGTCGCATTCCGCTGGTGCTCCATGCGCCGGGGAAAGGGCATGGTGCTCGGACGATTCAAAGCGGCGTCCAGCCGTTCCATGGTTTTCCGAGAGTTAGTCTGAACCGCGCGAGGTCGTCCTTGCGAGCGCAGCGAAGCAATCCAGTGTCGCGCCACGCCTCCCGATGTCGCGCTGCTCTGGGTCGCTTCGCTACGCTCGCGATGACGCGGAGCAGCTCTCAGACCCGCCCCATCGCCAGCCCCTTCAGGTCGAAGTCCGGATCGGCCGCTTGGTCGGGCGTCAGCGGCGTCCCGGCCGCGAGCAGGCGCCGCGCGATCATGTGGTCGCCCGCGCGGTCGACGGATTCCACCGCGCTCAGGCGCCCGTCGCGGAAGCGGAAGACCGAGAACGCGTCGCCGGTCCCGCGGACGACGCCGGCATCGCCGGATCCCGACAGGCCCGCGATCTGCAGCTTGTGCGGACCCTGGTCGCTCCAGAACCACGGCAGCGCGCCGTAGGCGGCGGGCTTGCCGGTGAGGCGCGCCGCGAGGCAGCGGCCCTGGTCGATGGCGTTCTGCACGGACTCGATCCGCACCGTCCCGTCCGGCGTCAGCCCGTGGGCGAAGGGGATGGGGAAGCGGGCGCAGTCGCCGATCGCCGAGATGGCCGGGTCGGGCGTCGCCAGGAACGCGTCGACCCGCACGCCGTCCTCGGCCGGCAGGCCGGCCTCCGCGGCGAGTTCCCGGTTCGGCAGGACGCCGATCCCGACGAGGATCAGGTCGGCCGCGCGTTCGCTGCCGTCCGCCAGGGCGACGCCGGTGGCGCGGCCGTCCCGCCCGACGATCGCCGTCACGCCGGCCCCGAAGGCGAAGCGCACGCCCAGCGCGGCGTGGGCGCGGCGGAAGAATTCGCCCATCTCGGACGAGACCGCCCGGGCCATGGGCTGCTCGGCCGCCTCGATCACCGTCACCGGCAGGCCGCGCGCGGCCGCGACGGCGGCGAATTCGAGCCCGATGAAGCCGGCCCCGATGACCACGATCGCCCGGGCCTCGGCGACCGCCGCCTTCAGGGCGTCGGCATCCGCGAGGCCGCGCAGCTGGCGCACGCCCGCGAGTTCGGCGCCAGGGACCGGCAGGGGACGGTTGCGCGCGCCGGTGGCGAGCACGAGGTGGTCGTAGGGGAGGTCGGTGCCGTCCGAGAGCTGCAGGCGGCGCGCGTCCCGGTCGACCGCGACGGCGCGGAGCCCCGGGCGGTGCGCGATGGCGTGCTCGGCGAAGAAGCCGGGCGGGCGCAGGAACAGGCCCTCCCGGTCGGTCTTGCCGGCGAGGTAGGCCTTCGAGAGGGGCGGCCGCTGGTAGGGCAGGGCGGTCTCGTCGCCCACCAGGGTGATCGGGTCGCGGAACCCGCCCTCCCGCAGGGACGCGGCGAGCTGGAAGCCGGCCTGCCCGGCCCCGGCCACGACGACGCCGGCAGCGGCGCTCACGCCTTGGCTCCCGCCAGCACCAGACCGCTCTGGGCGACGCCCGGCAGGCAGCGCGCGCCCTCCGACATCAGGTAGGACCAGACCGCGGAGGCGGCCGGGCCCAGCACCTTGTCGGCGCGCCGGACCGCGTACCAGTCGCGCCGGATCGGCAGGCCCCTGACGTTGAGGAGGACGAGGCGCCCGCTCTCCAGCTCGGCCGCCACGGAGTGCACCGAGAGCAGCGCGATCCCGAGCCCGGCCATCACCGCCTGCTTGATCGTCTCGTTCGACCCGGTGTCGATGTCCAGCGGCGCCCGCTTGACCAGGACGCCGCTCATGAACTCCTCGAAGACCATGCGGGTGCCCGAGCCCTCTTCGCGGAGGAAGAACGGCTGGTCCGCGAGGTCCTCGCGGTTCAGGTCGGTCCGGCCCGCCAGCGGGTGGCCGGGCGGCGCGATCAGCACGATCGGGTGCGGCCCGAAGGTGGCGGCCTCGATCGGGAAGTCCCGGGGCGGGCGGCCCATCAGGGCGAAGTCGATCTCGTAGCCGCGCAGCGCCTCCACGGTCTGGCCGCGGTTGCGCACCGACAGGCTGATCTCGACGCCGGGATGCTTCTTGACGAAGCCCGCGATCACCTGCGGGGCGAAGTACTTGGCGGTGGAGACGACCCCGAGCGCCACGCGGCCGCCCTCCGCGCCGCGCAGGGTGCGCAGGCGGTCCGTGCAGGTCTCCAGCACCGTGTTGATGCTGTCGATCGCCCAGAGCATCTCGCGGCCGGCATCCGTCGGCTTGAGGCCCCCCGGCGTCCGGTCGAACAGCAGCAGCCCGGCCTCCTCCTCCAGCTGGCGGATGCGCGCGTAGAGGGCGGCCGAGGTGACGTTCAGCTCCTGCGCAGCCCGGGTCATGGTGCCGAGGCGGGCAACGGCAGCGACCGCCTGAAGCTGCTTGAGGGAGAGGTTGCGCATGGCGGACATCTCGTTTTTTTCGTCCTATGGCACAAGATCGCACAGAAATCTTGAAGGCCCCGCCGCGGGTTCCTGTCGATCCGGAGACAGAGACCGCTATCTTGGCAGCCAAGCGGCCGCTACAGAGCCGGCGCGGAACGCGCGATCCCCGCGGACGGGATCCGAGCAGGAGGAGTAGGCCGATGACAATTTCAGCGGCGATCGGGACGCCCCTCGAGACCTGCCTGGCGCAGGCCGTGGACGCCAATCCGGCGCTGAAGGACTCCGCCGCGGTGATCGCGGCCGTGGCGCGGTCGGCGGTGGAGATCAGCGAGCGGATCGGGCGCGGCGCGCTCGGTGGCGACCTCGCGGCGGCCGGCGATCACAACAGCGACGGCGACGTCCAGAAGGCCCTCGACGTCATCGCTCACGAGAGCGTGACCGCGGCGCTGCGGGGCGCGCCGGTCGCCGAGGTCGCCTCCGAGGAGGCCGAGGAGGTGATGCGTCTGAACCCGGACGCCCCGCTCGCCGTCGCCATCGACCCCCTCGACGGCTCCTCCAACATCGGCGTGAACATGGCTGTCGGCATGATCTTCGGCATCCGGCCGTCGATCAAGGATCCGGCGAACCCGCTGGCCTCGTTCACCACCCCCGGCTCGACGCAGATCGCCGCGGGCTTCGTCACCTACGGTCCGGCCACGGCGCTGATCCTGACGCTCGGCGACGGCACCCAGTCCTACGTGCTCGACCGCGCCGAGGGCCGGTTCAAGCTGACGAACCCGGCGATGTCGGTGCCGGCCTCCACCAAGGAATTCGCCATCAACGCCTCCAACGCTCGGCACTGGGACGCGCCGGTGAAGGCCTATATCGAGGATTGCCAGCGCGGCACCGAGGGGCCGCGCGACAAGGACTACAACATGCGCTGGCTCGCCTCGCTGGTGGCCGACATCCAGCGCGTGCTGACCCGCGGCGGTGTGTTCCTCTACCCGGGCGACGCCCGGAAGAACTACGCCCGCGGCCGCCTGCGGCTGCTCTACGAGGTCGCGCCCGTGGCCATGCTGGTCGAGCAGGCCGGCGGCGCGGCCACCGACGGCCAGACGCGGATCCTCGACCTCGTGGCCACCGGGATCCACGAGCGGGCGCCGCTGGTCTGCGGCTCCACCGAGGAAGTGGCGTGCGTCGCCACCTACTATGCCGGCGGCAAGCCCGATGCCGGCCGCTCGCCGCTCTTCGGCCAGCGCGGACTGATGCGGTCATAGCCGCACCGTGAAGTCGTAAAGGCATGTCGGCGCGGCACCCCATCATCTCGGTGACCGGCTCCTCCGGGGCCGGGACCACCTCGGTGCGCAACACCTTCGAGCAGATCTTCCGCCGCGAGGACGTGCGGGCGGTCTTCATCGAGGGTGACGGCTTCCACGCCTTCGACCGCGACACGATGCGGGCGATGATGGCGAACGAGCCGACGCTGTCCCACTTCGCGCCGCGGGCCAACCTCCTGCCCGAGCTGGAGGCGGTGTTCCGCAGCTACGCCGAGTCCGGCACCGGCCGGACCCGTCACTACGCCCACGACCAGCACGACGCGCAGGCCTACGGCATCCCGGAGGGCAGCTTCTCAGACTGGGAGACGTTCCCGCCCGATTCCGACCTCCTGTTCTACGAGGGCCTGCACGGCTGCGTGGCCGACCCGGACGTCGACATCGCCCGCTACGCCGACCTGAAGATCGGCGTCGTGCCCGTGATCAACCTCGAATGGATCCAGAAGCTGCACCGGGACCGCTCGTTCCGCGGCTACTCCACCGAGGCGGTGACCGACGTGATCCTGCGGCGCATGCCCGACTACGTGCAGACTATCTGCCCGCAATTCTCCTTCACCGACATCAACTTCCAGCGGGTGCCGACGGTCGACACGTCGAACCCGTTCATCGCCCGCTGGATTCCCACCGCCGACGAATCGATGGTCGTGATCCGCTTCAAGGACCCGAAGGGGATCGACTTCTCGTATCTCGTCTCCATGATTCACGACAGTTTCATGAGCCGGGCCAACTCCATCGTGATCCCCGGCGGCAAGCTCGACCTGGCGATGCAGCTGATCCTGACGCCGATGATCATGCAGCTCGTCGAGCGCCGCCGCCGGCTGGCCTGAGCCGACCCCGAAAGCCTCCCATGCTCGCACCCGTCATCGCCCCGTCGATCCTGTCCGCCGACTTCTCGAAGCTGGCCGAGGAGACCCGCGCCGTGGACGCGGCCGGGGCCGACTGGATCCATCTCGACGTGATGGACGGGCATTTCGTGCCCAACATCACCTTCGGGCCGCCGGTGGTGAAAGCGCTCCGGCCGCACACGCAGAAGTACTTCGACGTGCACCTGATGATCGCGCCGGCCGATCCGTACCTCGCGGCCTTCGCGCAGGCGGGGGCCGACGGCATCACGGTCCATGCCGAGGCCGGGCCGCACATCCACCGCTCGCTCCAGACCATCCGCGACCTCGGCAAGCGCGCCGGCGTGGCGATCAACCCGGGCACGCCGGCCGCCATGGTCGAGCCGGTGCTCGACCTCGTGGATCTCGTGCTGGTGATGACCGTCAATCCCGGCTTCGGCGGCCAGAGCTTCATCAAGGGCGCTATGGAATCGGTGGCGCGGGTGCGCGCCATGGTGGCGGGCCGGGACATCCGCATCCAGGTCGACGGCGGGATCGACCCCGAGACGGTCAAGGTCGCGAGCCGCGCCGGGGCCGACACGTTCGTGGCCGGCAACGCGGTCTTCAGCGGCGGCCCGGGCGCCTACGCCGAGCGCATCGCGGCGATCCGCGAGGGCGCGGAGGGCGCCTCCGGTCGCGACCTGTCGTGCTGAGGGCGCTGATCTTCGACGTCGACGGGACCCTCGCCGAGACCGAGGACCTGCACCGGCAGGCGTTCAACCGCGCCTTCGCGGAGCTCGGCCTGCCCTGGCGGTGGGACGAGGCGCTCTACGCGGACCTGCTCGCCGTCATGGGCGGCAAGGAGCGGCTCGCCCACTACATCGACACCGAGCACCCGGCGGAGGCCGCCGCACTCCACGCCCGCGCGCCGGAGATCCACGCCATCAAGACGCGCGCCTACGGCGACCTCGTCGCGCGGAACGGCCTGCCGCTGCGCCCCGGGATCGCCCGGCTGATCGCCGAGGCCCGGGCCGCGGGAATCCGGCTCGCGGTGGCCACCACGACGAGCCGCCCGAACGTCGACCGGCTCCTCGCCGCCAATTTCCCGCCGGACGCAGCGCCCTTCGACGTGATCGCGGCCGGCGACGAGGCGAGCCGCAAGAAGCCCGCCCCCGACGTGTTCCTGCTGGCGCTCGCCGGCCTGGAGATCCCGGCCTCCGAGGCGGTGGCCTTCGAGGATTCGGCCGCCGGCATCAGCTCGGCCCAGGCCGCCGGGCTGCCGGTCCTGGCGACCCGGAGCCGCTACACCGAGAGCCACCGGCTCGACGGCGCTTTCTCGGCCGTCTCGGATCTCGGCGAGCCGGACCGGCCGCACCGGCACCTCGCGGGCGTCGAATGGCCGGGCGGGGTCGTGGATCTGGCCTCCCTGATCCGGTGGCACGAATCCCAGGACGGTCAGAGCGTGCCAGCCCAGGCGATGGGCACGAGCCGGTAGCCCGGTCCGTCCCGTTCCACGTGGCCGAGCGACGGGAAGGGGAAGTGGTAGCCGACCACGAGGGCCCTCTCGGACGCGGCCGTGTCGTAGAAGCGGTGGCGCGTCGCCTGGGCCTGATCGGCGTCGTGATCGTACATCACGTGCCAGTCCGGGTGCTGCAGGAAGAAGGCCGGGATGTTGGTCACGTCGGACTGGATCAGCAGACGGTCCGCACCCGAGGCGACCGCGAAGGCCGTGTGGCCCGGCGTGTGGCCGGGGGCGGCGAGGGCGGTGATCCCGGGCACGATCTCCTCGTCCCACGCGAAGGTGCCGATCCGGTCCTTCAGGTCGCCGAGCACCCGGCGGGTGTTGGCGAAGTAGCCCTGCGTCACCGGGTCGGCGGCGCGGGCCATGTTGGCGTCGCTCATCCAGAACGCCCAGTCGGGTGCGGCGGCCCGGATCTCGGCGTTCGCGAAGGCGAGGGACCCGTCCGCCCGCTTGAGGCCGTTCGTGTGGTCGGGATGGAGGTGCGAGAGCAGGACGAGATCGATGTCCTCGGGCCTGATCCCGGCCGCCGCGAGGTTCGCCGCGAGGCGGCCGACGGGCGCGCCCGGCACCGAGCCGTTGCCGGTATCGATCAGGACGAGCTTCGCGCCCGTGTTGATCAGCGTCGGGTTGAACGGCACCGTCACTTGGCCGGGGGGCATGTAGGCCGCCCGCGCGGCGCCGAGCGCCTCGTCCCGGGGAACGTTGCGCACGAAGCGGTCCGGCATCGGGAAGCTGCGCGCCCCGTCGTTGAGGATCGTGACCTCGCAGCTGCCGATACGTGTCCGGTAGAAGCCCGGCGCCTGCGCTCCGCCGAAGGGTGCGGTGGCGCGGGCGCGGCCGCCGAGACCCAGGACGGCTCCTCCGGCGAGCGCGGCCCGCACCAGATCGCGACGGTTCGTGCCCGGCATCGGATCCTCCTTGAAACCCGCGTTGGCCCGTGTCCTAGCGTCTGCCCGGCCGGCGATCGGCGCGGGCGTCCGCCCGCCCGTGCGCCTCGGTGGCGAACAGCATCGTCCCGGCCACGAGGCCGAGCGCGGCCGCGATCCCGAACTTGAGCCAGCGCGGGTCGGCCGCGGCGACGTCGCTGGTCGCGCGGGCGTCGAAGCGGCCGTGGGCGCCGGGATCGGTGTCCACCGGGTCGTAGAGGTTGTCGGGTCGGTTCTTCTGCGCCTGCACGCCGGTCATCTCCCCGCGATAGCCGTGCCGGGCGAGGTAGCCGTCGATCCAGCCCGGGATCAGCATGTTTCCGATGATCGCCTTCCAGGCCGAGGCCCCGATCCACACTTCCCGGGGCGCGTCGTGCGCCGCCCGGAAGACGTGCCGGGCGATGGCCTCCGGCTGGTAGATCGGCGGCACCGGCTCGAGCTTGCGTGGCAGCCGCGAGCGCGCCCAGTCGAATTGCGGCGTGTTCACGGCCGGAAGCTGTACCATCGTCAGGCGGACTCGGCTGCGGTCGTGGAGCAGCTCGCTGCGCAGGGAATCAACGAAGCCCCGCACGGCGGCCTTGGCGGCGCAGTAGCTTGCCTGGAGCGGGATCGACCGGTAGGCGAGCGCCGAGCCGACATGCACGATCGTGCCCCGGTCGCGCGGGACCATGTGGCGGAGGGCCGCCAGCGTGCCGTGCACCTGCCCCAGATAGGTCACCGCGGTGGCGCGGTGGAACTCGTCCGGGCTCGTCTCCTGAACGGGCGCGTAGACCGTCACCATCGCGTTGTTGACCCAGACGTCGATGCCGCCGAACGCCTCGGCCAGCGCGTCGGCGGCCTGGGCGACGGCCTCCGCGTCGGCGACGTCGGCCGCAAAGGCCAGGGCCCGGCCGCCGGCCCGCTCGACATCGCGGACCGTGCCCCTCAGCCCCGCCGGGCCGCGCGCGATCAGCCCCACGTTCCAGCCGTGCCGGGCGAATTCGTGGGCGACAGCCCGGCCGACGCCGGCGCTCGCGCCCGTGACCATGACCGTGCTGCGTCCGTTCCGGCTCGACATCGGGTTCCCAGCTGCGCGTGAAGTCCAGCGCCAACGCCCGAGACGGCGACTTTTTCCGCGGTCACGGGATTGCGAAGCCCGCGGGGCCGTGTCGACCCGCGTCGCGCCGACCGGCACCGGCCGCGTTGCTTCGTCCGAAGGCGGCGGCCTATATACGGCGCGACCTCACAGCCGCGACGGCGGGGTCCCGCACGCCCGCCCGCGCCAACGAACAAAAGTCCGAACCGTCATGGCAGGCCATTCGCAGTTCAAGAACATCATGCACCGGAAGGGCCGGGTGGACGCGGTCCGCTCGAAGGTGTTCGGCAAGCTCGCCCGCGAGATCACGGTGGCGGCCAAGCTCGGTACGCCCGACCCGGCGATGAACCCGCGCCTGCGCGCCGCGATCCTGGCGGCCCGCGCCGAGAACATGCCCAAGGACAATATCGAGCGCGCCATCAAGAAGGCCGCCGGCGCCGACGGCGAGAACTATGAGGACATCCGCTACGAGGGCTACGGGCCCGGCGGCGCCGCGCTGATCGTCGAGGCACAAACCGACAACCGCAACCGCACCGCCTCGGACGTGCGCTCGGCCTTCACCAAGTCCGGCGGCAGCCTCGCCGAGACCGGGGCCGTCGCCTTCATGTTCGACCGCGTCGGCGTGATCGCCTACCCGGCCTCCGTGGCCGACGCCGACACGATGCTGGAGGCGGCGATCGAGGCCGGCGCCGACGACGTCAGCTCCGGCGAGGACGGACACGAGGTCATCTGCGCCCAGGATTCCTACGGCGAGGTCACCAAGGCCCTCGAGGCGCACTTCGGCGAGCCCGCGCGCACGGGCCTGATCTGGAAGGCGCAGAACACCATCAATGTCGACGACGAGACCGGCGAGAAGCTCATCCGCCTCGTCGAGGTGATCGAGGATCAGGACGACGTCCAGAACGTCTACGTGAACTTCGCCCTGTCGGACGCGCTGGTGGCCAAGCTGCAGGCGTGAGGGGCACGGCCGGCGAGCCGGGAACGGACAGTTCCGGTCTCAGCCATGCCGGGCGCCCGCTCGCGCTCCGGATCCCGCTCGGCAATCCCGGACTGGCGAAGTCGGGGGTGGCGGCGTGTTCGCCCTCCGGAGTTCCGGGCTCGCCCGTCAGGCGCCCGCGGCGGCGAGTTCGGCCCCGAAGCGGTCCTGCGCGTAGCGCTCCACCGAGAAGGTGTCGTCGGGCAGCTGCACCATGAAGCGCTCGGCCACCTCGGTCAGCACGATGTCGGGCCGGACGCGCTCGATATACGGCCAGTCCAGCGAGGTGCTCCAGACGAAGTGCACCTCGCGGAACGTCTCGGCCAGCATGATCGTCAGCATGTACGGCATGACGTGCGAGAAGGAATCGCCGAACAAGACCAGCCGGCGCGGGTCGGTGGCCTCGGTGTTCCCGTAGATCACGTGCGCACCGACATGCAGCGTGTGCAGCAGGCCGGCCTTCTCCCGGGCCTCGACGATCGGGCTGCCGTAGGTCCGGACCGCGTCCTGCTGCATCAGGACGGTGCGCGAGCGCGCCCGCCGGGGTGGATCGAAGGCGCTCCCCAGATCGCCGTCGTGGTCGGTCTCGAAGGACGGCCGCTCTCGCAGGTCCTGCCGCGGCTCGGCGCCCAGCGCCCGGCAGATCTCCGCGTAGGCGAGATAGCAGCCGTCGGCGGACCAGTGGGTGTCGGTCCGGCAGTAGAGGTCGGCCGCGTCGCGCTGCGCCCGCATCGGCGTCACCAGATCGATGCAGGTCTGCCGCCAGCGCTTCCGCCGGCGCCAGGCCGCGTACAGCCCGACCGGACCCGGGAAGCGGCCCGCCGGGGGCTCGCTGTGGAGGAGGCGGTAGGCCGGCGACGCGCCCGGCCGGATGGTGAGCCCGTCGAGCCGGTGATCGTAGATCATCAGCTTCTCCGGGGCGACGACGTGGCGGTACAGGATCCCCTGGGCGCGCAGGCGCCGCTCCCGCGTCGTCACGAGGCTGCGCCACTGCCAGATCAGCTCGGTCGTCTCCCCCGGCCGCTCGTACTGGCCGAGCACGTCGTTCGTTCCCGTCTTCAGGAACAGCCAGCCGTCCTGGCCGACATGGATGTGATCGGGCGTGCTCGAAGCCATGACGCACTCGTGAGGCGGGTCGCCCGTTCCGGCGGCCGCCGATGTCGAATTCGGCCGCAAGGCGCGGGATGCCGGAGCGGCGGCGGACCGGCAGAGTGCCGCACGCGTCATCCACCACCCGGCAGGCCCCGTCATGCCCCTCCTCAACGCCCGCGCCAAGCCGCATAGTACGGCTGCCATGAGCCCCGTTCCCGCGACAGACCCCGGCGACGCCGAGCGCTGGGCCGCCCTCGCCGCCCGCGACCCGCGGGCCGACGGCACCTTCGTGTACGCGGTCCGCACCACGGGCGTGTACTGCCGCCCGAGCTGCGCCGCGCGCGCGGCGCGGCCCGAGAATGTCAGCTTCCACCGGACCTGCGCCGAGGCCGAGGCTGCCGGCTTCCGGCCGTGCCGCCGCTGCCGCCCGGACGAGCCCGCCCTCGCCGAGCGCCGGGCCGAGGCGGTCGCCCGCGCCTGCCGCCTGATCGAGACGGCGGAGACGGTTCCGTCCCTCGCCGCGCTCGCCCGCGCCGCCGGCCTGAGCGCCTACCACTTCCACCGGGTGTTCAAGGACGCCACCGGCGTGACCCCCAGAGCCTACGCGGCCGCCCACCGTGCCGCCGCCGTGGCGCGGCGGCTGCCCGGGGCCGCCTCGGTGACGGAGGCGCTGTACGAGGCCGGCTACGGCGCCGCGAGCCGGTTCTACGCGGCGGGCGCGCCGCGGCTCGGCATGGCGCCCGCCGCCTACCGGACGGGCGGCGCGGGCCTGCGCATCCGGTTCGGCATCGGCGCCTGCAGCCTCGGCGCGATCCTCGTCGCCGCCACCGAGGCGGGCGTCTGCGCGATCCTCCTCGGGGACGCGCCCGAGCCGCTCCTGCACGATCTCCAGGACCGCTTCCCCGCCGCGGAGATCGAGGGCGGCGACCCGGCCTTCGAGGGCTGGATGGCGCGGGTCATCGGTCTCGTCGAGGCGCCGGGCAGCGGCCTCGACCTGCCCCTCGACATCCGCGGCACGGCGTTCCAGCAGCGGGTCTGGACGGCGCTGCGCAAGATCCCGGTGGGATCCACCGCGACCTACGCGGAGATCGCCCGGGCGATCGGCCTGCCGACGGCGACGCGCGCGGTCGCGCAGGCCTGCGGGGCGAACCCCGTCGCGGTGGCCATCCCCTGCCACCGCGTCGTGCGCTCGGACGGTGCCCTGTCGGGCTATCGCTGGGGCGTCGCGCGCAAGCGCGCGCTGCTCGACCGGGAGGCGGAGGCCTGAAGTCCCGCGCCTCCGGTGCTCCGTGCGGTCTGCCCCAGGGCCGTTCCCTTTCGTAGTGCGACGGTCCGGAGGAAAGGTGCCTCCGGTCGAGACAGCCGCGACTTGCCCCGCTCCCGTGCGGGAGAGGGGAACCGCGCCTCGCTCAAGACGGGCTCGGCGATCGTCACTGTCCCGACGTGGCCGGGGGCGGCGCTAGCGTCGACCGCCGCCAGGGCCGCCGAAACCGCCGCCGAAACCGCCCCCGCCCGGGCCCGGGCCGGGGCCTCCGGGCGGACCGCCGAGGCCCCCGGGGCCGCCCGGGAACGCCCCGGGGCCTGCCGGCGGCGTGCCGCCGAAGCCGCCGCGCGGCGCTCCGAATCCGCCGGTGCCCTCCGATCCGGGGACGACCGCGCCCCCCGGCCGGGTGTCGATCGCGGGGCCGCGCGGTTCGCCGATGCCGCCCAGGCCGCCCTGGCGGCCTCCGGGCTCGGCGCCGAAGCGGCCGGGCGCCTCGTCGGGGAGGTTGCGGAGGTCGAGCCGGTCGCGCTCCCGCTCGAACCGCGGGGCGTCCGGCCGCTGCGGCTCGGGCGCGATGCGGTCCTCGATCCGCAGCCGCTCCACCGTCAGGTCCCCGTCCCGCGCGATCGCCGCGGTCAGCACCGCCCGCACGCTTCCGGTGCGCGGAACCTGCGCGCCCGGACGACCCGCGACGGCGTAGCCCGCGCCGACGTCGAGCCTACCGCTATCCCGGCCGATATAGGCCTCGATCGAGACCTGTATCAGACCCGGCGGGAAGGGCAGGCCGACCTGCGCGGCGTTGGTCACGGTGAGCACACCGTTCGCCGCACGGCCCGTCACCAGGGCGCGCCGGCCCGGCGGCAGGGCGTCGGCGCCCGCGAGGCGGAGGCCGCCGATCCCGAGGCCGCCCGCGACCCGCCGCACCGGGCCGGCGACGCGGTCGGGCCCGGTGTCCCGCGGCTCGATCAGGCTCGCCACGATCACGCCGTCGGGCCGGCGCAGCCCGCTCACGGCGACCCGCGCGCCCGGCTGCCACGCGCCGCCGAGACCCGTGGTCGAGACCCGCTGGCCGAGCACTACGAGCCGCCCAGGCGCGACCGATTCCACCGTCCCGACCACTTCGCTCGTGACGTCGATCCGCCCCGTGGCGAGTCCGCCGCCCTCGGGCCGCGCCACCACGTGGACGACCTGACCGATCTTCAGGTCGGCGGCCTTCGCGGCCGTGCCGTCGATATGCACCTCCACCTCGGGCGGATAGGCAATGCGCAGGTCGTTGACGACGATCGAGCCGAAGCGTCGGATCGTGCCGATCACGCCGGTGCCGCCGATGCCGCGGTCGCCCTCGCCGAGGGGCCCGCTCTTCGGCGCGTCGGTCCGCATCATGCCGGTCCCGCCGATGCCCTGATCGCGCGGGGATTCCTGCGACCGGACGGTGCCGGGCAGCACGGTCGCGGCGCCCGCGAGGAGGCGCAGGACGAACCGGCGGTTGAGTGTGGCGCGCACCGGCCGGCCTCTCACCGCTCGTCCGCTCGCCGCGCCGGCGGCGCCGCTTCGGTGTAGACGTACAGGCCGAAGTTCCAGCGATGCGTGCCGCCGGGATCGGTCTGGCAGGCGGCGTGCGCTTCCCGGTTGGCCTGCTGCAGCGCCTCCATGGCGATCTCGCGGGCGCGCGCCTCGAGCCGGGTCGCGAGGTCCTTGGACAGCCCGTCGTAGTGGACCGCCCGCTCGAGGAAGCGCGGCGCGTCTCCGAAGATGTTGGCGACGGCGGCCGCGATATGGTCGTGCAGGTTGCGGCCGAAATAGTAGAGCTGGGGCCCCTCGGCGCCGTCGCCCCTCGGTACGTAGGCGGCCTCGGCCAGCACGATCCGGTCCTGCGGATCCGTGAAGGCCAGCCCGCGATCGAGCCACTCGTCGAGGACGGCGCGCGGCCGCAGGTCCCGCGTCACGCCCGCGACCAGCGACTCGAACGAGGGTGCGCCGCCCTCGGCCGTGCGCGGAAGTTTCAGGGGCTGCCCCTGCGCGTCGGTGAAGGCCGGGTCGGCGATCCAGCGGGCGATGATCCGGCTGGTGCGGGAGACGACCGCCGGGACGGCGCTGACCGGAGCACCGGCGCCTCGCAGGCGCCGGACCTCCTTGCGGTGGATGCCGGTGAGCAGGGAGACGCGGCTGTCGGTCTGCTCCTTTCCGGCGAGGGCGAAGTCGTACTCGGCGACGTTCACGTAGAGCTCGCGCAGCAGGTCGGTGAGCGCCGGGAAGGTGATGCCGCGGGCGACGAGCAGGCGCACGAGGGGACGCAGCAGCCGTGCCAGCGGCGCGTGCAGGCTGGCGCCCTCCCGCGGTGTATCGGCAGTATCAGACATGGCCGCATCGTGACCGCTCATGCTGTGGGACACAATCCCACCGCGTGCGAAGGCGCACGCTGGTCCCTCAATTTCGCGTTGACGTGGGATTTTTGCACACGTAAAACGGCTTCGTGGTCAAATTTCCCACGAAATGCGGGGCCGGCCGATGACGATTGATACGCGAACGCTCGTGCCGAGGCCCCTGCCGCCGCTCACGCTTCCCACCGCCCAGGCGCGACGGGCAAGGCTGAGTGATCCCCTTCCGCGGCTCCGACGCCTCGTCTGCGTCGTCGCCGCGCTCACACTGCCCGTCCTCGGGGTCGCCGTCGCGGAAACGGTCCACCGCGCAGGTTCACCGAGGGCGCCGCAGGCCGCCGCTCCCGCCACCCCCTCAGGCGGGGCGGCGGCACCCTCGGGCGCCGTCGGGCCCCGACGCGCCGCGAGAACCCTGAGGGTCGCGGCACGCACGGGAGAGAACCGCGAGGTCCGCTCTTGATCGCCCTGTCCGGTATCGACCGCGCACGAACCGCGCCGACCTGCGGTGGAGCGGCCATTCTCGATCTCGCTCTCTGCCTGATCCTGTCCGTGACCGTCGTCGGGCTGCTCCTCCTGGCCCTCTGATCCCGCGGCTCCGCCGCGCGCCGAACGAGATTTCCATGAACGCACGAACCTCCGCAGCCCTCGCGGGCGCCGCATGCGGCTGCCTGGTCCTCGCCGCCCAGGCGGCCGACCTGCCCCGCCGCGCGCCGCCGCCACTGCCGTCGCTCCCGGTCTTCACCTGGACGGGCTTCTATGCCGGCGTGAATGCGGGATACGCGTTCCCGACCGGGAGCGGCGGCTTCACCGATCCGACCTACGGCACCGTCACGGGCGGCGGGCGGTCAGGCGGCTTCGCCGGCGGCGGCCAGATCGGCTACAATTACCAATTCACGCCGGGCTCCGGCGTCGTCGTCGGCGTCGAGGCCGACATCCAGGGCGCGGCCTTCGCCAAGGCGGACGCCGCCTATCTCGGCACCACGCCGTATTACAGTGTCCGACCGAGCCTCGACTATTTCGGCACGGTCCGCGCCCGGCTCGGCTACGCGTTCGACCGGGTCCTCGTCTACGGGACCGGCGGTTTCGCTTACGGCGGCGGGGCGCGCGCGACCGACGCGGGCGCCTACCCCTACACCCTGCCGTCGACCGACCGGACCGGATACGCGGCCGGCGGCGGCATCGAGTACGCCTTCACCGAGAAGCTCTCCGCCAAGGTGGAGGCGCTCTACCTCCATCTCGGCCGCGGAACGAACGCCGCCACGTACTACAACGCCAGTGTTCCGGCGTTTTATGGTGCCGGCAAACAGGACTCCGGGTTTGCGGTGGTTCGGGCCGGTGTGAATTACCGATTCTGAGCAATATTCGTTGGACGATAGCTTGACGGAGCGGTCAAGCTGCGTCGCAATGCGCTGCATTCGGCTTCGCGAATCTGTCGGCCGCGCGAGCCTGTCCACGGCCGAGAGATGTCGGTGAGGCCGGATACCGCGCGGGTGCAGCCCCGCGGGACCGCGGATTCTCTCCGACAGGATCGGCCGTGAGCATGCCCAGCTCGACCTCCCTCACGACAATGCTGCTCGCCGTCGCGCTCGCGGCCTGCACCGTCCCGGCGCGGGCGCAGGAGATCGTGCCACCCGGGCCCGACGGGCGCGGCGCCATCCTGATCTACGGGAATTTCTGCGGCCCCGGCAGCCGCGGGCCCAGCTACCCGCCGATCGACGCGCTGGATCTCGCCTGCGCGCACCACGACGCGTGCTCGCCCGAGCCGGCCGCGGGAACGCTGCCGACCTGCGCCTGCAACGGCCGCCTCCGCGTCGAGGCGGGGCTCGTCGCCCGCGATCCGGCCGCGCCGGCCCAGACCCGCCAGACCGCGCAGTTCATCTCGGATTTCGCCGCGGCGCTGCCCTGCCAGTAGGGCGCACCGCGGGACCGCTCAGGCGGCGTCGGCCGGGTTGGCGGCTGCCTTCGGGCCGCCCTTGGCGACGCCCACCAGGGCCGGGCGCAGCACGCGCTCGCCGATGACGTAGCCCGCCTGCACGACCTGCACGACGGTGCCGGCCGGAACCTCCGCGTTCGGCACCTCGAACATCGCCTGATGGCGGTTCGGGTCGAACTTCTGGCCCTGCGGCTCGACGATCTTCACGCCGTGGCGCTCGAGGGTCTTGCCGAGGTCGCGCTCGGTGAGCTCGATCCCGTCGATCAGCCCCTTCAGGGCGCCGTCGGCCGTGGCCTTCGCGTCGGCCGGAACGCTGTCGAGGGCGCGGCGGATGTTGTCGGCGACGTTGAGCACGTCCCGGGCGAAGTTGGTCACCGCGTAGGCGCGCGCGTCGGCGACCTCGCGCTCCGTCCGGCGGCGCAGGTTCTCCATCTCGGCGAGGGTGCGCAGCGTCCGGTCCTTGAGCTCGTCGCGCTCGGCGGTCAGCAGGGCCAGGGCCTCCGCGACCGGATCGACGGTGGCCGACTCGCTGCCCTGACCCGCGGGCGCGGGATCCTGGGCCGCGCCGGCACCGGCTTCGACCGTGGTCTGGCGCTGGTCATCCTGGGGCATGTCGTTGCTCGTCATCACGTTTCAGTCGTGGGCGGGAATCGGTGAGGGATGGTGGAATCGGCGCTGATATCTGGCCACGGAGCCGCGAAATCAACCCGTACGCTCACGCCTCGCGCGGCGGCGGCGCCGCCACCAGCGCCTCCAGACCCTCGGCCTTGAGCGTCGCGACGTCGTGGGCGAACACGTCCATCACGGCGGCCCGGATCGCGGCCTGCCGGTCGGGCTGCGTCACCCGCGTGCCGGTGAGGTCGGTGACGTAGAAGACGTCCACGGCGCGCTCGCCGAAGGTCGCCACATGCGCCGACGTGATGTTGAGCGACAGCCGGCTGAAGGCCGTGGTGAGCTCGTAGAGCAGGCCCGGCCGGTCGAGGCCGGTGATCTCCACCACGGTCTCCCGGCTCGACAGGGCGTTGTCGATGATGACGTCCGGCGGCACCGGGAAGGTCTTGGCGCGGGTGCTGGTCGGCGGGTGCTTGTCGGCCACGAGGTCGGCGATCTTGATCTCGCCCTTCAGCGCCCGCTCGATCGCCGCGGTGATGCGCTTGGTCCGACGCAGCTCGTCGTCGTCCCGCTCGAAGGCGCGCGAGATGAAGATCGTGTCGAGGGCGAATCCGTCCGTGGTGGTGAAGATCTGCGCGTCGACGATGTTGCTGCCGGCCGCCGCGCAGGCGCCGGTGACGATGGCGAGCAGGCGGGGATGGTCCGGCGAGTAGACCGTGATCTCGGTCACGCCCCGGACGGGATCGAGGGCGACGTCGGTCGCGCTGGTCCGCCCGTCGCGCACGACGTCGCGCAGGAAGATCGCGTTCTTGAGCTGGCGCGTGCCGTCGACCTTGAGCCAGTAGGCCTGGCTGTGGCGGGCCGCGTAGGCGTCGAACTCCTCCGAGCCCCAGCCGGGCAGCTGTTCCCGCAGGCCCATCTGCACGAGGCGCACCCGGTCGGTGCGGGCGATCTCGGAATGGCCGCCCGAGAGGTAGACCTCGGTCTCGTCGTACAGGGTGCGGACCAGGGTGCCCTTCCAGGCGGTCCAGACGCCGGGGCCGACGGCGGTGATGTCGGCCACCGTCAGGATGGTCAGGAGCTTCAGCCGCTCCAGGCTCTGCACGCTCGCGGCGAAGCGCTCGATCGTCTTGGCATCCGAGAGGTCGCGGCTCTGCGCGGTCATCGACATCAGCAGGTGGTGCTCCACGAGCCAGCGCACCGTCTCGGTCTCCGCCTGGTTCAGGCCGAAGCGCGGGCAGAGCTTCTCGGCGATGGCGGCGCCGGCGATCGAGTGGTCCTCCGGCCGGCCCTTGGCGATGTCGTGCAGCAGGATCGCCACGTAGAGCGCGGTGCGGTTATGGATCGAGTGCACGAGGCGCGAGACCAGCGGGTAGGTCTCCTGGGCCCGGCCCGATTCGATGTCCGCCAGCACGCCGACCGTGCGCAGCAGGTGCTCGTCCACCGTGAAGTGGTGGTACATGTTGAACTGCATCATCGCGACGATGCGGCCGAAATCCGGGATGAAGCGGCCGAGCACGCCCGCCTCGTTCATCTCGCGCAGCGCCTCCTCCGGCGCGTTCCGCGAGGTCAGGATCTCGACGAACAGCCGGTTCGCCTCGGGGTCCACGCGCAGCGACGGGTTGACGAGGCGCAGGGACCGGTTGGCCAGCCGCTTGGCGTCCGGATGGATCGCGAGGTTGTGCCGGTCGGCGAGCCAGAACAGCCGGATGAGGTTGACCGGGTCGCGCTCGAAGGCGTCCTCCGCGCGCAGGTTCACCCGGCCGTGGTCGATCCAGAAATCCTCCGCCTCCATGGCGGTCGCCCGGAACCGGTCGCGGAACCGGCCGATCCAGCGGTCGAGAACCGGCGTGCGCTTGGCGTGGCGTGCCTCCAACTCCGCGCAGACGATGGCGGTGAGATCGCCCACATCCTTGGCGATGCGGAAATAGGCCTTCATGAAGCGCTCGACGCCGGAGAGGCCGCCCCGGGCCTCGTAGCCGAAGCGCTCGGCGATCCGCGGCTGCAGACCGAAGGACAGGCGCTCCTCGGCGCGCTTCGTGGCGAAGTGCATGTGGCAGCGCACCCGCCACAGGAACTCCTCGCAGCGCTCGAACAGCGCGTACTCCTCCGGGGTGAACAGGCCGGCGCTGACGAGCTCGATCTGGTCGCGGACCCGGTAGGTGTACTTGGCGATCCAGAACAGCGTGTTGAGGTCGCGCAGGCCGCCCTTGCCGTCCTTGACGTTGGGCTCGACGAGGTAGCGCGAGGTGCCGGCCTTGGAGACGCGCAGGTCGCGCTCGCGCAGCTTCGCCTCGACGAACTCGGCGGCGGACCCGACCACCAGCTCGGCGTCGAAGCGCGTCACGAGCTCCTCGTAGAGCACCCGGGTGCCGAACAGGTACCGCGCCTCCAGGAGGGCCGTCCGGATCGTCATGTCGGCCCGCGCCTCGCGCAGGCACTCCTCGACCGAGCGGGTGGCGTGGCCGACCTTCAGCTTCAGGTCCCACAGGACGTAGAGCATCCCCTCGACGACGCTCTCGGACCACGCGGTCTGCTTGTAGGGCAGCAGGAACAGCAGATCGATGTCCGATCCCGGCGCCATCGTGCCCCGGCCGTAGCCGCCGGTGGCGACCACCGCGAGCTGCTCGCCGGTCGACGGGTTGTCGTTGGGATAGAGCCGCCAGACCACGGCGTCGTGGATCGCCCGGACCACCGCGTCGGTGAGATTCGACAGGGTCTGCGCGCACAGCAGCCCGTTGCGGTCCTCGAGGAGCTGCGCCTCGGCGGCCCGGTGGCCCTCCTCGATCACCCGGCGCAGCTGCGGCACCAGCGCGGCCCGGAGCTTCGTGGGCTCGCGGGCCTCGCGGTCGAGGTTCTCGAGAACCGTATCGAGGGCGGCGACGGGATCGAACATGGTTCCCGTTAGCATGATATCCCTAAGCCGCCAGCCATGCGGCGCCCGCCGCTATTCCGCGGCCGGCAGATCGAGGGCGAGCAGCCGGGCCGTGCGGTTGCGGGTCGCCGCCCGGGGCTCGGTCTCGCTCGTCTGCCGCCGCGCGTCGGCGATGGCCGCGTGGACGCCGTCGACGGCCAGGATCAGCGCGCTGACCGTCCGCGCGTCGATGCTGCGCTCGCGGGCGTAGCAGACCACGTCCGCCACCAGCCCGTCGGTCTCGATCGCGATCGCGTCGAGTTCGGCGGCGCTGGTCGCCGCGCGCACCTCGCGCATGATGTCGAGGAGCCGGTCGAGGACGAAATCGACCCGCTCCCGGCGCTTGCGGGCGAGGCGCTGGCCGAGCCACGCGAAGCCGGAGCCGATCGTGCCGCCGAAGAAGGCGAACAGGTAGATGTAGTCCTCGTAGCGGTCGAGGAAGGTCTGCTGCTCGCGCTCGAAATAGTCGACGGCGCCGGGGTGGTTCGGCAGGCGCGCCGAGGTCGCCGCCACCGTCGTGTCGAAGTCCGGCGCCTTCATCAGCTTGGCCACCGGCGCGGTCGAGGCGAGCCGCGAGCGCCACTCGAACAGGTGCTGCGTCGCAGAGGCGACCGCGACGCGGCTCACCGTGCCGCGGGCCATCAGGCGATAGGAGGCGCCGACGGTCTTGACCTCCTCGTCGGGCCGCTTCGGGCGGCCGCCGAAGGTGCCGGCCGGGATCGTCACCGCCTGCAACTCGGGGAAGCGCTGCAGGATCGCGTCGCCGTCCGGGATCGAGACGAAGCCGATCTTGCGGTCCGGCGCGCCCAGCTCGACGGCGCGGACGACCGCGGCCGCCGGCTTGGAGGCCGGGCTCGCGATCACCGCCACCGCGTCGACCCGCTTCTCGGTGAGTGCGGCCGTGACGTCGCCGACCTTCAACGGCACCACGACTACGTGGCCGGGCTCCGCCTCGGCGGCGTGGCCGGCCTCCGGCGCGTCCTCGCCCACGATGTCCGGCACGAGGTCGTAGAAGGAGAGCAGGTTCGTGAGGAACGACAGGTCGGCGCTGTGGCGGACCACGATGCCGAGCCGCTTGCGCGCCAGGGCCGGCACGTCGTCGAGATCGGCCGCCTCCGGCGCCGCGATGACCAGCGCCTCGTCGTGCAGGATCGCCAGGGTCAGCCCGTTCTCGGGCAGGAACACGTCCGGCCGCACCACCGCGAGGTCGGCCTTGTTGCGCTGGAGTGCCAGGGCGCTGTCGCGCACGTCGCCGTAGCGCACCACCTTGAGACGGACGTCTTCCCGCGCCCGGTCGAGGGCGCCCGCATAGGCCTCGATCAGCGCGGCCTCGGGCCCGTCCTGGGGGCCGACCGCCACCGTCAGGGTGTTCGGGCGCGACAGGTAGACGATCGCGGCCGCGGCCGCGGCGAGCCCCAGGGCCACGAGGACCAGGAGCCACTCGCGCCGCATCAGTACGGCCGCCGCGCCGTGCAGCCGCAGGCGCCATCGGCCCTGCGGAGTGCCGGGCGAAGAACGGTGGTTCGGGCCATGGCCGAGCCTGTCGCGTTGCGCGCGTTCCATACCCGAGTCATGGAACGCAAACCTGTCGAGATCGTGAAGAACCGGTGAAATCTCCATTCGTTGCAGGATCCGCGCCAGAAGGTCGCGACCGCGAGATCAAGCCGCCCGGCCCCGTGAGCCCGGCCTGGCTGGAGCGTGCGGCGCTCCACTATCTGGAGCGCTACAGCGCCTCGACCGAGATGCTGCGCCGGACGCTCGCGCGCCGCGTCCAGAAGCGCGCGCGGGCCCGGGGCGAGGATCCCGAACGCTTCGCCGACCTCGTGACGGCGACCGTCGCGCGGGCGGTGTCGGCCGGCCTCGTGGACGACGCGCGCTTCGCCGACACCCGCCTCGCCACCCTGCGGCGTCGCGGCACCTCGACCCGCGGCGTCTCGGCCAAGCTCGCCGCCAAGGGGGTCCCGCGCGACGTCGTGGAGGCCGCCATGCTGGCGGAGCGCGACGCCCTGCCGGACGGGGAGGCGGACGCGATCGAGGAGCAGGCCGCGCAGGCCTACGCCAAGCGGCGACGCCTGGGACCGTATCGCCGCCCGGACCAGCGGGCGACGCACCGCGACCGCGACCTCGCCGCCCTGGCCCGGGCCGGCTTCGCCTACGGCCTCGCCCGCCGTGTGGTCGACCGGGAGCCCGACGAATCCGGCGAGCCCGACGCGCCTTCGTGACGGGTGCGGCATCGCGGCCCGGGGTGAACGCCGCGCCGGACTTGCACCTTCGGCTGCGTTGTTCATTGTCTGTTCGATGGACGAGACCCTGGCCAAGAAGCTGCGCATCCTCGCGGACGCCGCCAAGTACGACGCCTCCTGCGCCTCCTCGGCCGCGCCGAAGCGGGCGGCCGGCAAGGACGGGCTCGGGTCGACCACCGGCGCCGGGATCTGCCACGCCTACACGCCCGACGGGCGGTGCGTCTCGCTCCTCAAGATCCTGCTGACGAACTGGTGCCTATTCGACTGCGCCTACTGCGTGAACCGGCGCTCCTCGAACGTGCGGCGGGCGAAGTTCACCGTGGAGGAGGTCGTGAACCTCACCCTGAACTTCTACCGGCGCAACTACATCGAGGGGCTGTTCCTCTCCTCCGGCATCATCAAGTCGCCGGATCACACGATGGAGCTGCTGACCCGCGTGGCGAAGTCGCTCCGGCGCGACCACGGCTTCGCCGGCTACATCCATCTCAAGTCGATCCCGGAGGCGAGCCCCTGGCTGATCGAGGAGGCGGGCCTCTACGCCGACCGGCTCTCGATCAACGTCGAGCTGCCGACCGAGGCGAGCCTGGAGCGGCTCGCGCCCGAGAAGGACGGGGCCGCGATCCAGGGGGCGATGGCGCAGATCGGCGAGCGCATCGTGCAGGCCAAGGCCGAGAAGCGCCGCTTCTCGCCGGCCGGCCACTCGACGCAGGTGATCGTCGGCGCGGACGCCACCACCGACGAGGCCCTGATCCGCAAGAGCGCGCTGCTCTACGGCAGCGTCGGCCTGAAGCGGGTTTACTACTCTGCCTACAGTCCGATCCCGGACGGCTCAGCGATCCTGCCGCCGAAGCCGCCGCCGCTCCAGCGCGAGCACCGGCTGTACCAGGCCGACTGGCTGCTCCGGTACTACGAATTCACCCCCGACGAGGTGGCCGACGCGTCGGAGGGCGGGATGCTCGCCCTCGACATCGACCCGAAGCTCGCCTGGGCGCTGAAGCACCGGGACAAGTTCCCGGTGGACGTGAACCGCGCCGACCGGGAATGGCTGCTGCGGGTTCCGGGGCTCGGGGCGCGGGCGGTCGACAAGATCGTCAGGGCGCGCCGCCACGCGACCTTGCGCCTCGACGACGTCGCCCGGCTGACCTCCGGCCTGAAGCGGGCGCGGCCGTTCCTCGTCGCCGCCGACCATCGGCCGGTCGGGCTCACCGACCGGCTCGACCTGCGGACGCGGCTGGTCGAGCCCGCGGCGCAGCTGAGCCTGTTCTGATGGGAGCGGGTCACGCGCCGAGTCCTTCTCCCTCCCTGAAGAGAGGGGATTCGCTGTCGCCGCGCGCCGTCGCGCTGCGCCCCGGCGCCGATCTCGACGGTTTCCGCAACGCCGCCCGGAGCCTCGTCGCGCGGGGCGTCGCGCCCGAAGCCGTGACGTGGTCGGTGTCGGACGCGCCCGGCCTGTTCGGCAGCGACGCTGAGCCGGCGAGCGGCACGCCGCTCGTCCTGCCGAAGGCCGTCGCCGGCCTGATCCCGCAGGTGATCCCCCACCGCGATCCGGAGCGCTACGGCCTGCTCTACGCGCTGATCTGGCGGGTCTGCCGCGGCGAGCGGCACCTGATGGAGGTCGGCAGCGACCCGCTGGTCCACCGCCTGCACCGGATGGCGAAGGCGATCGGGCGCGACCTCCACAAGATGCACGCCTTCCTGCGCTTCCGCCGGGCGGAGGGACCGGACGGCGAGCGCTACGTCGCGTGGTTCGAGCCGGACCACCACATCCTCGAGGCGGCGGCACCGTTCTTCGTCGATCGCTTCCGCGGGATGCGCTGGTCGATCCTGACGCCCGAGGGCTCGGCCCATTGGGACACCGAGACCCTGACTTTCGGGCCGCCCGGCGACCGCGCCCATCTTCCGGAGGGCGACGGCTTCGAGGCCGGCTGGCAGACCTATTACGAGAGCACGTTCAACCCGGCCCGCACCAACCTGAAGGCGATGCGGGCGGAGATGCCCAAGAAGTACTGGCACAACATGCCCGAGACGGCCGCGATCCCGGCCCTGGTCCGGGCGGCGGCCGGGCGAACCGAAGCCATGATCGAGAGGGAGCCGACCTTGCCCACACGCCGCGAACCCGCCCGGGCCGTCGCCGCCATGGCCGACCAGGATCCCAAGAGCCTCGACGAGCTGAACGCGATCATCCGCCGGACCGAGCCGCTGGTTCCGGGGGCCACCCAGGCCGTGCTCGGCGAGGGGTCGGTCGGGGCGACGGTGGCCTTCGTGGGCGAGCAGCCCGGCGACCAGGAGGACCGGCAGGGCCGGCCCTTCGTCGGGCCCGCTGGCCAGCTGCTCTCCCGCGCCATGGCGGAGGCCGGGATCGACCGGGGCGCGAGCTACCTGACGAACGCGGTCAAGCACTTCAAGTTCGAGGAGCGCGGCAAGCGCCGCATCCACCAGAAGCCGACAGCCGGCGAGGTCAGCCACTACCGGTGGTGGCTCGACCGGGAGCTCGAATTCGTCGGTCCGAAGCTCGTCGTGGCGCTCGGCGCGACCGCCGTGCTGGCGCTGACCGGCAAGGCGATCCCGATCACCCGGGCGCGCGGCCCGTTCCGCTTCGACCGGCACGACAACCGATTCCAGGGCTTCATCACGGTCCACCCGTCCTACCTGCTCCGGTTGCCGGACGAGGCGAAGGCGGAGGCCTACGCGGCCTTCGTGGACGACCTGCGCCGGGTGGAGGCGCTCGGGCGCGAGCTCACGGCCTGATCCTCCTCTGCCGCGGTTCTGCTATGCTGGCGGCCGCCGATTCCCTCCGGTCCCGCCGCCATGGACAAGCTCGCCGCCCTCGACATCCTGCGCGCCAACGAGGCGGAACTGCGCCGCCGCGGCGTTCTGCACGCGGCCTTGTTCGGTTCGGTTGCCCGGGGCGACGCGCAGCCCGACAGCGATCTCGACGTGATGATCGAGATCGACCGGGAGCGCGTGCGCGACCTCTTCACCTATGCCGGCCTGTGCCGCTTCATCGACGATCTGTTCCCGGTTCCGGTCGACGTGGCCGACCGGGAGAGCCTGAAGCCGCGCGTCCGTCAGCGGGCCGAGCACGATGCGGTTTCCGCCTTCTGAACGGGCGCTCGCCGCCTGCGAGGACATCATCGACAACGCCGATGCCGCTCAGCGCTTCGTCGCCGGCATGTCGTTCGAGGCCTTCGTGGCGGACCTGCGGACCAACTACGCGGTCGTCCGCTGCCTGGAGATCGTCTCGGAGGCGAGCCGACGGCTGACCGACGCGATGCGCGAGCGCCATCCGGATGTTCCGTGGCGCGACATCGCCTCCATCGGAAACGTCTTTCGTCACGGCTACCATGGCGTCAAGCTGGACATCGTCTGGCGGACCGTCCACGAGCGCTTGCCCGTTCTCGTCGCGGCCTGCCGCGCCGAAATCGCCCGCGCGCCCGACTCCTGATCGCCCCGAGCCGCCTGAGCCCATGACCGACTCGAAGCCCGACTCGAGCCCCGAGACCAAGCCCGTCGGACCCGGCGATCAGGTGATCCTGGTCGACGGCTCGTCCTTCATCTTCCGGGCCTATTTCCAGTCGATCAACCAGGACCAGAAGTACAATTCGCGCCCCTCCGACGGGCTGCCCACCGGCGCCGTGCGGCTGTTCTGCACCAAGATCGCGCAGTTCCTGCAGGACGGCGCCGCCGGCACCATGCCGAGCCATCTCGGGATCGTCTTCGACAAGTCGGAGGGCTCGTTCCGCAAGGAGATGTTCCCCGACTACAAGGGCCACCGCCCGGACGCGCCAGACGACCTGAAGCGCCAGATGCCGCTGATGCGCGACGCGGTGCGCGCCTTCGGCCTGCACGCGGTGGAGCTGGAGCGCTACGAGGCCGACGATCTCATCGCCACTTACACCCGCCAGGCCGAGGCGCGGGGCGCGGGCGTCATCATCGTCTCGTCCGACAAGGACCTGATGCAGCTCGTCGGGCCGCAGGTGCGGTTCTACGATTTCGAGTCGGGTGCCAAGGGCAAGCCCGGCTACCGGCCCGAGCGCAACCTCGACGTCGAGGCGATCGTCGCCAAGTGGGAGGGCCTGCAGCCGAACCAGATCGGCGACGCGCTGGCGCTCATCGGCGACACCTCCGACAACGTGCCGGGCGTGCCCGGCATCGGCCTGAAGACGGCCGCGGCGCTGATCAAGGAGTTCGGCAGCCTCGAGGCCCTGCTGGAGCGGGCGGGCGAGATCAAGCAGCCCAAGCGGCGGGAGACGCTGCTCGCCAACGTGGATCAGGCCAAGCTGTCGCGCAGGCTCGTGGCGCTGATGGAGGACGTACCGGTCCCGGTGCCGCTGGACGACCTCGGCGTGCCTCAGCCCAATCCCGAGAAGCTGGTCGGCTTCCTGAAGGCGATGGAGTTCAACACGCTGACGCGCCGCATCGCCCAGATGCTGCACGTCGATCCCGAGGCGGTGAAGCCCGACCCGCGCCTCCTGCCGGGCGCCCGGCCGCACGGCTACGGCAACACCGCCGGCGGCAGCGACGCGGTGCCGTTCTTCGGCGATTCCGTGCCGCCGGATCCCGAGACCGCGGCCGCCGGGGCCGAGCGACCGCCGGGCGCCGCCCCGCCGGAGGGCGGCGAGATCGATCCCTTCGCCGATCTCGACCTGCCGGACGCGCCCGCCAAGCCCCGGGCGCCCGTCGAGGCGACCCCCGGCAACGTGGTGGCGGCCCGGGCCGCGGAATCCGTGGCGCCGTTCGACACCGCCGCCTACGAGACGGTCTCGTCCCTGGAGCAGCTCGACGCCTGGATCGCCGAGGCCGAGGAGGCCGGCGTGATCGCGGTCGACACCGAGACCGACTCGCTCGATGCCCACAGGGCCGGCCTCGTCGGCGTCTCGCTGGCGGTCGCCACCGGCCGGGCCTGCTACATCCCGCTGGCCCACGTCCAGGCCGCCAAGGTGCAGGCGGACGCCACCGACCTGTTCGGCGAGGGCGCCGCGCCCTCCGACGTGGTCGAGCCGGTGCCGGGCCAGATCCCCCTGAAGGAGGCCGTCGCCCGGCTGAAGCCGCTCCTCGAGCACCCCGGCGTCCTGAAGGTCGGCCAGAACCTCAAGTACGACTGGGTGGTGCTCGCCCGCTACGGCATCGAGGTCGCGCCGTTCGACGACACGATGCTGATCTCGTACGTGCTCGACGCCGGCAAGGGCGGCCACGGCATGGACGAGCTGGCCCGCCGGCACCTCGGCCACCAGCCGATCACCTTCTCGGACGTGGCCGGCACCGGCCGCAACAAGGTGACGTTCGACCGCGTCGCCATCGACAAGGCCACCGCCTACGCGGCCGAGGACGCGGACGTGACCCTGCGCCTGTGGCGGATGATGAAGCCGCGCCTCGTGGCCGAGCACCGGGTCGCCGTCTACGAGACCCTGGAGCGGCCCCTGCTGCCGGTGATCGCCCGGATGGAGCAGCGCGGCATCCGCGTCGACCGGGAGATGCTGAGCCGCCTGTCCGGGGATTTCTCGCAGATCCTCGTCCGCCTGGAGGAGGAGATCCAGGAGGATGCCGGGGAGAAATTCTCGGTCGGCTCGCCGAAGCAGATCGGCGACATCCTGTTCGGGAAGATGGGTCTGCCGGGGGCCAAGAAGACGCCGTCGGGCCAGTGGGCCACGCCCGCGACCCTGCTGGAGGAGCTGGCCCAGGCGGGCCACGAGCTGCCCAAGAAGATCCTGGAGTGGCGGCAGCTCTCGAAGCTGAAATCCACCTACACGGACGCGCTCCAGGCCCATGCCGACCGCGAGACGGCGCGGGTCCACACCTCGTTCTCGCTGGCGGCGACCACCACGGGGCGGCTGTCCTCCTCCGAGCCGAACCTGCAGAACATCCCGATCCGCACCGAGGAGGGTCGCCGGATCCGCCGCGCCTTCGTGGCGGCGCCCGGCAACCGGCTGATCTCGGCCGACTACTCGCAGATCGAGCTGCGGCTGCTGGCCCACATGGCCGACATCCCGGAACTCCGGAAGGCGTTCGAGGACGGGATCGACATCCATGCGGCGACCGCCTCGGCGATGTTCGGCGTGCCGCTCAAGGAGATGACCCCCGACCTGCGGCGCCGGGCGAAGACCATCAATTTCGGCATCATCTACGGCATCTCGGCCTTCGGCCTCGCCGACCGGCTGGGCATCGGCCGCGAGGAGGCCTCGGCGTTCATCAAGCAGTATTTCGAGCAGTTTCCGGGCATCCGGGACTACATCGAGACCACCAAGAAGAGCTGCCGCGACAAGGGCTACGTCACGACCCTGTTCGGCCGCGTGTGCCACTACCCGCAGATCCGCTCCAACAACCCCTCCGAGCGCGCCAGCGTCGAGCGGCAGGCGATCAACGCGCCGATCCAGGGCTCGGCCGCCGACATCATCCGGCGGGCCATGACGCGGATGGAGGCGGCCCTCGCCGCGAAGAAGCTCAGGGCGCGCATGCTGCTGCAGGTGCACGACGAGCTGGTGTTCGAGGCGGCCGAGGACGAGGTGGAGCGGACGATCCCGATCATCCGCGGCGTCATGGAGGAGGCGCCGGCGCCGGCCCTGACCCTGAAGGTGCCGCTGGTGGTCGAGGCCAACGCGGCGGGCAACTGGCAGGAGGCGCATTGACGGGTCGGACCGAGGCTCAGCCGGCCGTCTTCGCGAGCGGAGCGAGGCGATCCCGTCGGCGCCGCGCTTTCCGACGTCCCGTAGCCCTGGGTCGCTTCGCTCCGCCCGCGAGGACGGCGGCGCGCTGAGACGACGTCGTCGAACCGCGACCGGGCAGCTTGGAGATGCCGCCGAAGACGGTCATACGCCGTACGCCCATGACCTGCATCGCTCAGAGCCCGTGACCGACCCCTTCCCCTTCCTCTCCGGCGGCGGCGAGGCCGCGCGGATGATCCGCGCGCGCGACTGGTCGGGTCATCCCCTGGGGCTTCCGCAGACGTGGCCGGCGGAGTTCCGCGCGGCCCTGTCGCTCGTCCTCAACTCGCCGGAATCGATGATCCTGGCCTGGGGGCCCGACCTCCACTTCTTCTTCAACGACACCTACTTCCCGCTGCTCGGCCCCCGGCTGCCCTGGGCGATGGGCGAGCGGTTCGACGTGGTCTGGGCCGATGCCTGGGATCAGGCCAAACCGATCATCGACGCCGCCATGGCGGGCCGCCCGGAGCGCTTCGTCGATCTGCCGTGGCAGCTCGACACCGACCGCGGCGCCCGGGAGACGTGGTGGACCTTCTCGTACTCGCGGGTTCTCGACGCCGAAGGCCGGGTCGCCGGCCTGTTCATCCTCACCAACGAGACCACCGGCCGGGTCCTGGCGGACGCCGCCCTCAAGGAGAGCCAGGGCCGGCTGGAGGCCGCCCTGGCCGAGTTGCGCCAACTCAACGCCACGCTGGCGCAGCAGGTCGAGGAGCGCACGGCCGACCGCAACGCCCTGTGGACGCTCTCGTCCGACATGATGCTGCGCTGCCTGTTCGACGGGACCATCACCGCGGTGAACCCGGCCTGGACCGAGGTGCTGGGCTGGCGCCCGGACGAGCTGATCGGAACGAAGCTCATCGCCTTCGTCCACCCGGACGATCTCGACCGCACCGTCGAGGGCGCGCGCCAGCTCTCCGCGGGGGCGAGCCTCGCGCGCTTCGACAACCGCTACCGCCACCGGGACGGCGGCTATCGCTGGATCAGCTGGGCGGCCCGGCCGGGGGAGGGCGTCATCAACGCGGTCGGCCGCGACTTCACCGCGGAGCGCGAGCGCGCCGACGCCCTGGCCGCCGCCGAGGAGGCCCTGCGCCAGTCGCAGAAGATGGAGGCGGTCGGCCAGCTGACCGGCGGCATCGCCCACGACTTCAACAACCTGCTCGCCGGCATCTCCGGCTCGCTGGAGCTGATCCAGACCCGGCTCGGCCAGGGCCGCGTCATGGACGTCGACCGCTACATCAACGCCGCGCAGGGGGCCTCGAAACGGGCCGCGGCGCTGACCCACCGGCTGCTCGCCTTCTCGCGTCGCCAGACCCTCGACCCGAAGCCCACCGACGTGAACCGGCTGGTGGCCGGCATGGAGGAGCTGATCCGCCGCACCGTGGGCCCCGCCGTGGTGGTCGAGGTCGTGGCGCCGCCCGGCCTCTGGCCGGCCCTGGTCGACCCGCCGCAGCTCGAGAACGCGCTCCTCAACCTGTGCATCAACGCCCGGGACGCGATGCCGGAGGGCGGGCGCATCACGATCGAGACCGCCAATGCGTGGCTCGACGAGCGCGCCGCCCGGCGCCACGACATGCCGCCGGGCCAGTACCTGTCGCTGTGCGTCACCGACACCGGCAGCGGCATGGCGCCGGAGATCGTCGGCAAGGTGTTCGAGCCGTTCTTCACCACGAAGCCCCTGGGGCAGGGCACCGGCCTCGGCCTGTCGATGATCTACGGCTTCGCGCAGCAATCGGGCGGCCAGGTGCGGATCCACTCGGAGGTCGGCAGGGGCACGACGGTCTGCCTGTACCTGCCCCGCCACCGCGGCGCGGTCGCCGAGGAGGACGCGCACGCCGCCGTCGGCGCGCCGCCGCGGGCCGCGCCGGGCGAGACCGTGCTGGTGGTCGACGACGAGCCGACCGTGCGCATGCTGGTCACCGAGGTGCTGGAGGATCTCGGCTACACGGCGATCGAGGCCGCCGACAGCGCGGCCGGCCTCAAAGTGCTGCAATCCGACGTGCGCATCGACCTGCTGGTGTCCGACATCGGATTGCCGGGGGGCATGAACGGGCGCCAGATGGCCGAGGCCGGGCGGCTCACGCGGCCGGGCCTCAAGGTCCTGTTCGTCACCGGCTACGCCGAGAGCGCGGTCTTCGGCAACGGGCCCCTCGAGGCCGGGATGCAGGTCATCACCAAGCCGTTCGTGGTGGAGGTGCTGGGCGCCCGCATCCGCGAGATGATCGGAACGGCTTGACCGCACGGTCGGTTCGGGCCTGATCGGCCGGGAAACGCCGGGGAGGAGGGACGCCATGCGGGCGCTGCTGTGCACGAGGCTCGACGGGCCGGACCATCTGGAGATCGTCGAGCGCCCCGACCCGGTGCCGGGCCCCGGGCAGGCGCTGGTGCGGATACGGCTGGCGGCCCTGAACTTCTTCGACACGCTGATCACCGCCGGGCGCTACCAGGTGAAGCCGACCCTGCCGTTCTCGCCGGGCGGCGAGGGGGTCGGCGTGGTCGAGGCGCTGGGCGAGGGCGCCGCGGGCGTGTCCGTGGGCGACCGGGTGATCGTCCATGCCGGGCACGGCTGCTGCGCGGAACTGATCGCCCTCGACGCCGCCCGGCTCACGCCGGTGCCGGACGCCGTGCCGGACGAGCAGGCGGCCGGGCTGACCATCACCTACGGCACCTCGCTGCACGCCCTGGCGAACCGCGCGCGCCTGCGGCCCGGCGAGTGGCTGGCGGTCCTCGGCGCCTCCGGGGGCGTCGGCCTCGCCGCCGTCGAGCTCGGCCGGCTGATGGGCGCCCGGGTGATCGCCTGCGCCTCCTCGGAGGAGAAGCTATCGGTCGCCCGCGCCCACGGCGCCGAGGCGGGCGTGGTCTACGACCCGGCGACGCTCAAGGACGAGCTGCGCCGGATCTCGGGCGGCGGGATCGACGTGGTCTACGACGCGGTCGGCGACGCCTACGCGGAGCCGGCCCTGCGGGCGCTCGGCTGGCGCGGGCGCTTCCTCGTCATCGGCTTCGCCGCCGGCGCCATCCCGCGGCTGCCGCTGAACCTGATGCTCCTCAAGGAACTCGACGTGCAGGGCGTCCACTGGGGCGCCTTCCTGGACCGGGAGCCGGAGGCGCACCGGGCCGATCAGCGCCGGCTCCTCGACTGGGTCGCCGCGGGCAGGCTCACCGCGCAGGTCCACGGCGTCTACCCGCTGGCGGAGTACCCGGAGGCCTTCGGCCTCCTGACCCGCCGCGCGGCGGTGGGCAAGGTTCTCCTGCGGCCCTGACCCGGGGCGCGGCCGCCCGCCTCAGCGCGGATCGGCGCGCGACCCGCAGCGCGGCGTCGGCGGGCGACGCGCTATGCGTTCCGCGCCGATCTGCGGCGCAGATCGCTGCCGCAGTAGAGGTTGCGGAAAAATCTGTCTTTCATCTTCATGCATCCCGACGCGACGGTGTCGTCCTCTGTGGTGCCCGAGATGAGACTGCGAAGAAGTATCGTATCGAAGCTGATACTGCCCTCGATCGTCGGCTTTCTGCTTTTCCTGGCAAGCTCGGCCGTCGGCTTGATGCAGATACAGGCCATCAACGCCGCCGCCGTGGAGACCCGCGACGTCTGGGTGCGCAAGGACAACGATCTCCATACGATTCGATTCCTGATGCTGCGGTACCACACGACGACGATCCGCAAGGTGGTCGCCGTCGACGACGGTGAGAACCGGGACCTCGATGCCGAGTTCGTCGAGATGGATCGGTCCATCCCCGAGGCCTTCCAGAGCTACCGCGCGCGCGCGACGACGCCCCGGGAGCGCGCGCTCTGGGACGCGTTCGAGGGGCGGTGGAAGGTCTATCGCACCGCCCAGGAGGCGATCCTCGCGCCGCTCAGGCGCGGCGACCGGAACGCGGCCCGCGACGCCATCGCGCCCGCCCGCCCGCCGCTCGTGGCCGCCTTCGATGCCCTGGCGGATCTGGCCCAGGTCACCGCCGAGGGCACGAACGTCTCGGTCCAGCGCTCCGAGGACGCGTTCCGGACGGCGTGGTCCGTCACCGTCGCGCTCGCGGTCATCGGGTTGCTCATGACCGGCGCGGCGGTCTGGTGGGTCTGGCACCGGGTCGCCCGCCCGATCCGGTCCCTGGCCGGAACCATGGGCCGGCTCGCGGCCGACGACCTCGACGCGGCCGTCGGCGGTTCCGAGCGCGGGGACGAGATCGGCGTCATGGCGGCGTCCGTCCAGGTCTTCAAGGACGGCCTGATCCGGGCGCGCATGCTCGAGCACGACGCCGCACAGGCCCGCGCCACGGCCGAGGCGGAGCGGCGGAGCGGCATGCACCGGATCGCCGACGCCTTCGAGGGCACGGTCGGCGGCATCATCGGCACGGTCTCGGCCGCCGTCGCCGCGCTGCAGGACACGGCCTCGGCCATGAACGAGGCTGCCGCCGACACCGCCGATCGCTCCATCCGGGTGGCGAGCGCGGCCGAACGCGCCGCCAGCACCGTCAGCGTCGCGGCGGCGGCGGCCGAGGAACTCGGCGCCTCCGTCCAGGAGATCGGCCGCCAGGTCGCGGGTTCGACGGAACTGACACAGTCGGCGGTCGCGGACGCGGCGGCGACCGCGCATCTGGTCCAAGAGCTGAACGGGGCGGCGATCCAGATCGGCCATGTCGTGACCCTGATCTCGACCATCGCCGAGCAGACGAATCTCCTCGCGCTGAACGCCACGATCGAGGCGGCGCGGGCCGGCGCGGCGGGCCGCGGCTTCGCCGTCGTGGCCGCGGAGGTGAAGGAATTGGCCGGTCAGACCGCGCGGGCAACCGACGAGATCGGCGGCCACGTCGCCCGGATCCAGTCTTCCACCGGCGACGCCGTCACGGCGATCGGACGCATCGGCGGTCGGGTTCAGGAACTCAGCGCGGTGGCGACGCGGATCGCCAGCGCCGTGGAGCAGCAGGGCGCCGCGACGCAGGAGATCGTCCGCAACGTCTCCCAGGCCGCCCAGGGGGCAGCGGACGTCACCAGCACCATCACGGGCGTCGCCGACGCGGCGAAGGGGACCGGAGCGGCGGCCGATCAGGTTCTCACGGCAGCCTCGGAGCTGTCGAACCGGTCCGGCCACCTCAGGGACGAGGTGACGCGCTTCCTCGCGACCGTCCGCGCGGCCTGAGCGCGCGGGATCGGCGCAAACGCGGACCTCCGGCCGCGCGCCCGGCGCGCCGGCTCAGAGGAGCCCGCGCGCCTTGGCTAGGCCGACCAGGTCCGCCTGCGGGCGGGCGCCGATATGCTGGATGACCTCGGCGGCCGCGAGCGTGCCCAGGCGGGCGCTGGCGACGTTGTCGAGCCCGCGGGCGTGCCCGGCCAGGAAGCCGGCCGCGAACAGGTCGCCCGCGCCGGTCGTGTCGACCACGGTCTGGACCGGGCTCGCCTCGACGGCCCGGACCTCGCCGCCCTGAACCACCAGGGCGCCGTCGGCCGAGCGCGTGACGAGGCCGAGCAGGTGCCGGCCGCGGGCGTTGCGCTCGTCGCGCAGGGCCGCCACGGCGGCCTCGGGATCCTCGGTCTCGTAGAGGCTCTGCAGCTCGGCCATGTTGGCGAACAGGATGTCGATGCTGCCGTCCCGCACGAGGCCGAGGAACTCGTCGCGGTAGCGGCCCACGCAGAACGCGTCCGAGAGGGTCAGCGCGACGGCGTTGCCCGCCTGATGGGCGAGCTGCGCGGCCTTGCGGAACGCGTCCTTGGCGGCCGGCGGATCCCACAGGTAGCCCTCGAGATAGACGACGCGGGCCGAGCTCACGAGCGCCTTGTCGACGTCGTCGGGCGACAGGCCCTGGCAGGCGCCGAGATACGTGTTCATCGTGCGCTCGCCGTCCGGCGTCACGAGCACGAAGCACCGGGCGGTGGCCGGCCCCTCGGCGGCGGCCGGGACGGCGAAGTCGACGCCGGTCGCCTTGAGGTCGTGGCTGAACAGGCCGCCGAGCTCGTCGTTCCGGACCTTTCCGACGAAGCCGGTCTTGGCCCCGAGGAGCGCCGCGCCGACCGCGGTGTTGGCGCCCGAGCCGCCCGACACGATCGTCGCCGGTCCCATCGCCTGGAACAGCGCCTCGGCCCGCGGCTCGTCGATGAGCTGCATCGCGCCCTTGGTGACGCCCTGCGCCGACAGGAAGGCGTCGTCCGTGCGGGCGATCACGTCGACGATCGCGTTGCCGAGCACGAGGAGATCGAGGGGTGCAGTCATCCGGGCGTCCTGATTCGCGTTCGCGCCGCTGTGGCATCCGCCTCGGATCGGATCAAGCGCCGTCGTCGGCGGGCGCGAGGTCGGCGAACAGCTCCGGCACGGGCAGGCGCAGGCCGGGCGGCGTCAGGTCCAGCGTCTCCCGGGTCGCGATGCGGGTCTCGATCAGGCCGCCCTGCGCGCGGCGGTGATGGATGACGAGACGCTTCACCGGATCCACGATCAGATAGTGGATGACGCTCTCCAGACCGAAGTAGCGGGTCAATTTCAGGCCCGAGTCCACCGCGCGTGTGCCCGGCGACTGAACCTCGACGACGATGACGGGATCCGGCACTTCGATGGCATCGAGATCCATCCGGGGCCCACAATAGACCAGTGCATCCGGTTCGAACGTCGTCGTGCTGTCGATGCGGACCGTCATGCCGTCAGGCATCATGTGGCAGACGACACCGGAGGCTCTGATCGCGCGATTCAGGGCTGTCTGTGCTGCGAACTTGACCAACGCATGTCCGGCCCGCTCCGGTGACATCGCGAACACCTCGCCATCGACCAGCTCGAAGCGCCCCGGCTGCCCCTCGGCCCAGGCGAGAAACTCGTCGACCGTCATCCGGGATCTCGGCTGAGCGACCATGCCCGAGGTTAGCACGGATTCGGCTTGCCGGGAGCTGTGCTCCTCACGGGCCTCACCCCGCGATCTTCTCCAGCGCGACGTCCCGCGTCCGGGGACCCAGCAGCCCGACGAGCAGGCCCGCGGCCAGCATCGCCACCGAGATAAACAGGAACACGCCCGGCGTCCCGGCCTCCCGCAGCACGAACGCGATGACGAAGCCGGTGAAGATCGCCGAGAAGCGGCTCCAGGAATAGACGAAGCCGACCGCCCGGGCCCGGATGCCCGTGGGGAACAGCTCGGCCTGATAGGCGTGGAAGCTGTACGACATCACGTTCGAGGCCAGCGTCAGGCCGATGCCGAGCGCCACGATGACGGTGACGTCCCGCGTCTGCGCGAAGGCCAGGCCGCAAGCGATGTAGAGGAGGGCGGCGGCCACGATGACGTGCTTGCGCTCGAACCGGTCGGCGATGGCGAGGCCGATCAGGGGCCCGACCGGGGCGGCCAGCGCGATCAGCGCCGTGTAGGCGAGGCTCGACGTCACCGTGATGCCCTGGGCCACCAGGAGGGTCGGCACCCAGTTGGCGAAGCCGTAGAAGCCGACCGTCTGGAAGACGTTGAACCCCGCCATCATCAGGGCGCGGCGCCGGTAGGGCTGGACCCACATGTCGCGGAACGCGCCGCGCGGCTGCACCGGCTCCGGCGCGGCCGGTGCGGGAAGCGCGCCGCCGTGCTCGGCCGCGATCCGCGCCTCCAGCCGCCGCAGGACCGCCTCGGCCTCCGCCAGACGGCCGTGCTCGACGAGCCAGCGCGGGCTCTCCGGCAGGCCCGCCCGCATCCACCAGACCACGATCGCCGCCGAGGCGCCGATCAGCACCACCCAGCGCCACCCGTCGATGCCGAGGGGCGCCGCCGGGATCAGCAGGTAGGACAGGAACGCCACGACCGGCACGGCGGTGAAGCCGATGCCCTGGCACAGGGCGAAGGCCCGGCCCCGGATCGCCTTCGGCACCAGCTCGGACAGGTAGCTGCCGATCGTCACCATCTCCAGGCCGAGGCCGATCCCCGCGATCAGGCGCCAGAGATTGAGGCCGAAGGCGTCGCTCTGGCAGGCCATCACCACGTTGGCGGCGGTGTAGGACAGCAGCGACCACGTGAAGATCGCCCGCCGGCCGAACCGGTCGGCGAGCCAGCCGCAGGCGATGGTGCCGATGAACAGGCCGGTGAAGAGGGCCGCCACGAAGCTCGCGACGCCGCTGGCGCCGAACAGGCCCGGGGTCGTCGGCGTGAGGATCCCGGCCTTGACGAGGCCCGGCGCGACGTAGCCGGTGAACAGCAGGTCGTAGAGCTCGAAGAAGAAGCCGAGGCCGAGCAGCACCACGAGGCGCCAGACCGTCGGCGTCGCCGGAAGCCGGTCGAGGCGGGCCAGGATGGCGCCGGGATCGAGACCTTCCTCGGCAGCCCGGACTGCCGTACGCGTCGCCATGCCGGTGCGCCCCGTTTCGGCGCCGCGGCGCCCTGCCGGCGCAGTGCCGCGGAAGCGGGCGCCGCGCAAGAGGGTGCGACGCGGGGAGCGGCGCTCCCCTCAGGCGCCGAAGACGGACCAGCCCATGCGCTGCGTCAGCCGCTCCAGGGCGATGCGGCCGAGATGGGAATTGCCCGCCGCGTCGAGGCCGGGCGACCAGACGGCGATGGACGCCTTGCCGGGCGCGATCGCCAGGATGCTGCCGCCGACCCCGCTCTTGCCCGGCAGGCCGACGCGGTAGGCGAACTCGCCCGACCCGTCGTAGTGGCCGCAGGTCAGCATGATCGCGTTGATGCGGCGCGCGCGCTCGGCCGAGACCACCGAGTGGCCGGTCGACGGGTTGACGCCGTTATGCGCCAGGAACCGTCCGGCCCGCGCGAGCTGGCGGCAGTTCATCGCGATGGCGCAGTGATGGAAGTAGACGCCGAGCGTGAAGTCGACCGGATTGTCGAGGACGCCGAACGACTTCATGTAGTTGGCCAGCGCGGTGTTGCGGAAGCCCGTGCGCTTCTCCGAAGCCGCCACCGTCTCGTCGATGGTGATGCTGGAATCCTGGGCCAGGAACTGCATGAAGCGCAGGATCTCGCCCAGCGCCTCGCGGGGCTCGTGGCCCGAGAGGATCACGTCGGTGACCGCGATCGCGCCCGCGTTGATGAAGGGGTTGCGCGGCACGCCGCGCTCCCGCTCCAGCTGCACGATGGAATTGAACGGATTGCCCGAGGGCTCGCGGCCGACCCGTTTCCAGAGGCGGTCGCCGACCATGCCGAGGGCGAGGGTGAGCGTGAACACCTTCGACACGCTCTGGATCGAGAACGGCGTCTCGCTGTCGCCGCCGGTGAAGACCTGCCCCTCGGCGTCGATCACCGCCAGGCCGAACTGGCCGGGATCGACCCGGGCGAGCTCCGGGATGTAGTCCGCGACCGCACCCCGGTCGGGGCGCTGGGCCATCTCCTCGGAGATCTCCCGGATGACGTGGGCAAGGTCGGGCACGGTCGGGCTCGGGCGTCGCGTTGCGTCGGAACCGGGCCGGTTCGCGACGTCTCAGGCGATGCAAGGTCCGGTCCGGCCGCGCGGTGATCTAGCAGTGCCGGGCGGGCGTGGGAACCGGAGCGGCCGTGCCTGCGCGACGATCAGCCGGCGAGCGCCGGCCGCCGGGCCGTCACTCGATCCGCACCGTCATCGCGAGCGCAGCGAAGCGACCCAGGGATGCGCCACGCTCGGGCATCGCGTGCCTCACTGGATTGCTTCGCTGCGCTCGCAAAGACGGCTGCGGTGCGTCTGCTCGGCGAGAAGGATCATCACGCGGCGGCGAGCGCCATCGCCATGGATTCCTTCTTCATCAGCTCCCGGAAGAAGCCGTCGAGATGGGTCAGCTTGTCGGGCGAGCCGTCCTGCGCGATGCGGCCGCCGTCGAGCACGACGATCCGGTCGAAATCCTGCAGCGTCGAGAGACGGTGCGCGATCGCGATGACGGTCCGGCCCTTCATCAGGTTGGCGAGGGCGTGACGGATCGCCTGCTCGGATTCGGCGTCGAGCGCCGAGGTCGCCTCGTCGAGCAGCAGGATCGGCGAGTTCTTCAGGATCGCCCGGGCGATGGCGATGCGCTGGCGCTGGCCGCCCGAGAGCTTCACGCCGCGATCGCCCACGATCGTGTCGAAGCCTTCCGGCAGGGCCTTGATGAAGTCGGTGCAGTGCGCCGCCTCGGCCGCCTGCCAGACCTCCTCGTCGGTCGCCTCGGGCCGGCCGTAGCGGATGTTCTCACGCAGGGAGCGGTGGAACATCGAGACGTCCTGCGGCACGACCGTGATGGCCTCGCGCAGGGATTCCTGCGTGACGCGCTCGATGTTCTGCCCGTTGATGCGGATCGCGCCGCTCTGCACGTCGTAGAAGCGCTGGATCAGAGAGAACAGGGTCGACTTGCCGCCGCCCGACCTGCCCACGAGGCCGACGCGCTGGCCGGGCTCGATGACGAGGTCGAAGTCGGTGAAGACGGGGCGCCCGTCCGGATAGCTGAACGCGACGTGCTCGAACTCGATCTTGGCGCCCTGGCCGCTGAGCGGCTGCGCCTCCGGATGGTCCACGAGGTCGTGGGGCTGGAGCAGGGTGTGCAGCGCCTCGGAGAGGCGGGCGGTGTGCTGGGTCGCGTCGACCAGCGCCACCGCGAGGTCGCGGGTCGCGGCGAGGATGCGGATGCCGAGCGTGCAGACGAGGACCACCTGACCGTTCGTCGCCTGGCCGGCCTCCCACATCTGGATCGCCCAGTAGAGCAGGCCGAACACGGCGAGCACGGTGAGCACCGCGTGCACGATGCGCAGCTTCTCGAGGTAGAGCAGGGACGAGCGGCGGGCGCGCATCTCGGTGGCGACGGTGCCCTCGAAGCGCTGGCCCTCGCGCTTGAACGCCGAGAAGGCGCGCACGAGCGACATGTTGCCGACGAGGTCGACCATCTCGCCGTCGACGGAGGCGGCCTTGGCGGCGAAGTCGTGGTGCAGCGGCTTGCCGGCCGCGGCCATCTTGAACATCAGCACGACGACGGCCGCGAACACGCCCGCCAGGATGCCCGCCATGGTGAGGTTGACGGTGGCGATGTAGGCGATCGATCCGAAGGCCGCGACCGTCGGCGGCATCACGTTGAACACGAACATGTTCTCGACCGTGAAGATCGCGTTCGAGGTCGCCGTGATCCGCGACGCCAGGGTGCCCGGCTGGCGGTCGGAGAAGAAGGTCGGGGAGTGGCCGGTCAGGTGCCGGAACAGGTCGCGCCGGATGTCGCCCGTGATGCCCACGAAGGTGAAGGCGCCGGTCAGCGCGGCTACGCGCCAGAGCATGTTGTCGGCGGCGATGAAGGCGATCAGGACCGCCAGGGCGCCCCAGATCACGGTGTTGTCGGGGCCGGGACCCTTCGTCAGCGCGTCGACCACGCCCTTCAGGGCGTAGTCGGTGGAGACCGAGAAGCCGACGGCGCCGAGCACCGAGATCAGGATGACCAGGTGCGGCAGCCAGCGGCGCCGGAGATACCGTCCGACGAAGGCGAAGGGCCTGTCGGCGTATCGGTGCAGCTCTTCCATCGCGGTGACCATTCCGTATTCGCGCGGCTTTGGCTTACGGGCTGAGGCGGAGTGCAGCGCGGGCGCAGTCTGACCCGCAGCGGCAACGCGAGAGCGTTGCCATATGTTTCACCGGCTCGCACCTTCGCCGCGCTTTTATCCGCAGAACCTGAACGCCGCTTGAGCGGCTTGGAAACACCCGAGCGAATCCGATGCCGCGCCGGGTCAGGCCGCGCGCTCCGGCTGGCGCGTCTCCGGCATGATCAGCGCCACCAGCATGAAGGCTGCGAAGCCGACGACCGCGAGCCCCAGGAAGGCGCTGTGGCTGCCGAGATGGTCGGCCATGATGCCGGCGAGCGAGGTCGAGAGGGCCGCGCCGATGCCCATGGCGGTCCCGACCGCACCGAGGGCGAGGTTGAAGCGGCCGGTGCCGCGGGTGAGGTCCGACACGATCAGCGGCACCATCACGCCCAGCACCGAGGCCGAGATCCCGTCGAGCACCTGGATGGCGACGAGGCCGTAGGGGTTGGTCGTGTAGGCGAGCAGCAGGCCGCGGACCGGGAGGGCGCCGAAGCCGAACAGCAGCACCGGGTAGCGGCCGAAACGCTCGGCGGCCCGGCCGACCGCCGGGGCGCTGACCGCGAGGACGGCCTGCGGGACCATGATGCAGGCCGCCACCAGCGCGGTCGCGGTCTCGCTCGCCCGCAGGGTCAGGACGCTGCCGACGAGGGGCAGCATCGCGGCGTTGGCGAGGAAGAACAGCACCATGCAGGCCGCGAAGCACAGGAGGCCGCGGTTGGTCAGGAGCGCGCGGATTCCGTCCTGGCCGGACGCGGGCGCCGTCGAGGCCGGCGCCGCCTGGGCCGGGGCCGGCTCCTTGAACACGCCCGGATCGATGTCCTGGGCGCGGATGCGCGCCAGCGCGATCACCGTCGGGATCCCGAGGGCGGCGGTGAGGTAGAAGACGGCGCCGTTCGACAGGTAGTAGCCGATGGCGCCCATGCCGGCCGCGCCGAGGGCGTTGCCGAGGGCGGCGAAGCTCGCGTTCCGGCCGAGGCGCTCGCCGGCCCGGGCGCGCCCGACCAGGCCGATGCTGATCGCCGCGATGGCCGGCGTCAGCACGCAGCTCGCGGCCGAGTGGAGCGCCATCGCCAGGAGCACGATCAGGAAGCTCGGCCAGACCGCCAGCGCGAAGGCGCTGCCGGCGATCCCGATGACCGCCACGGCGGCGGCGAAGCGCTTCGAGCGCACGACGTCGACGAAGGCGCCCCCCGGCACCTGGCCGAGGAGCGCCACGAGGCTGCCCACCGTCAGGGCGAAGCCGATGTCGGACTGGGTCCACTTGGCCTGGGAGAAGTAGACCGCCAGGAACGGGCCGAACCCGGTCTGCAGGTTCGCGACGAAGAACGCGAAGGCGTCGAGGCCGTAGCGGCTCGCCGACGAGATCGCGCGTTCGCCGTGGACCGCCGAGCCTGCCGGTGCGCGCGCGGCCTCGGCCGCCTGATCCTTCAGGCGGGTCGGACGGGAGCGGATGTCCTGCCGGGGCACGTCGCGCTCGCGGGGGGCGGCGGCGGTTCTGACCTTCAACCGGGCCACCGTCACTTATCCGGTGCCTTCTCCGGGGGCGGGGCGGGCGCGGGCGCGGGCACAGGCGCGGCGGGGGTCGGCGGGGTCGCGGCGGCCGGCGCCGCGGCGCCCGAGGCTGCGTTGCCGGGCGCCGGCGCGGCCGGGGCCGGGGCCGACTGCGGCGGCGTCGCGGAGCCCGCCGTCGGCGCGGCCGCCTGCTCGCCCTCGGCCGCGGGCGCGGCCGGGCTGGCGGGGCCCAGGACCACGATCGGCTCGCCGGCCTTGTATTCCGGGGAGACGCGGACCTGATTGCGGGTCAGCGCGACCGACAGCTTGCGCTCCTTCCCGCCGTCCGGCGTGAAGCGCAGGGCGCGCCAGTCCACGGCGATCTTGCGGGTTCCCACACCGAGGAAGCCGCCGAAATCGATGATGGCGGCGCGGGGATGACCCTCCTTGTCGATGATGATGTCGATGACGCGCCCGAGCTCGTCGCCGCCGGCGCTGCGCACGCTGCGGCCGAGCAGGCTCTCGTAATCCTGCGTGTCGAGGACGGTGGCGGGTGTCCCCTGCTGCTGGGCCTGGGCCGCGGAGGGCGGCGCGCCCGCGGCAGCCGGCGGGCTGGCGGGCGGGGCGGCCGGGGTCGCCGCGGGCGGTGGCGTCGGGGCCGGTACCGGGGCCGGCGTCTGGCCCGGCATCTGGCCCGGGGTCTGGGCCGGCGGTGCGGATGGCGGCGCGGCCGGACTCTGCGGCGCGGCCTGACCGGCAGGACCCTCGCTGCCGCTCACCTGGGCCTGCGCCGCGGCCCCCGACGCCCAGAGGGCGAGCGTCACGGCCGCGATCATCCGGTTGGTTCTGAACACGCTTCGTCCTCTGAGGAAAGGCCGGGCCGCGCCGGCGTGCCGGCGCGTCCACGACCGCATTCGGCCGGTTCCGGGTCCGCCGCCGGCAGGATCCCGCCCGCGGATGGCGTCGTGCCGCAGGACCTGGGCGAAGTTATGGACCGCGGCGGCCTCGCAGCAAGGCTCGGGCCGCGCGGGGCGCTCGCACGGCCCGAGGGGGCGGCGTCATCCCCCGGCGTCCCGCGGCGCTGTCTGGTTTTCGCCGCATCCCCAGCGTAGACAGCCGCGCATAAACCCACGCGAGCCGCGGATGGCACCGTGGCCACTGTCGAGGACTACACGATGTCGACCCTCACCACGTCGCGATGCGCGGCAGCGCGCGGCCTCGCGCTCGGTGCTGCCCTGTCCGGTCTCGTGGCCGGCTGTCAGGCGCTCGGCGGAGGCGGAGGCGTGATGCCGGCGACGGAGGTCGGGCTGCCGCCGTCGCTGCGCGGTTCGCTGCCGAACCGCGAGCCGCGCAACGCCGCGGTCGATGCCGACGGTCAGCCTCTCCAGACGGCGCCGACGAGGCAGCTCGCGATTCCCAAGACCGCCGGCGGCGCCACGCGGACGGCCGACAGCGGCGAGCGCCGCATCCGGCGCGAGGATCTCGACGGCGGCAACGCGGCCGTCGGCGGCAGCGGCGGCAGCGGCTCGATGGGCCCGATGCTGTCGCCGGGTGGCAGCGTCGGCCTCGGCGGGAAGTTCTGAGCCGGCACGTCCCGGGGCCCGCTCCGCAGCGAAGCGTCCGCGCGCCGCGACGCGGGATGATCCGCGCCCGACAGCCCGGGTCGACGAGCCAGGCCTAACCGGCCGCCTGGCTCGGCGCCTCCGCGAGCACGCCGGGCTCGAGATCGACCACGTAGCCGCCGAGTTCAGTGCTGTAGCTCAGCGCCTTCCAGGGCAGCGGGTGGTGGGTCTCGCCGAGCCCAAGGAAGCCTCCGAAGGCCAGAACCGCGTAGGCGACCTGTCCGGAGATCTTGTCCACCATGAAATTGTGGATAGCGCCGAGGTGGCGGCCGCTGCGGTCGTAGACGGCGGTGCCTTCGACCCTGTTGGACGCGATCAGACGCGGCGTCTCGTCGATGGCGACGCCTTCGCCGGCGGCGGGGTCGAGCTCCAGCGTGCCGGGCTTTCTCAGGGTGCGCTCGTTGGGCAGGTCCGTCGGCATGATCTCTCCCGGTTCGCGCGCGGGGTCGTGCCCGCGCGGCGGTCCCTCGGCTCACTAAGCGCGCCGGTCGGGACCGGTTCCGCCGGCGGGGCGCGGGGTCCGGACCCGCACCGAGCGCTCAGCGGTCGGGCGGCATGCCGGCGCTCGCCCGCCGCTGGTTGATCCGGTCGCGGACCGAGCGGTTCGCCAGCAGCATCTCGAAGCCGAAGGCCACGAGGGCGCACAGCGTGCACAGGATCGCCGCGCCGAACAGGCCGAACAGCAGGGTCGCGACCGTGCTGTCGCGCAGCGCGCCCACGAACAGCGTCAGCACCGAGCCGCAGGTCGCCACGCCGCCGAGCGCGGCCAGGAACACTGCGGCGTCGAGCGCGAGGGAGCGCCGGTGAAGGCGGTCCAGGCGCTGACCGAGGCGGACGCGCTCGGCGTCGCCGGCCCCCGCCAGCAATCCGGAGACGTGGTCGGCCTGGTCCGCCACGCGCGCGAGGCGGGCCCCGAAGACGTTGAGGAGCGTCGCGATGCCCGACAGCAGGAAGACGGGGCTGAGCGCCACCTGGACGACGTGGGCAGTCCCTTCCAGGCTCGCGAGGGTGATCGGGTCGGTCATGCGGTCGGGCTGATGCACCCGGCGGACCGGCGCGGCAATCCCGGGTCGCTCAGATCAGTCCGCGCCCCGGCGCGGTTCCGGAGGCCGTCGTCTCCGCGCGGATCACCAACCCGAGACCGGTGACCAGTCCGGTGGCGAGCAGGAGCGCGAGCGTGAGGGCCGGGGCGAACATGTCTGTACTTCGCGCGCAGGATTGTTAAGAGCAGGTTTCGCGCCCGGCATCGGACCGAATAATCTTCACCACGGCGTCGATCGGGCGATCCCACAGGGGATTCTCGTGCGTGCCTTGTGGATGAGGGGGCTGCAAAGGCAATTTCCCCTTGGAACGGCGGCGGCACCGCTTAGTTGCTGCTATGCTGGCTCGGCCGTGGGGCGATCATGCCCCGGCCTGCGGCCCGAGAACCGGAGGAAGTTTATGGCCACAAAGACCGAGAAGGCTGCGCCGAAGGCGGCCAAGACCACCAAGACTGCGGAGAAGGCCGCCCCGGCGAAGGCTGCGAAGCCGGCTGCCGCCAAGTCGGCCGGCACCAAGCCCAACGCTCTGCAGCAGCCGCTGAAGCCGTCGGCCGAGCTCGGCGCCATCGTCGGCACCAGCCCGCTGCCCCGCGGCGAGGTGGTCAGCAAGGTTTGGGACTACATCAAGAAGAACAATCTTCAGAACCCGCAGAACAAGCGCGAGATCGTTGCCGACGACAAGCTCAAGAAGGTCTTCGGCAAGGACAAGTGCTCCATGTTCGAGATGAACAAGCATCTCGCCGCCCACCTGAAGGCCTGATCACGACCTAGAGCCAAGTCCGGCGTCTCGTCTGGGCCGACGGCTCTAGGTGCCTCCGCGACGCTCCAGTCGGGCCGGCCGACCGGCCGACATGGCGCGGCGCGCCGCGGGCGAAAGCCCGGTATCCAGAGCCGCCGGTCGCTCCGGCGGGCTCGGGCGATCCGCGGAGCGGGGCGCGTCCACAGGTCCGGATCCACGGGTCTGGATCGCGGGCTTCCTCGCGCGCTCTCGCCGGGCATCGCGGTTCCGCGCCCGCGGGTTGGTTGACCGGGCCACCGCTTCCGAGACCGGCGGGTGATGCTCGGACCGGTCCTGATCCCGGGTTCGGGCCCTGCCTGATCCTAGGCGAGGCCCTGCAGGACACCGCCGTCGACCCGCAGAGCTGCGCCGGTGGTGGCGCTCGCGGCCGGGCTGCAGAGATAGGCGACGAGGTTCGCCACCTCCTCCACCCGCGCGAGGCGCCGGATCAGCGAGGAAGGCCGATGCTCCGCGACGAACTGGCGGCCCATGGCCTCGAGGTCGGCGTCGGCCGCGCCGCCGGCCATCTGCGTCATGAACTCCGCGACGCCCTCCGACAGGGTTGGGCCGGGCAGGACGCTGTTGACCGTCACGCCGCTGCCGGCCACCGTCTGGGCGAGCCCGCGGGAAATCGCGAGCTGCGCGGTCTTGGTCATCCCGTAATGGACCATCTCGGTCGGCGTGTTGATCCCGGACTCGCTGGAGATGAAGATCACCCGGCCCCAGCCGCGCTCCGCCATGCCGGGCGTGTAGGCCCGGGACAGGCGCACGCCGCTCATCACGTTGACGTCGAAGAAGCGCTGCCAGTCGGCATCCGGGATCTCGAAGAACGGCTTCGGCTCGAAGATCCCGGTGTTGTTGACCAGGATATCCACGACCGGCAGCCCCTGGACGAGCGCGGACACGCCGTCCGCGGTCGCGACATCCCCCGGTGCCGCGAAGGCGCGGCCGGCCCGCGCCTCGCCCCGCAGCCTCGCCAGCGCGGCCTCGACGCGCTCGGGCGTGCGGCCGTTGATGCCGACCTCGGCGCCGAGATCGAGGAGTTCCTTGGCGATGGCGTAGCCGATGCCGCCGGTCGAGCCGGTGACCAGGGCCTTCCGGCCGGAGAGATCGAGATCCATGGGACGCTCCTGCACGTGACTCGTCGCGTCAACGCGGTCCCGCGCCCGCGGTGGCATACGGGGTCGGTCTAGCCGCTCCGACTCCGCCGCAGGACGCTGGCGCAGCCGCCGATCACCGAGAGCGCCACCGCGCAGGAGAGCGAGATGGTGACGGCCCGCTCGGCCCCGAGCCCGTGCGTCAGGCCGAAGATCACCGCCACCAGGGCCGCGCCGAGCGACTGCCCGGTGAGCCGCGCCGTCGACTGCATCCCGCTCGCCCCGCCGGCCCGCTCGCGCGGCGCCGAGGTGACGATGACCTTGTTGTTGGGCGACTGGAACAGGCCGAAGCCGAGGCCGCACAGGGTGAGCCTCCAGACGATGTCGAGGGTGGCGGGGGCCGCGGGCAGGAGCGTCACGCTGACGAGCCCGGCGGCCATCATGGCCAGCCCGACGCCGCCGAGGATGCCGGGCGGGTAGCGGTCCGCGAGGCGGCCGGAGATCGGCGCCATCGCGGCGACCGCGATCGGCCAGGGGGTGAGCAGGAAGCCGGTCTGGGTGCTGGAGAGGTGCAGCACGTCCTGGAAGTAGAAGGGCAGCGCCACGTAGGAGACCATCTGGGCGCAGAACGAGGCGACGGACGTCGCCATCGACAGGGCGAAGGCGGGGATCCGCAGCAGGTCGACCGGCAGGAGCGGGGCGGGCAGCCGGATCTGGCGCCGGACGAACACCGCGGCGATGACCAGGGCGGCGGCGAGCTCGACGATGGCGACCCCGCGCGCCTCCGGATCGCCGAGACCGTCGATCCCGATGATCAGCAGGCCGAAGGTCAGCGCGTTGAGCACCGCGCTCGCGAGGTCGAAGGGGCGGCCGCTCGCCGGTGTGACCGGCAGGGTCCGGGACGCCACCGCCAGGGCCAGCAGGCCCACGGGGATGTTCACGAGGAACAGCCAGGGCCAGGTCGCCACCGACAGGATCGCCGCCGCCACGGTCGGGCCGGCGGCCGAGGCCACCGCCACCACCAGCGCGACGTTGGCGACCCCCTGGCCGATCATCCGGTGCGGGTAGATGAAGCGCACGAAGCCGATATTCACGCTCATGATCGCCGCGCCACCGAGGCCCTGGACGATGCGGGCCGCGATCAGCATCGGCAGGTTCGGCGCGACCGCGCAGGCGAGCGACGCGGCGACGAACAGCGCGAGCCCCGGCAGGTAGACTTTCCGGAAGCCGAAGATGTCGCCGAGGGCCGCGAACGGCAGGAGGCTCGCCGTGACGGCGACCTGGTAGGCGTTGACCACGAAGATCGCGTCGGCCGGCCGGACCGCGAGGTCCTTGGCCATGACGGGCAGCGCCACGTTGACGATGGCCCCGTCGAGGACCGCCATGGTCATGGCGAGCCCGATCGCCGCCATAGCGAGGACGCGCTCGCGCGGCGGCAGGCCGTCCTGGACGGGCCCCTGCGCGGTGCCCTGAGGATGACCCGGCGGGCTGCCTGTCGGACCGTGCGGGACCTGCGCCATGGGTGCGCGCTCCTGCGGCGTCCCGGCGGGTCCGTGACGTCGATGGCGGGGGGACATCCGGGCACGGGACGCGCCGCGGATGCTGCTCCCTGTCGCGCAGGCGGGGAGGCCCGTCGAGGGGGGGCGTGTGTCCTATGTCACGGCGCGGACGGGAGTGTTCGCCGCGGACGCCCGCGGCTCGGATCCGGCGCGAGCCGGCGCGTCGCGGCGCCCGATCGGGCTCAGGCCAGCATGTAGGTCAGCAGGGAGCGGAGCTGGGCCGGCTTGATCGGCTTGTGCACGAGCTCCGCGCCGGCGGTGGTGACGCGCTCCTCGACCGCGCCGGTATGGTCGGCGGTGGTGACGATGACCGGGAGCGGCCCGGTATGCAGCGCCCGGAGATAGGCGGCCACGTCGAGGCCGCAGGCGCCGTCGTCGAGATGGTAGTCGAGCACCAGGATGTCCGGCGCCCCGGCGCCCGCCGCGACGGCGGCCTTCACGCCCGCGAGGTCGCGGAAGGTCGAGACCCTTGCATCCCAGTTCTGGAGCAGGCGCGCGAGGGCGTCGGCCGTGGAGGCGTCGTTCTCCACGACGAGGACGTGGGCTCCCGAGAGCCGGGTCGCCACCGGGGCGGGCGGCGCCGCGGCGGCCGGGACCGCGCTCAGGGGCAGCGTCAGCGACACCCGGGTGCCGTGGCCGACCCGGGAGCGCAGCCGCAGGGGATGATCGAGGGCGAGGGCCATGCGGCGGACGATCGACAGGCCGAGGCCGAGGCCCGGCTCCTCGCCGCTGCTCGGCCGGTCGCCGCCCCGGAAGAACTCGTCGAAGACGAGCTCGCATTCCTCGGCGGCGATGCCGCAGCCCGTGTCGGTCACTTCGATCCGGACGCCGCCGGACCGGCGCCGGGCCGCCAGGACGATCCCGCCGGTGCGGGTGTAGCGGACGGCGTTGGAGACGAGGTTCTGGAGGATCCGCTGCAGGAGCACCACGTCGCTGGTGACGGTCAGGTCCGGGCAGTGGACCGACAGGCGCAGGCCCTTGCGCTGTGCGAAGGGTTCGAAGCTCTCCGCGATCCCCGCCAGCAGGTCGGGCAGGAAGACGGGCTGGACCTGCGGCCGGACGATCCCGGCATCGAGCTTCGAGATGTCGAGCAGCGTCTTGATCAGGTCCTCGATGGTCTGCAGGCCCCGCTCCACCTGTCCGGCGATGGTGCGCGCCTCCGGCGGCACGTCGAGGTCGGCGAGCGCCGAGATCGAGAGGCGGGCGGCGTTGACCGGCTGCAGCAGGTCGTGGCTCGCCGCCGCCAGGAACCGCGTCTTCGAGCGGTTGGCGGTCTCGGCGTCCTCCTTGGCCGCGGCCAGCGCCTCGTTGGAGCGCTCCAGCCGGTGCATCAGCCCGGTCAGCTCCTCGGTGCGGGTGCGGACCCGGCCCTCGAGCATGATCGCCGTCTGGAACAGCGAGTAGGCGCTGCCCCGCTGGTCCATGGAGCGCTCGACATGGGACATCAGCGCGGCGTTGATCCGCTCGAGCTTCTCGATCCGCCGGTGCAGGGACGCGTCGGTCTCGAGGCCGTTCGGGTGCAGGGTCACGACGCGGCCGGGGCGGGGGCCGCGGCCGGCGCGCCCGCGGCGAGGGTCTTGCCGATGGCGATGCCCGTGAAGGTCTGGTTCAGGTGCATCGCCCGGTACTGCTCGCCGAAGGTCTCGAAGCCGACGACGTTGTAGCGGCGGTAGAGGTCGGCGATCCCGTGCCGGACCTGCCGGCTCTCGGCGTCGAGGCGGCGGAGCACGCACTCGAAGCCGATGATCAGGTCGACGCCGCCGAGCACGGCGTCGAGGCGCGCCAGCTCCGCCCGGGTCGAGGCGACGATGTCGCGCGGCTCGGCGAGGGTGAGCACCACGCCCTCGTCCACCGCGCAGAAGAAGCTGAGCGAGCCGTCCTCATTCATCCGCCGGATCGAGCGGCAGAAATACTCGCCCCCGACCTTCACGGCGAGCGGGTAGGCGGCGAAGCTCATCGGCGACAGGCCCTCGGGGTCGAGGCCGATCGCCATCGCGTATTCCCGGGCCGCCGGCTCGGCGTTGAGCTCGTGCACGGTGCGGCGCTCGCCGTCTGAGGCGGTGACCACGAACTTGGTCCGCGTCGGCTCGAAATTGTCGCTCTTGAAGATCTCCACCGAGAAGTCGGTCTCGACGAGCACCAGGACCGCTGCCTTGCGGTGGATCTTCCCGCCGTGGAGCATGACGGCGTCCCGGAAGCGCAGGTCGTCGCCGGCCGAGCCGCCGACGATCGGGATGCCGTCGAGCGCCCAGGCGATCGCCGAGACCACGGTCTCCTCGGCGTTGGCGAGCCCGTCGATCAGCGACAGGGCGAAGCGGTGGCCCGTGCCGGCCGCGTCGACATCGCGGCACCGGTCCAGCGGGTCCAGGGTCCGGCGCAGCGCCCGGACCGCCGAGGCGGTCCGCTCCACGTCGAGGTGGTCGATGGCGTCGAGGACGGTCGAGACGATCCGGAACCGCTCGGCCGGGAACGCGATGACGACGAGCCCGCGGTCGAGGCCGCCGGCCGGGGCGATGCCGCCCGACATCGAGCAGCCGGCCACCGGCACACCGGGGAACCGGGTCTCCAGCGCGCGCGCCAGGATCTCGGCATCGTAATCGGCGGAGAAGAACGCGACGACCTGCGACAGGGCGGTGTCACCGACCGCGAGCGCCACCTCCGCGGCCGCGTCGGCGGCCCCGGCCGCGTCCGTCCAGGCCGTCCAGATGCCGCACAGATGGCGGCGCACTCCCGATCCTTGAGCCACGTTCCACCCCCTGCGACCCCCTCGGCAGGCTTGGCGCCCGCTCTTCAGCGTCTTGGGCGGAGTATGTCGTGCGCAATCGAGCGGTGCAACGGGGCGTGTCGACCCGGTCCGGTTCGCGCGGGAAGCCGGACCGGGGCGGCCTCACTTCATGCAGGCATCCTCGGCCTTCTCGAAGGCCGCGGGCTTGGGTTCGTGCTCGGACGGCCGGTTGCGGCCGAGCGCCCCGTCGGAGCGGGCGCGGAGATAGGTGTAAATGTCCGGCAGGTAGCAGGTGACGTTCTTGTTCTCGCCGAAGGCGGGCATCACCAGCTCCTGCGAGGCGTTCACGTCCCTCTTGCCGCCCACGACGATGCCGGCGAACTGCGCGTAGTCCATGCCCTTGAGGGCGTCGACCAGCGAAGGCGCGTAGGTCGATCCCAGCCCGTCGGGGCCGTGGCAGGCCATGCAGTTCGCGCTGTACCGGACGTAGCCGGACATGGTGTACCAGTCGACCATCTTGCCCCCGTCCGTGACGTGGTAGGTCGGGTTACCGTTCTTGTCGGTGTACTGGCCGTCTTGGACCTTGGCCGGCTGCGTCGGCCCCTCGCTCTTCAGGTCGGTCGCGGGCGGGGCGGCGGTCGGAGCCGCGGCGGAGGCCGGCAGCATCCCCAGGGTTCCCGCTGCGAGCCCGGCCAGGACGAGGCCGGCCAATCTGTCTGCAACGCACCGCATACGTCTTCCTCCTGCCGCCCACAGGCTTCTTCTTAGTGGCGCGGTGCCGGGATAACGGCGGATCTCGTCCGAGAACACCTTGAGGCGCCTTCACGTTTTCGCGCACGGCCGGTGAGCGTCACGATGACCGGCCGAGAGTGCGCTTATCCGCGTTGCGCACAGCATTAACCTTTTGTTAATCGGCGGATTGCCGCCGGCCCGCCGGCGTGAGAGCTTTCGTTAACGAGAGCTTAACGGTTGGGTCCCGGCGATGCGGTTCGCGGTTTCCATGATGCAGGGCCTGGTCAAGGGACCCGCCTCGCGTCGGCTCTCCCGGGTCCGCCGGGCGGCCCTGGCTGCCCTCGCCGTCGCGGGGCTCGCCGCCCCGGCCCAGGCGCAGACGCTGGCGAGCCTGCCCACCGAGGCCGGCGCCCGGGTGCAGGGCGATGCCAAGCCGATCGCGGCGTGGGTGACGTTCTGTCAGACCTACGCGGCGGAGTGCGCGCTGGACCGGGGCGAGCCGGCCCGGATCAGCCTGACGCCCGCCACCTGGGCGACGATCGTGTCGGTGAACCGGCGGGTCAACAAGGCGATCGAGCCGATGACCGACCAGGACCACCTGCACGTGGCCGACCGCTGGGACCTGGCCGAGGACGGCATCGGCGACTGCGAGGACTTCCAACTGCTCAAGCGCCACATGCTGGCCGAGGCCGGCCTGCCGCGGCGGGCGATGCGTATGACCGTGGTGATCGACGAGAAGGGCGAGGGCCACGCCGTGCTGACCCTGATCACCGACCGAGGCGATCTGGTGCTCGACAACAAGACCAGCGCGATCCTGCCCTGGCACAAGACCGGCTACGTGTTCATCAAGCGCGAGAGCCAGGACGCCGTCGCCTGGGTCTCCCTCGGCGGCGTCACCTCCCCGGTCACCACCGCAAACCGGTGAACAAGCCACGCGGCGAGCAGTGGAGCCTCGGCCGCACGCGCCGTTCCTTAACGGATCGCTAACCCTGCGGCGCCACTCTGTCGGGTGACGGAGTGCCTTAACGATGCCGCGAGCCCGCCACGTGACGCCGGTCCCGCTTCTGGCTGTCGTCCTCGTCGCCGCCGCCTGCGGCACCGCCCGGGCCGCGAGCGAGACCGAAGCCCGCCACGCCGCGTGGCGCGACTGCGTCAGCGGCAACTTCCGGATCCAGGCCGCACTGACGGACCGGGATCTCGCCGCCGACGCCGCCTTCCGGGCCTGCCGGACCGCCGAGGACGCCTATCTCGCGACCCTCGCGGCCTCGCCGCTGCTCGACGACGAGGATGTCGGGCGCGCCCGGCCACTCCTCGCCGGCCGGATGCGCGCTTGGCTGGTCGGCAACCGCGGCTGACGTCGGGGATTCCCGGCAGCGGCCATCGGGAAGAGACGCTCCCGCCAAGCGCGTGAGGTCGGCCAGCAAGGCAGCGTCGCGGCGGCCTGTCCGCCTATGCCTTCAGGCGCGCCTTGATCCGCCGGGTGAGCCCGTCGCGGACGTCGCGGTAGGCGTCGAGGCGCTGCTCGCGCGAGGCGTCCTGCAGCAGCGTCGGGTCGGGGGTCGGCCAGTACTCGACATCGGCCGCGAGGGTGTGCGTCAGGTCCAGTGCCCGGTGGTGCGCCTCCGGCGCGAGGGTGATGATCAGGTCGAAGTTCAGGCCCTCCCAGTCCTCCAGCTCCTCCACGGTGCGCGGGCGGTGCCGGCTCGCGTCGATGCCGACCTCGTCGAGGGCCGCGACCATGAACGGGTCGGTGGGCTCGCCGGAGCGCACCCCGGCCGACTGCACGTAGGTGGACTTGCCGAAATAGGCGCGCGCGATCGCTTCCGCCGCCACGGAGCGCACGGCGTTGTAGTTGCACATGAACAGGACGGACTGCACCCGCCGCTTCTTCGGGGGCGCGTCGGGAAAAGGCTCGGGAGGAGGCTCGGGAGCGGGCTCAGCCATCGCCGGTCGGCGCGGAGGGCGCCTAACCCTTCCAGTGCAGCGCGAAGATCAGGGTGAACAGGCGGCGCGCCGTGTCGTGGTCGAGGTCGACCTTCCCCTCGAGCCGCTGCTTGAGCGTCTCGGACGCCTCGTTGTGCAGGCCCCGCCGACCCATGTCGATCGCCTCGATCTGCGACGGCGAGGCGGTGCGGATCGCGTTGTAGTAGCTCTCGCAGATCATCTCGTAGTCGCGGATCACCCGCCGGAACGGCGTGAGCGACAGGAGGTGCGTCATCACCGGCTCACCGTCCACCGTGGTGATGGCGAAGGACAGCTTGTTCTCGACGAGTCCGAGCGTGAGCGCGTAGGGGCCCTCCCGCCCGGGGATGGTGAAAGAATTGTCCTCCAGGATGTCGAAGAGCGCGATCGCCCGTTCGTGCTCCTGATCCGGATTGCCGCGGGCGATGGACCCCTCGTCCAGGCTCACCTTCGCGAGGCGGTTCGGCCCGCGCTGCTTCTCCGCCATCCCCAAAACCTCACAGGTTCAACCGGATCGCGACGGAGCGGGCATGCCCCTCCAGGCCCTCGGACCGGCCGAGGTTTATCGCCGCCGGGCCGAGCGCCCGCAAGCTCTCCGGCGTGCAGGCGAGGATCGTCGTCCGCTTCATGAAGTCGAGCACGCCCAGCCCGGACGAGAATCGGGCGGAGCGCGCGGTCGGCAGCACGTGGTTGGGGCCGCCGACATAGTCGCCGATCGCCTCCGGCGTGTGCGAGCCCAGGAAGATCGCGCCGGCATTGCGGACCTTGGCGGCGAGCGCCTCCGCGTCCTGCGTCTCGATCTCCAGGTGTTCGGGGGCGAGGCGGTCGACCAGGGGCACGGCCTCGTCGAAGGTGCGGACCCGGATGACGGCGCCGTAATCGCGCCAGCTCGCACGGGCGATCTCCTGACGGGGCAGGGTGGTGAGGGCGCGCTCGACCGCCGCCTCGACGGCGCCGGCGAGTTCGGCGCTGTCGGTGATCAGGATCGCCTGGGCGGCCACGTCGTGCTCGGCCTGGGCCAGGAGGTCGGCGGCGATCCAGTCGGGGTTGGCGTGGCCGTCCGCCAGGATCAGCACCTCGGAGGGGCCGGCGATCATGTCGATCCCGACCTGGCCGAAGACCCGGCGCTTGGCCGCCGCCACCCAGGCGTTGCCGGGCCCGACGACCTTGGCCACGGGGGCGATCGTGGCGGTCCCGTAGGCGAGGGCCGCGACCGCCTGGGCGCCGCCCACCCGATAGACCTCGTGGACGCCGGAGAGCTGCGCGGCGGCCAGGACCAGCGGGTTCATCTGGCCGTCCGGGGTGGGCACCACCATCACGAGGCGCGGCACCCCGGCGACGCGCGCCGGCAGCGCGTTCATCAGCACCGAGGAGGGATAGCTCGCGGTGCCGCCCGGGACGTAGAGGCCGACCGATTCCAGCGCGGTCCAGCGCCAGCCGGCCGTGACGCCGAGGGCGTCGGTGGCCCGGTGATCCGCGGGCCGCTGCGCCCGGTGGAAGCTCTCGATCCGCTCGGCGGCGAGGCGCAGGGCCTCCAGCGAGTCCGACGGGCAGGCCGCGACGGCCGCTTCGATCTCCGCGTCCGTGACCCGCAGCTGCGCGGCGGAGAAATCGGCGCCGAGCCGGTCGAACCGCCGGGTGAAATCGACCAGCGCCTCGTCCCCGCGGGCGACGACGTCGGCGATGATGCCGCGCACCGCCTCGTCCACGTCCTCGGCGATCTCGCGCTTCACCGTGAGGAGGCGCGCGAAGGCGGCGGCAAAATTCGGATCGCTGCTGTCGAGCCGGACCATCGGGAAGCCTTCTGTCTCGCGTCAGGCCGCCGAGCCGGCGGCCGTATCGGTGTCGATGTCGTGCCCGGGACGGTTCGCCGATTCCCAGACCGGGCCGAGATCCTTCATCCGGACCTCGATGCACTCGACCTCCAGCCGCAGGGCCGCGCCGCCGGAGAAGACGAGGTCGATGTGCCCGGAGGGCGCGTCCGTCGGCTCGAAGGTGAGGGCGAGCAGGCTCATCGGCGTCGCGTCGTCCGGCTTCAGGCCGCGGCTCTTCACGCCCAGCACGCGCTCGATGTGCAGGCCGGCTAGGCGCCGGCGCGGCGGGGCGCTCGGCGTCCAGTCGAAGCGGCGCACCGCCATGAGGAAGCGGTGCTCGCCGGCGAGGAAGGTCAGGTCCTGCGGTCGCAGGATCGCGTCCTGCAGATGGGCCGAGATCACGGTCAGGTCCTCGGTGTCGAGGGCGGCGAGCCTGAGCAGCTCCATGCAGAGGGTCCTCGGGGAATACGGGGCGCGGGTCGGGCGGCGAGGGCCGGTCCGCGGCACGGCGTAGGTAGCGGCGCGGCCCCGTTCGGGCAACGGCTGGTCTGGGGATCGCGATCCCGGCCGGGCACAGGCTCGGGCCAGCGTCGCCGTTTAGACGCGCCGGCGATCGAGCCGGGGCAGGGTCTCATATGGCGGCACTCACCGAGCGCGCGGTTGTGGCGGTGCTGGCCGTCGGGCTGCAGGCGGCCGGACCCGCCGTCGCGCAGGTCGGTCCGGACGCGCGGCCCTACATCTACGGTCGTCCGGCGCCGGATCGGGATCTCTACGCACCGCCGCCGCCCGGCGGGCGTCCGCCGCCTCCGCCCGCGGATGACGGGTATGGCTGGCGTCCGCCCCCGCCGCCAGTCGACGATGCGTACGACAGGCGCGGCCCGCGCTGGCGCGGCGACTTCGGGCGCCCGTGGGACGACAGCGTCTGCGTGACGGCCCGCGGCACGTGCAGGGTGCGCCCGGGGCCTCCCGACGCGCCCTGCGGCTGCGAGATCCCCGGCTTCGGCTACAGGCGCGGGCAGATCGAGGACTGAGCCTCGGGCGCTGCCGCGCGCCGGCCGGCTCGGACCGAGCGCTGCCGCTCAGGCCCGGACGCGCTCGATCTGCGCGCCGCACCGGCCGAGCTTGGCCTCCAGCGCCTCGAACCCGCGGTCGAGATGGTAGACCCGGTTGATCTGGGTCTCGCCCTCGGCGGCGAGGCCCGCGATGACCAGGGAGACCGAGGCGCGCAGGTCGGTCGCCATCACGGGGGCGCCCTTCAGCCGGTCCACGCCCTCGACGATGGCGAGGTCGCCCTCCAGGCGGATCTTCGCGCCGAGGCGGGCCAGCTCCTGCACGTGCATGAACCGGTTCTCGAAGATGGTCTCGCGGATGTGCGACTGGCCCTTCGCCAGCGTCATCAGCGCCATGAACTGCGCCTGGAGATCCGTGGGGAAGCCCGGGAACGGGTCGGTGGTGACGTCGACCGCCGCGATGCCGGCGCCGTTGCGGCGCACGCGGATCCCGCCCTCGACCTGCGTGATCTCCGCGCCCGTGGTCGTCAGGACGTCGAGGGCCGAGTGGAGCAGGTCGGCCCGGGTATCCTTGAGCACGACGTCGCCGCCGGCCATCGCCACCGCCATGGCGTAGGTGCCGGTCTCGATCCGGTCGGGCAGGACCTCGTGGCGGGCGCCGTTCAGGCGGGCCACGCCCTCGATCTCGATGCGCGGCGTGCCGGCCCCGCGGATCTTGGCGCCCATCTTGTTCAGGCACTCCGCGAGGTCGACCACCTCCGGCTCGCGGGCGGCGTTCTCGATCACCGTGGTCCCGTAGGCCAGGGCGGCGGCCATCAGCGCCACGTGCGTGCCGCCCACGGTCACCTTCGGGAAGGCGAACTCGGCGCCGCGCAGGCCGTTCTTGGTCCTGGCGACGACGTAACCGGCGTCGATCTCGATCTCGGCCCCGAGCTTCTCCAGCGCCATGATCAGCAGGTCCACCGGCCGGGTGCCGATGGCGCAGCCGCCGGGCAGCGAGACCTTGGCCTCGCCGAACCGGGCGAGCAGCGGCGCGATCACCCAGAAGCTCGCCCGCATGGTCGAGACCAGCTCGTAGGGCGCCGTGGTGTCGATGACGTTCGAGGCGGTGAGCCGGATCGTCTGGCCCGTCTCGGTGGTCTGACCGGGGCGCTTGCCCACGACCATGTGGTCCACGCCGTGGTTGCCGAGGATCCGCGTCAGCGCGGCGATGTCAGCGAGCCGCGGCACATTGATCAGCTCCAGCGTCTCGCCGGTGAGCAGGCTCGCGATCATCAGCGGCAGCGCCGCGTTCTTGGCGCCCGAGATCGGGATCACGCCGTTGAGCGGCGCGCCGCCGGTGATGTGGATGCGGTCCATCGTGTGTCCTCGGGCGGCGCACCCGCGAGGGCGCGCGGCCGGCCGTGCTGATCGCGGGCGCGGCAGCGCCCAGGCTTGGCCGTGCCCTATAGACCGGATTTGTCGGAATCAGGACCGTTTCCGTCCGATTCCCGCGCGCAGGACTGATCCGCGCCGGGAGACGGTCTTCCTTGGGCCCGCCCGCGGCCCTGCGCCTTGCGGCGGCGCAGGTTCTGGCGCAGCGCGGCCTTGAGGCGCTCCGCCCGCTCGTCCCTGGAGTCCGTCACGGCGCGACCCTTGGTCGCCGCAAGGTCGGGGCCGCGCGGTCCACGCCGGACGAGCCATCTGCGGTCGGAGACATGAGCTGTTGCAGGGGGCGGGAGCCAAGTTTGGGTCGGAAGAACGTGCCGGACGCTAGCGGGTTCACGCGGGCCTCTCAACGGATGCAACGCTGCGATGTCGGAACCTTACCTTGAACCAGTTCCAGATCCGCGCGTATCTTGCGGCCCTCACGCGAAGGACTGGACCGAGGCCGGACCTCGATCGCGGGCCTGAGACGCCGCTCACGCGGTGTCGCCCGCGCGGCCGAACACGCGAAGGACGCTCGATGACCGTCACCCGGATGCCCAGCACGATGCTCGCCCAAGCGGGATCGACGCGCGCCGGATCCGGCTACGAGCGCTACTTCCGCGGGGCCCTGGATCAGCTGCACGGGGAACGGCGGTACCGGGTGTTCGCCGACATCGAGCGGATCTCGGGGCGTTTCCCGACCGCCAAGTGGCGCCAGCCGGACGGCAAGACCACCGAGATCACCGTGTGGTGCTCCAACGACTACCTCGGCATGGGCCAGCACAAGGAGGTGGTCGCCGCCATGACCGAGACCGCCGCCCGCTGCGGCGTGGGCGCCGGAGGCACCCGCAACATCGCCGGTAACACCTCGCCGCTGGTCGACCTGGAGCGCGAGCTCGCCGACCTGCACGGCAAGGAGGCCGGTCTCGTCTTCACCTCCGGCTACGTCTCGAACCAGGCCGGCATCTCGACCATCGCCAAGCTGATCCCCGACTGCCTGATCCTGTCGGACGCCTTCAACCACAACTCGATGATCGAGGGCGTGCGCCATTCCGGCTGCGCCAAGACGATCTTCCGCCACAACGACCTCGCCCACCTCGAGGAATTGCTGCGGCAGGCCGGCGACCGGCCCAAGCTGATCGTGTTCGAGTCGGTCTACTCGATGGACGGCGACGTGGCGCCGATCGGCGCGATCTGCGACCTGGCCGAGCGCTACGGCGCGATGACCTACCTCGACGAGGTCCACGCCGTCGGCCTGTACGGCCCGCGCGGCGGCGGCATCGCCGAGCGCGACGGCGTCATGCACCGGGTCGACGTGATCGAGGGGACGCTGGCCAAGGGCTTCGGCTGCGTGGGCGGCTACATCACCGCCTCGGCGGCGATCTGCGACGCGGTGCGCAGCTTCGCGCCGGGCTTCATCTTCACGACGGCGCTGCCGCCGGCAGTGGCGGCGGCGGCGCGGGCGTCGGTGCGCTACCTGAAGCGCTCGAGCGCGGAGCGCGAGGCGCACCAGCGTCAGGCGGCGGCCACGAAGGCGGCGCTGAGCGCGGCGGGGCTTCCGGTCCTGGAGACAGAGACGCACATCGTGCCGGTGATGGTCGGCGATGCCGAGCTGTGCAAGGCGGCGGCGGACCATCTGCTGGAGCACCACGCAATCTACATTCAGCCGATCAATTACCCGACGGTGCCGCGCGGGACCGAGCGGCTGCGGATCACGCCGTCGCCGTTCCACGACGCGGCGCATATCGAGCGCCTCGCCGCGGCGCTGGGCGAGACCTGGCAGGCCCTGGACCTGCCCCGCGCCGGCACTGTCTTCGTCGAGGCCGCGGAGTAGGATCCGCGCCGCCGTCCCGGCCGGGCCGTGTTGCGGGCGCCCGTCTTTGCGAGCGGAGCGAAGCAACCCAGGGATGCCACATCCGCGGCCGGCCTGCTGCCCTGGATTGCTTCGCTCCGCTCGCAAAGACGGGCGCGGCGGTATGCTGAGGCCGGCCTGACCGCGCCGGCTCCGCGCTGAGGCAGCGGCCCGCAGCGCTTCCATGTCCCGTCCCCATCTCGTCTTTTCCGGCGCCGACCTGTAACGACGGCGCCAATCCTCATCCGCGAAAAGTCCGCCTATGATCTCCTCACCCCTCATGACCGTCATGGTCGATGCCGTGCGCAAGGCCGCGCGCGGCCTGCGCCGCGACTACGGCGAGGTCGAGAACCTGCAGGTCTCGCGCAAAGGTCCGGGCGACTTCGTCTCCGCGGCCGACCGCAAGGCCGAGGAGGTGCTGCGCGACGCCCTGATGAAGGCGCGTCCGGGCTACAGCCTCGTGCTCGAGGAGAACGGGATCATCGAGGGGACCGACAAGAGCCATACCTGGCACATCGATCCCCTCGACGGCACGTCGAACTTCCTGCACGGCGTGCCGCATTTCGCGGTCTCGGTCGGTCTCGAGCGCGAGGGCCAGATCGTGGCCGGCGTGATCTTCGACCCGATCAAGGACGAGCTGTTCTTCGCCGAGCGCGGCAAGGGCGCCTATCTCAACAACCGGCGCCTGCGCGTCTCCGGCCGCCAGGACATGGCGGACGCGCTGGTGGGCTACGGCACGCCCTATCTCGGTCGCGGCAGCCACCCGCGCCTCTTGCGTGAGCTCGGCGCCGTGATGGCGGTGGCCGGCGGGACCCGCCGGATGGGCTCGGCGGCCCTCGACATGGCCTACGTGGCCTGCGGCCGCCTCGACGCCTACTGGGAGCGCGACCTCCAGACCTACGACTTCGCCGCCGGCGTGATCCTGGTGCGCGAGGCGGGCGGCTTCGTGACCTCGGCGGACGGCGCGGCCGAGCCGCTGGCGCCCCGGTCGGTGGCCTGCGGCAACGAGGGGCTTCACCGGGACCTCGTCGCCATCCTCAAGAAGGTCCAGGCGGCCTGAGCCGCCCTCGACTGGTCAGGCCGTCGGGCTTCTGCTTTAAGCCCGCGGTTCCCCACGGAAGGCCGAACGCATGGAAGCCCGCCGCCACGTCGCGCTGAAGGAATCGGTCCGCTCGATTCCCGATTACCCGAAGCCGGGGATCATCTTCCGCGACATCACCACGCTGCTGAGCGACCCGCGCGCCTTCCGGCGGGCGGTGGACGCCCTGGTGCATCCCTACGCCGGCGGACAGATCCACCAGGTGGCCGGCATCGAGGCCCGGGGCTTCATCCTCGGCGGGGCCATCGCCCACCAGCTCTCCTGCGGCTTCGTGCCGATCCGCAAGAAGGGCAAGCTGCCTCACAAGACTGTCTCGATGGCCTACGCCCTCGAGTACGGGACCGACGAGATCGAGATCCACGTCGACGCCGTTCGGCCCGGCGACAAGGTGCTGCTGGTCGACGACTTGATCGCCACCGGCGGCACCGCGATCGCGGCCGTGAACCTGCTCCAGAAGATCGGCGCCGAGATCGTGGCCGCCTGCTTCGTCATCGACCTGCCCGAGATCGGCGGCGCGCAGCGCCTGCGCGACCTGGGCGTCGAGGTGCGCACCCTCATGCAGTTCGAGGGTCATTGAGCCCCGCGAAACGTTGACTTCGCGGGGCTCATCCGCCATAAGCCCGCCACTCGCGACGTGGCGCCCCGCATGGGCGCCCTTCGTGTTTGCAGACAACCAGGACGCGTGAAGGTCGGGTGCAGCAATAGCTGCCCGCGAGCGCGCCTCGACCTTTGAAGGCTCTGAGCCATGAAGAGAACCTACCAGCCGAGCAAGCTCGTCCGTAAGCGCCGTCACGGTTTCCGTGCGCGCATGGCCACCGCCGGCGGCCGCAAGGTCATCGCGCGCCGTCGCGCCCACGGCCGCAAGCGCCTGTCGGCCTGAGGCCTGATCCTCGCCGGCGCGGACGCTCCGACGCATCCGCGCCACGAGGCAAGTGGTATCGGCCGGGATCGAACCATCGATGGCGACGATCGAGCGGCTCAAGAAACGACCCGACTTCCTGGCGGCGGCCGAGGGGCGTCGCTTCCACACCGAGCGTATGACCGCGCAGGGGCGTCTTCGGAGCCCGGACGTCTGCCCCGGCCTCCGTCTCGGCTTCACCATCACGAAGCGTGTCGGCCACGCGACGGAGCGCAACCGCATCCGCCGCCGACTCCGCGCTGCCGTGGGGTTGGTCGCGTCCGATCTGCCGAGCGAGCTCGCGGGCCTTCCGGCCGACATCGTGCTGATCGCCCGCCGCCCCGCCCTCGAAGCCTCCTTCGAGGCCCTCGCCGAGGATCTACGCCGCGCGATTCCCGCGGTGACCCGCGCGGCCGCGCCCCGCGGGGACAGGTCGCCCGGCCGATCCGGCGGTCGGCGCGCCAAGCCGGCCCCTGACACGGCCACTTCTCAGTCGTCCTCTCTCCCGCACGAAGCCGGCCGCGCCTCCGCGCAGGCGGCCCCACCCGGCGGTGTCGACATCGGCCCGTCGCAGGGGTGCGACAGAGATCCCCGAATCACAGGCGCGCGCAGGTCCTCCGGGGCCGGCGACGTTCCTGTTGCCACTCCGAACGCGTGCGGCGGTGTCCCTGATGGGCAATGACAAGACGAACATGTTCGTGGCCATCGGCCTGTCGCTGCTGGTGCTGCTCGGGTGGCAGTACTTCGTGGCCGGCCCGCGCATGGAGCAGCAGCGCCAGATCGAGGCGCAGAACAAGGCCGCGCAGCAGCAGCCCCCGGGCGTGACCCCGGACGGCGTGCCCTCGCCGTCCCCGAAGGAGGGTGGCCCGGCGGCCCCCGCGCCCGGCACGCTGCCGACCGCCCAGGGCGGCCCGGTCTCCCGCGAGGCGGCGCTGGCCCGCTCGCCGCGCGTCCGGATCGAGACCCCGGCGCTCTCCGGCTCGATCGCCCTGAAGGGCGGCCGCGTCGACGACGTCTCGCTCAGGAACTACCACGAGACCATCGACCCCAAGAGCCCCGAGATCGTGCTGTTCTCGCCGGCCGGGACCGAGACGCCCTACTACGCCGAGTTCGGCTGGGTCGGCGCCAATGCCGGTCCGCTGCCGACCAACGACACCCTCTGGACCAGCGACGGCAAGACACTGTCGCCCGGCATGCCCGTGACCCTGACCTGGGACAACGGCGCCGGCCTCGTCTTCAAGCGGATCATCGCGGTCGACGACAAGTACATGTTCACGATCCGCGACGAGGTCGAGAACAAGGGCTCGGGCGCCATCACGCTCTACCCGTACAGCCTCGTCTCCCGCTGGGGTAAGCCGCATACCCAGGGCTACTACGTCCTGCACGAGGGCATGATCGGCTATCTCGGCAACGACGGCCTGCAGGAATTCACCTACGACAAGCTCGCCAAGGAGGGCGCCTACGGCGGTGCCAACACCAAGGGCAAGGCCTGGAGCGGCGTGACCGGCGGCTTCGTCGGCATCACCGACAAGTACTGGGCGGCGGCCGCGATCCCCGATCAGGACGCGCCCTATACCGGCGCCTTCACCGACCGGACCGACGGTGCCACCAACGTCTACCAAGCCAGCGTGCGCGGCGATGCCGTGAATCTCGCGGCGGGCGCCTCGGCGACCGCGACGCAGCGGCTGTTCGCCGGCGCCAAGGAAGTCAACGTCATCAACAACTACGAGAAGGACCTCGGCATCAAGCACTTCGATCTGATGATCGATTGGGGCTGGTTCTTCTTCATCACCAAGCCGATGTTCCGGGCGCTAGACTTCTTCTACCACCTGTTCGGCAATTTCGGCGTCTCGATCCTGGTGGTGACCTTCTGCCTGAAGCTGCTGTTCCTGCCGATCGCGAACCGGTCCTACGTCTCCATGGCCAAGATGAAGGCCGTGCAGCCGGAGATGGCCGCCATCCGCGAGCGGTACAAGGACGACCGCATGAAGCAGCAGCAGGCCACGATGGAGCTGTACAAGAAGGAGAAGATCAATCCGGTCGCCGGCTGCTGGCCGGTGCTGATCCAGATTCCGGTCTTCTTCGCGCTCTACAAGGTCCTGTTCATCACCATCGAGATGCGCCACGCGCCGTTCTTCGGCTGGATCCGCGACCTCGCGGCGCCGGATCCGACGAGCATCGTGAACCTGTTCGGCCTGCTGCCGTTCCCGGCACCCGACTTCGTGCACCTGGGCGTCTGGCCGATCATCATGGGCATCACGATGTTCGTGCAGATGAAGATGAATCCCGCGCCGCCGGACCCGGTCCAGGCGCAGATCTTCACATTCATGCCGATCGTGTTCACCTTCATGCTGGGCTCGTTCCCCGCCGGCCTGGTGATTTACTGGGCCTGGAACAACACCCTGTCGGTGATCCAGCAATACGTCATCATGCGCCGCAACGGCGTGAAGGTGGAGCTGTGGGACAACCTCCGCACAACGTTCAAGCGCGGCGGCACCAAGGCGGCCGCCACCAAGAGCTGACGGGCGAGACGCCGTGAGCGAGACCAACGACGACGCGGCCGACCTCCTCGAGGCCGGCCGCCTTCTCTTCGCCGGCCCGGCCGACTTCTACGCGGCCGCCCAGATCCTCGACCGGCTGCCGCCCATGGAGGGCGTCGAGATCGCCTTCGCGGGGCGCTCGAATGTCGGCAAGTCGAGCCTGATCAACGCACTCACCGGGCGCAACACCCTGGCGCGGACCTCGCACACGCCGGGGCGGACGCAGCAGCTCAACTTCTTCCGGATCGGCGAGCGCCTGTCGCTGGTCGACATGCCCGGCTACGGCTACGCCGCCGTCGAGAAGGCCAAGGTCGAGGCGTGGACCCGGCTGATTCACGCCTACCTCAAGGGCCGCGCCAACCTCGCCCGGGTGTTCATGCTGATCGACGCCCGGCACGGCTTCAAGTCGATCGACACCGACGTCCTCGACGGCCTCGACAAGGCCGCGGTGAGCTATCAGGTCGTGCTGACGAAGGGCGATTCCCTCAAGAAGGGCGAGGTCGCGAGCCGCATCGCCGGGATCGAGGCGGGGCTCGCCAAGCGGCCGGCCGCCTACCCGCAGGTGATCCTCACCTCGAGCCGGGACGATTCCGGCGTACCGGATCTGCGGGCGGCCATCGCTAGGCTCCTGGCGGAGCGCGGCGCGTGAGACTCGCGGGTGTCGACCGCGCGCTCGCGGCGCTCGCCGCTCTGGCCGGGCTGCTCGGCGTCGCGCTGAGCGCCGCCGCGGCGCACATCCCCGGGGCGGACTCGCTGAAGACGGCGGCGCAGTTCCTGCTGTTCCACGCCCCCGCCATCCTGGCGCTGGTCGGTCTCGGGGCCGCGGGCCTCGTCCGGGCCGGTCTCGCGCGCGTCGCGGCCGGGCTGCTGGTCGCCGGCCTGATCCTGTTCTGCGGCGACCTCTCGGTGCGCGCATGGCTTCAGCACGCGCTCTTCCCGATGGCGGCGCCCACCGGCGGCTTCGCCCTGATGGGCGGCTGGCTCACCGGGATCCTCTGCGCGCTGGTGCCCGCGCGACGCGGGGTCTGACAGGTCCGGCCGGCGGCCCGCGGGCCAGCGTCTTCGCGAGCGGAGCGAAGCAGTCCACGCGGCGCCGGGCCGCGCGATGCGGCGCTGCCCTGGGTTGCTTCGCTCCGCTCGCAAAGACGGCGCCGTCGCGCCCTATGATGCTCTCACCTGCAGGAACTCCAGGGCCGGCCCCTGCGCGTCCGAGAAGATCCCGGTGGTCAGCGCGCCGCCGTAGACGGCCGCGGTGTCGAGGTTGGTGCGGAACCGGCGCACTTCCGGGCGCCCGCTCCGCTGCGGCGTGTGGCCGTGGACCACGTACCGTCCGAAATCGTGGTCGCCCTCGAGGAACGGCTCGCGGATCCAGAGGCGATCATGCGCGTCCGAGCCGAGGGCGTCTGTGCCGGGCCGCAGCCCGGCATGCACGTACCAGTGGGCGCCGTCACCGTGCAGCGTCGGGAGCGCCTCGATCCAGTCGAGGGTGTCCCGGGGCAGGCCGGCAGGATCCCGCGCGCCGAACGAATCGAGCGTCGCCTCGCCGCCGTTGAACATCCAGTGCGCGGCCGCGCTCTCCGTCTGGAGTGCGTCGAGCAGCATCCGCTCGTGGTTGCCCATCAGGCAGACGACGCGCTCCGGCTCGGCCCAGTTCAGGCGGCTCACGGTGCGGAGCACCGCGGCGCTGTCCGGGCCGCGGTCGATGTAGTCCCCGAGGAAGACCAGCCGGTGGGGACGGTCACCCGCGTGCTCGGCGATCCGCTCCAGCAGCGCGTCGAGGAGGGCGGCGCAGCCGTGGACGTCGCCGATCGCGTAGGTGAGGGGGCCGGAATCCATGCGCCATCGTCCAACGCGGTGGCGCGTTCCGCAAGGCCGCCCGGGTCGGCGCGCTACGCCGCGAGGGCGCGCATCTCCGCGATGAGGTCCGACTTGCCCTCGAAGCCGATGCCCGGCAGGTCCGGCATGGTGATGTGGCCGTCCTCGACCCGCACCCCGTCGGGGAAGCCGCCGTAGGGCTGGAACAGGTCCGGGTAGCTCTCGTTGCCGCCGAGGCCGAGGCCGGCCGCGATGTTGAGCGACATCTGGTGCCCGCCATGCGGGATGCAGCGGGCGGGCGACCAGCCGAACTCGGCCAGCACGTCGAGGGTGCGCAGGTACTCCACGAGCCCGTACGACAGCGCGCAGTCGAACTGCAGCCAGTCGCGGTCGGGCCGCATGTTGCCGTAGCGCAGGAGATTGCGCGCGTCCTGGTGCGAGAACAGGTTCTCGCCGGTGGCCATCGGCCCGGGATAGTAGGGCGCGAGCGCCGCCTGGAGCGCGTAGTCGAGCGGGTCGCCCGCCTCCTCGTACCAGAACAGCGGGTACTGCCGCAGCATCCGGGCGTACGCGATGGCGGTCTCGAGATCGAAGCGGCCGTTGGCGTCCACCGCGAGACGGCCCCGTCCGTCGATCTCGGCGAGCACGGCCTCGATCCGGCGCCGGTCCTCTTCGAGCGGTGCGCCGCCGATCTTCATCTTCACGACGGTGTAGCCGCGGTCGAGATAGCCGCGCATCTCGGCGCGGAGGGCGGAATCGTCCTTGCCGGGATAGTAGTAGCCGCCGGCCGCGTAGACGAAGACCCGCGGGTCGGCGGCGACGCCCTTCCGCTCGGCGAGCATCCGGAACAGTGGCTTCCCGGCGATCTTCGCCGCCGCGTCCCAGATCGCCATGTCGAGGGTGCCCACCGCCACCGAGCGCTCGCCGTGGCCGCCGGGCTTCTCGTTGCGCATCATCGCGGCCCAGACCCGGTGCGGGTCGAGGTTGTCGCCCGCATCGACGAGGAGGCTGTCCCGGTCGGCCTCCAGGATCCGGTCGCGGAAGCGCTCGCGGATCAGGCCGCCCTGGCCGTAGCGGCCGTTGGAGTTGAAGCCGTAGCCGACGACCCGCCGGCCGTCGCGGACCACGTCGGTGACCACCGCGACGAGGCTCGTGGTCATCTTCGAGAAGTCGATGTAGGCGTTGCGGATCGGCGATGCGATCGGCTTGGTGACCTCGCGGACGTCGACGATGCGCATGGCTCACTCTCCCCGGTGCGTCCCGGTGCCATAGCGTCGGCGGCACCCGGTCAGCCAATGCCGTTTCCGGAGCGCGCGATGCGCGGGCGGCATCGGCCCCGTCCTGTCGGAGAGGCGCTATGGATCTGGACTGGGTGCGGGACTTCCTCGCGCTCGCCGAGCACCGGACCTTCTCGCGGGCCGCCGAGGTCCGGCACGTGACGCAGCCGGCCTTCAGCCGACGGATCCGCGCGCTCGAGGCGTGGCTCGGGACGCCCCTGTTCCTGCGGAGCGCGCAAGGGGCGCACCTGACCGCCGCCGGAACGGGCTTCCGCCCGCACGCCGAGGAGTTGATGCGGGGCCTGGACCGGGCGTGCCGCGAGGCGCGGGCCGCGGGCGCGCGCGCGGATGCGAGCCTCGCGATCGCGGCCACGCACGCGCTGTCGTTCACGTTCTTTCCCGGCTGGATCCGCCGGCACGCACCCTTCGAGACGCTGGGCGCCCTCAACCTGATCTCGGACAGCATGGCGGCCTGCGAGGCGATCCTGCTGGCCGGCGAGGTGCAACTCCTCCTGTGCCACCACCGCGCGGACCTCCCCACGCCCCTGGACGATGGCCGCTGCGAGTCGATCCGCGTCGGCGCGGACAGCTTGGTGCCGCTCTGCGCACCGACGTCCGGAGGGGCGCCGCTCTGGCCCCTGAGCGGTGCGGTCCGCTACCTCGCCTACGGCGAGGCCTCGGGGCTCGGCCGGATCCTGGCGGCGAGCGGGGCGGCGGCCGGCCACGAGCCGGCCTTCACGTCGCACCTCGCGGCGACGCTGATGACCATGGCCCAGGGGGGCGACGGTGTCGCGTGGCTCCCGGTGACGCTCGCGGAGGCGGTGATCGCCCGCGGACAACTCGTGCGGGCAGGCCCGGAGGAGCTGGACGTTCCGGTGGAGATCCGGCTGTTCCGGACGCGCGAGGGCCGAGGCGGCGCGGCCGATGCCCTGTGGCGGCGCCTGCAGGCGCCCGAGGGCGCCCGGCCGGATCAGGCCTTCGCCACCCGGGCGTAGCGGCCGTCGTAGCGACCGGCCCGGATCTGCTCCAGGACCTCCGCCTCGCGGGCCGCCTGCGCCCGCACGGCGTCGAGCAGGGCGGCCGCGTCGCCGGGCGGGAACGACACGACGCCGTCGGCGTCGCCGACCACCACGTCCCCCGGGCTCACCGTCCAGCCGCCGACGCAGACCGGCACGTTGATCGCGCCGGGGCCCGTCTTGAACGGCCCCCGCGGCGTCGCGTCGCGGGCGTAGCAGGGAAAGTCCGCGCCCGCGAACGCCGCCGTGTCGCGCACGGCGCCGTCGATCACGAAGCCGGCCACGCCCCGGCTCTCCGCGATGGCCTTCATGATGTCGCCCACCAGCGCGCGGCTCGTGTCGCCGGCGCCGTCGACCACGATCACGTCGCCGGGGCGGACCTCTTCCAGAGCCTGATGGATGGCCAGGTTGTCGCCGCTCCGGACGCGGACCGTGAAGGCCGTTCCCACGAGCGCCCCGCCGCGATGGAACGGGCGCAGGCCGGCCAGGACCGGCATCCGCGCCAGGCAGTCGCTGATCGTGGCCGTCGAGACATCGCGGAAGGCCGCCAGCACGGCCGGGTCGACGGCGGGCGGCGGCGGATTGCGGGTGATGGCGGACATCGGCCTCGACGTCTCCCTGGCGTCAGCGCCCCCGCGGCATCGCGGCGAATCGGCGAGGGCCGGGGGATCCTGCCCCAGGCCGCGGCCGATGTCGCGATGGAACCCCGGCCCGGTCAGTGATCGGCCGCCGGGACCGTGCCCGCGCCGCCGCCGGTCGCGAGCTTGCGACGGGCATCGGCCTGACCGCTCGTGGCACCGAAGTAGCTGGCCGAGTCGCCGAGCTGCACCGACGGCTGGCAGCCCGGCGTGCACGACAGGGATTCCCGATCGAGACCGCGCTGCACCGTGATCGTCGAGTCCCGCGACGCCTCGACCCGGATGGTCGTCTCGGCGATCATGGCGCCGCCGTTGTCGAGGGCGATCAGGTTGGTGGAGCCGAAGCTCTTGCCGGTGAGCACGAGGACGCCGTTCTTCTGCGGCGTCACCTCGGCGATGATCGGGTTCCCGACGATGACGGTCGACGTCTTCTCCGGCAGGCGGAGCACCTTGGCGTTGTCGACGAGAACGGTCACGACGGGCAGCAGATCGGGCTGGCCGGCCGCGGCCGCGGCGCCCGTCAGCAGGACGACGAGGCCGGCGCGGCCCGCGATCGACAGGGTGCGACGCATCGGGGTTCCTCAAGACGGCGGGTGGTCGAAGAGAGCCTACCCGAGGCCCGAGGCTAGCGCGGAACCCGTGAAGGAAGCGCTAAGCAAGACCAAGTCGCGGCACTGTGCCGTATCGGTGAAACCCAACCTTCACCAAACTCGCAGCGAGACAGCCTTTTAGGTCGGTGCTGGATCGATTTAACCGATTTTCAAGGCGTAATCGGCAGTCTGTGCAGGCCGCCGATCGAGACCTGAAAATTCTTCATCGGGCATCGCGCAAGTTTTATCTCGCTCTGTGTTGATCGAAGGATCACCCTCTATGAAGACCCTGTTCACGCGTTTTGCTTCGGACGAGTCCGGCGCCACCGCGATCGAGTACGGCATGATCGCGGCCCTCATCGCCGTGGCCATCATCACCGCCCTGAAGACGGTCGGCACCAGCCTGACCAGCAAGTTCAGCCAGATCTCCGGCAACCTGAACTGATCGAGACCCGTCCGATCTGCGGCAGGTTCGAGACATCCCGCCTCTCCTCGCAACCCGGAGAGAGGCGGGGGTTCCCGGCCTGCCGGGATCGCCGTTGTTCGCGGCGGCGCTCGCCGCCCGGCACATCCGAGGTCCGGACCGGCCGGCACTCCGCCGGGGCGGACCGTATTGTGTGACGCGACAGGCTGCGACGAGATGGGCGCCGAGATGGTCGGTTCAGCGACGGCAAGTCTGGGACTGGCGGGTCTGGGCCCGGCCGGTTTCGGTCTCCTGATCCTGTTTCCCTTCCTGATGGCCTACGCGGCCGCCAGCGACCTGCTCACCATGCTGATCCCGAACCGGATCTCCCTCGCCCTCGTGGCCGGGTTCGCGCTGCTGGCCCTGACGAGCTCGATGAGCTGGACCGAGATAGGCTTCCACTGCGCCGCCGGTGCGGTCGTCCTGCTCGTCACGTTCACGCTGTTCGCCTTCGGCGTCATCGGCGGCGGCGACGCGAAGCTCGCGGCCGCCACCGCCCTGTGGCTCGGCTTCGACGGCCTCGGCGACTACCTCCTTGTGGCCTCGGTGTTCGGCGGCGCCCTGACCCTGGCGATCCTGTTCGCGCGGACGCACCCGCTGCCCGGCCGGATCGCGCGCATGCCGTTCGCCCTGCACCTGCACGACGCCAAGACCGGGATCCCGTACGGGATCGCGCTGGCCGCCGCCGCGCTCCTCGTCCTCCCCGAGACCGACGTCTGGACCCGGGCCCTCGCCAGCTGAGGCCGCCGCGGCGATTCAGAGACGCGGGATCTGGAGCCCCGGGCCCGGCCCAGCTAGAAGTCGCGCATGCCCCTCGCGCTGCTGCGTCGCCCCGATCCCGATCATCTTGAGGTCCAGCACGAGGGGGCCAGCCTCCGCATCGCCCTCCGTCGGCGGCCGACCGCGCGCCGCATCACGCTCCGCGTGTCGGCCGCCACCGGCGAGGCCGTGATCACCCTGCCGAGCCGCACCGCCATCAACACGGCGCAGCGCTTCGCGGCGAGCCACGCGGAGTGGATCGCCGCGCGCCTGGCGCGCGTGCCGACCCGCGTGCTCTTCGAGCTCGGAGCCAGCCTGCCGCTCCGCGGGGAGCCCCACCGGATCAGCCAGCGCGGCACCCGGAGCGGTCCCGTCCGCATCGAGTCCGTCGAGGGGGAGGCGGTGCTGTCGGTGTCGTGCGATGCCGCCCACGTGGCGCGCCGGGTCCGCGACTTCCTGGCCCGCGAGGCCAAGCGCGACCTGACCGAAGCGATCGAGCGCTACGCGGCGCGGCTCGGGCAGCGGCCGGTCCGGGTCACGCTGCGCGATACCCGCAGTCGCTGGGGATCCTGCACGGCCCGCGGCGAGCTGAACTTCTCGTGGCGCCTGATCCTCGCGCCGCCGATGGTGCTCGACTATCTGGTCGCCCACGAGATGGCGCATCTGCGCGAGATGAACCACTCTCCGCGCTTCTGGGCGCTGGTGCAGGCGCTCTGCCCGAACACCGACGCTGCCGAAGCGTGGCTAAAGCGCCACGGCACCGGCCTGCATCGCTACGGCTGAGCCGACCTCAGACCCGCATCAGCCCCGCCTCAGCCCTTGACGCGGAGCACCCGCTGGCGCGCCACGGCATCCGCCGGCCAGCTCAGGCGGGGATCGACCTGCCCGGGGCTGAGGGTGCGCGGCGCGACACTGTCGCAGATCTCCCGCTGGCGGATGATCACCGGGTTGCCGAACTCGTCCCGGCGGCGGACCAGGCCGCCGTCCCTGCAGTAGCCGGCGATGGCCGCCTGACCGTTGCGGCGGCCGTACGGGTTCGCCGCCACGGGCGGATGCTCGATCACCAGCGTGTCCGAGTGGTTCAGCGAGCGTTCGATGTAGGTGGTCTCTCCGACCGGCAGGGACTGGGCTCCCGCCTGCGCGAGGGTGGCCACCAGGCAGGCGGCCGAGAGAGTGAGCGGGCGCATCACGGCGTCAAAATCCGGCGCTGGAGGAGTGTTCGAACACAATCTAGGCCGCTGAAACCGTTACGGGTAGCGCCGACGCGCAACACCGCGCCCGCATCGCTTGACAGCGCGGGGCGGACCATGGTCGGAACACGCCCGATTGTACGGCTCCCGCCGGTCCTCGGCCGGAGCGTTCCGAAGGGATCGGTGGTGCCGCTTCACGCGAGGCTCGTTCGTTTCCGGCGCGCCGCGCTGCCGGTTCTCCTCGCCCTCGTCGCGGCGGCACTGGCGCCCGCCGGGCCGGCCGCGGCTCAGGGCATGGTGCGCAAGACCTTCGACGATTGGCAGCTGCGCTGCGAGACGCCGGCCGGCGCGAAGGCCGAGCAGTGCGCCCTCGTCCAGTATCTCGCCGCCGAGGACAGGCCCAACCTGACCCTCGTGGTCATCGTCCTCAAGACCGCCGACAATCGCGGTTACCTGCTGCGGGTGGTGGCGCCGCTGGGCGTTCTCCTGCCTTCCGGACTCGGCCTGAAGATCGACCAGACGGATATCGGCCGCGCCGGCTTCGTCCGCTGCCTCACCACCGGGTGCGTGGCCGAGGTCGTGATGGATGACGGGCTGATCCGCCAGTTCAAGAACGGCACGCAGGCCACCTTCATCGTGTTCCAGACGCCCGAGGAGGGCGTCGGCATCCCGCTGTCGATGAAGGGCTTCGCGGCCGGGTTCGACAGCCTGAAATGACGGTGCGGTTCGGGAGCCGTGCGATGATCGGACATCGGAACAGGAGCCTCACGCGGTCCCCGGACATGGCCCGGCGCCGGACCGTCGCTCTCCGGCTCGGCGGCTTTGTGCTCGCCGCGTCGCTCGCCGCCCCGGCCCCGGGCCGGGCCGAGGAGGGCAACATCTTCTCCAACCTGTTCAAGTACGGCGGCACGACGGTCCCGCCGTCGCAGCCCGAAGCCCTCGATCCGGCCTATTGCCCGACGGTCGAGGTCGCCGAGGGCGGGGCCGCCTCGCGCACGCTCGCGGGCGACACGGTGCGCACCCAGTTCTCCCTCGGCCGTCTCGCCCGCGAATGCACGCGGCGTCAGGACGGCTCGATCACCGTCAAGGTGGGCGCCGAGATCAACGTCCTGCTCGGGCCGGCGGGCGCGCCGGGCCGGTTCGATGTGCCGGTGACGTTCCAGATCCGCCACGACGGCAAGACCGTCTCGAGCCGCACCGAGCGGGCCAGCGTGATCGTCGGGCCCGGAGAGGCGCAGGGCTTCGCCACGGTCGTGGCCGACGAGCTGCAGGTTCCGGCCGCCATGACAGCCGATTACGACATCGCGGTGGGTGTCGGGACCGGCAAGGGTGCGGGCGGCAAGCCCGCCGCGAAACCGCGCCGCCGCAAACCGGCTGTCGCCGCGGCGCCACCCGGCGGAGGCGACGCTGCCCAGTGACGCCGCGGCGCGCCTCGGCGATCCGACCCCGCTGATTGCCCGGACCGGCCGCGACAGGCTCTGGCTCGGCCGGAAGACCCGGTTCCGGCTGGAATCCACGGACGATCCCGTCTTCGATCGCCGCCTCGTGCTCCCGGACCATCCCGCCGGCTGGATCGTGCTGAGCTATGCCGGCGATCCGACGAATGCGCCCCGGCGCCCGATCCTCCGCGTCCTGCGAGGGCCTGACGAGACGGTCCAGGACTTCCTCCTGCCGGGAGCCGCGCAGGGGCTCGCCCACTGGCTCGGGCTGATCCCCTCCGATACCCGGGAGATCCGTCTCTCTGCCGGTGCGGACTTCGCCCTCGAGCGGGTCGGCGCCCGGCGCGAGGTCGAGGTGCTCGCGCAGTGCCTCCTGCGCAGGCCCTGGCGCTGCGTCTCCGCCCTCTACGAGCGCGCCCGCGGCTCGGAACGGCGCTACCGCGACATCCTGCGCGGCGCCTGCGCGGTGACCCCGATGGCCCGGTTCCCGGCCTGGGCCGCCGCCCGGACCCGGCCCGCCCGCGTCGCGCCCTCCGCCCTGCGGATCCGCTGCGTCGTTCTCGCGCGAGCCGAGGACGCGGCGGCGCTGTCGGCCACGCGCGACGCGCTGAACGCGCAGACGCACCGCCCCGAGTCGATCCAGGTCGCGTGGGCGGGGACGCCGCCCGCATCGGTCGACGGGCCGCTGTCGCATCGAACCTGGAATGCGGCTTCCGGCTTCGACGAACTTTCCGGCGAGGCGGACGCCCTGTGCCTGCTGCGCCCCGGCGACGTCCCGGACCCGGAGGCCCTGGCGCTGCTGGCCCAGGCCCTGTCGGGAGCGGACATCGCCTACGGCGACGCGGTCGGCCCCGACGGTCGCCCGCAACTGAAGCCGGACTGGAGCCCGGACCTCGCCCTGGCGACCGGCTATCCCGGGTTTCCCCTGCTCCTGTCGCGGGCGTGGCTGGCCGCGGCCATGGCGCGCCCGGTCGGCCCGATGGCCGCGCTCGCGCCGGCCATCGCGATCGCGGCGATGACCACCGCCGCGCGGGTGGCGCATGTCCCGCGGATCCTCGCCCGCAGCGCCGGAGACGGTCTCGACCCGTCGGCCCGGGCCGCGGCCCTGGACGCGCACCGGTCCCGACAGCCGCTGTTCCGCGCCGGGATCCACGACGGTGCCGTTCGCCTCGCGTGGCCCCTGCCGGATCCGGTGCCGCTGGTGAGCGTCGTCATCCCGTCGCGCGACCGCCTCGACCTGATCACCCGCGTCTGCCGCGGGGTGCTCCACGAGACAGCCTACGCGGCGATCGAGCTGATCATCGTCGACAACGGCTCCACCGATCCAGCGGTGCTCGACCACTACGCGACCCTGCGCGGCGATCCGCGCGTCCGGATCCTCATGGACCCGCAGCCCTTCAACTTCGCCGCGATGGTCAACGCCGGCGTCGCCGCGGCGTCCGGGACGATCGTCGTCCTGCTGAACAACGACGTCGCCGTGCTGGAGCCGAGCTGGCTCGAGGCCATGGTCCGGCAGGCGTGCCGGCCGGAGGTCGGCGCCGTCGGGGCGAAGCTTCTCTACGGCGACGGCACGCTGCAGCATGCCGGCGTCGTCGTCGGCCTCGGCGGCCGGGCCGGCCACATCCTGCGCCGCCGGCCCGGTGACACGCCCGGCCATCTCGGCCAGCTGCGGGTGGCGCACGAGGTCTCGGCGGTGACGGCCGCCTGCCTCGCCGTCGCGCGGGAGAAGTATCTGGCGGTGGGCGGCTTCGACGCCGAGGCATTCCCGGTCGATTTCAACGACGTCGATTTCTGCCTCCGCCTCGGCGCCGCCGGCTGGAAGACGGTCTGGACGCCGGCCGCGACACTGGCCCATCTCGAATCCGTCAGCCGCGGTCCGTCCGTCGGGGCCAAGCGCACCCGCTTCGAGCAGGAGGCCGCCCGCTTCTCCGAGCGCTGGCGGGCCGTGATCCGGCACGATCCGTTCTACCACCCCGCCCTGTCGGTCACGACGTTCGGCGAGGATCTGGAATGACGCCGCGGTCGGACGGCGCATCGGACGGCGCGTCGGGCCACGATGCCGCGACGTATCTCGGACCGTCGCGCCGCTCCTGGCGCGCGCTGGTGGGCGCGACGCGCCAGCTCCTCGCGCATCCCCGGGCGGCGGCCGCGATCCTGCTCGCGCGCGTGACGGGTAAGCGCCTGCGCGCCCGGCAGGCGCTCGCCGCCCTGATCGGGATCGACCATCGGCTCGCCCTGCCGCCCGGGATCCTCGACGGCTTCCCCCCCGCGCCGGCCGGTCCGGCAGACGCGATCCGCCTGATCGGCGACGGGGTCCTCGTCGCCGGTGCGCCCGGCCGCATCGCCGCCGCGTTCGCGCGCGAGCCCGACCTGCAGGCGCTGTACGGCGACGCCTTGGTGCAGGAGAGACCCGGCGGCGCGGTGCTGCCGCTTCTGCCGCCGGTCTTCGACGCCGACCGGCTCGCGGCCCTCGATTATCTCGGACCCGTGCTGGCCTGCCGACGCGGCGCCCTCGAGCCCGGCGACGATCCCGGCAGTCCCGCCGAGGCCGCGTTCCGCATCGCGGAGCGCTTCGGTCCCGGCGCCATCGGCCACCTGCCGGAGATCCTGTCGGTCCGGCGCGGCGCCTCGACCGCGACGCGGGGCGGCGAAACCGGGCGCGTCCCCCACCACGCGCTGGTGCGCGATCACCTCGACCGGACAGGGCGGGAGGGCGTTGGCGTGGCCGTCGGGCTCGACGGTCTCGTGCAGGTCGAGCATCCCCTGCCGGACGAGCGGCCCCTGGCGAGCCTCATCGTGCCGACCCGCGACCGCCTGGATCTCCTGCGCCCCTGCCTCGAGAGCCTCCGAGGCTGCACCGACTGGCCGTCGACCGAGATCATCGTCTGCGACAATGACAGTCGCGAGCCCGAGACGCTGGCCTACCTGCGGGCGCTGGAGGGGGAGGGGAGGGGGCACGTCGTCCCCTGGCCCGGGCCGTTCAACTTCGCCGCGATGAACAACGCCGCCGCGGCCCGCGCCCGCGGCAGGCTGCTGGTCTTCGTCAACAACGACGTCGAGGCCTTCCGGCCCGACTGGCTGTCCCGCATGGCCCGGGAGGCCCTCCGTCCGGATGTGGGGGCGGTCGGTGCCAAGCTCCTCGACGGCGAGGGCCGGATCCAGCACGGCGGCATCGTGCTCGGCACCGGCGGCCTCGTCACCCACGGGCACCGGCACTTTCCCGGCGATGCCCCCGGCTACCTCGGGGCCCTGCGCGTCACCCACACGGTGTCGGCGGTGACCGCCGCGTGCCTGGCCGTCGAGGCGGCGAAGTTCCGCGCGGTCGGCGGCTTCGACGAGGCGGTCTTCGCGGTCGACTACAACGACGTCGATCTCTGCCTGCGCCTGAACGCGGCCGGCTACCGCACGCTCCTGGTCCCCGGGGCGGTCCTCCATCACCGCGAGGCGGCGAGCCGCCGCTGGACCCGAGAGGCCCGGGCCCGCCACGCGCGCGAGATCGCGGCGCTGAGAACGCGATGGGGGTCGCTGCTGGTGCAGGACCCCCATTATCACCCGGGCTTCGACCCGGAACTCTCGACCCACGCGCGGCTGCGCGCGGGGTTTCCCGAGGCCGGACCGGCGCCCCTGCGCCGTCCGGGCGCCTGACCGGGCCTACTGCACGAGGCGCGGGCCGCCGCCCTGGACCTTCTCGTTCTCCGACATGATGCCGAGCCGCTTGGCGACCTCGGTATAGGCCTCGATCAGGCCGCCGAGATCCTTGCGGAACCGGTCCTTGTCGAGCTTGTCGGAGGACTTGATGTCCCAGAGCCGGCAGGAATCCGGGGAGATCTCGTCGGCGACGACGATGCGCATCATGTCGCCTTCCCAGAGGCGGCCGGTCTCCATCTTGAAATCGACCAGCCGGATGCCGACGCCGAGGAAGAGACCCGACAGGAAGTCGTTGACGCGGATCGCCAGCGCCATGATGTCGTCGATCTCCTGGGGCGTCGCCCAGCCGAAGGCGGTGATGTGCTCCTCGGAGACCATCGGATCGTTCAGCGTGTCGTTCTTGTAGTAGAACTCGATGATCGAGCGCGGCAGCTGCGTGCCTTCCTCCAGGCCGAGGCGCGTCGCCAGCGACCCGGCCGCGACGTTGCGCACCACGACCTCGAGGGGGATGATCTCGACTTCGCGGATCAGCTGCTCGCGCATGTTCAACCGGCGGATGAAGTGCGTCGGCACGCCGATGTCGTTGAGGTGCTGGAAGACGAACTCCGAGATCCGGTTGTTCAGCACACCCTTGCCGTCGATGACCTCGTGCTTCTTCGCGTTGAAGGCCGTCGCGTCATCCTTGAAGTGCTGGATGAGCGTGCCGGGCTCCGGCCCCTCGTAGAGGACCTTCGCCTTGCCCTCGTAGATGCGACGGCGGCGATTCATAGGCGTGTACCGTGGTTTGAGGAAGTCCATGGGCCGAGGCTCCTGATGCGCGACGATGGGGAGGAATCCGCGGCGCGGCGACCGGACGCGAGGTCGGGCCGCCGGACGGCCTCTGCCCGAGGGCCCCGGCGACCGGCCGCCAAACTAGCGGAAGCGGGCTTCCAGCACAACGCGTTAGCCCGCAGGGCGGGATTGCGGAGGCCGGTCGGGACGTGCCCGGGACGACCTCCGCGACCCGTCGCGCGCGCGTCTCGCGGTCGTCGTGCGGTCGTCAATCGATCGTCTTGGACGGGTAGCGGCAGAGGTCGGCGATGAGGCAGCGCGGGCATTCGGGCTTGCGCGCCTTGCAGGTGTAGCGTCCGTGGAGAATCAGCCAGTGATGGGCGTGGAGTCGGTAGGCATCCGGCACGATCGCCTCGAGCCCGGCCTGGACCTTGTCGGTCGTCGCGCCGATGAAGAGCGGGATCCGGTTCGAGACCCTGAAGATGTGGGTGTCGACGGCGATCCGCGGAACCCCGAAGGCGATGTTGAGCACCACGCTCGCGGTCTTGGCACCGACCCCGGGCAGGACCTGCAGGGCCTCCAGGCTCGCCGGGACCGCGCCGCCGTGCGTTTCCACGAGGATGCGCGAGAGGGCGACGACGTTCTTCGCCTTGGTGTTGAACAGCCCGATCGTGCGCACGAAGTCGCGGACCCGGTCCTCGCCGAGCGCCAGCATCTTCTCGGGCGTGTCGGCGACCGCGAAGAGTGGGCCGGTGGCGAGGTTGACGCCGCGGTCGGTCGCCTGGGCCGAGAGCACCACCGCGACGAGGAGCGTGAACGGATTGACGTAGTGGAGCTCGCCCTTGGGCTCCGGCTCCGCCGCCTGGAAGCGGCGGAAGATCTCGGCGAGGGTCGCCGCGTCGACGGCCTCGGGAGCCGTGTCCACCTGCGCGGTGACGGCCGGCCCGATCGGACCCCCGAGCCGCGCGGAGACGGCGCTCTCGGATGCTCTCTTGGACGGCGCCTTGGACGCTCCCTCGGCCTTGCTCCCCGACCCGCCCTTGCCCCGCTGCGTCGGGGCTGTCCCGGATACCGTCTCGGACGCGGTCTCGGCCGGTCCCGCGGCGGCGCGACCGGCGCGATCCGTCACGGGCGGGGGAGTCTTTCTGGCGGGCATCGGCGCGTTATATGGATCGCATGGCGAGCGGCAATCCTTCCGTCCACCCGTACGGGCTCGATCCGGACACGATCGACCGGCCCGTCTTCACCGCGACGATCCGGCCGCACCAGTCGTTGAGCCGTCGCGGCTTCCGGGTGGTCATGACCGGGTGCTGCGCGGTCTCGGTCGCCGTGTCGGTCTGGGCGTGGCGCATGGGCTTCTGGCCCGTGGCCGGCTTCTTCGGCCTCGACATGCTGGCGATCTACGCGGCGCTGAAGGTGAGCTTCCGGCGCGGGCGCTCCTTCGAGGAGGTGATGATCTCGCAGATCGAGATCCTGCTCGCCCGGGTCAGCCACCGCGGCGAGCGGCGGGAGTGGCGGTTCAATCCGCTCTGGACCAAGCTCGAGACGGTCGAGGACGACGAGTACGGCCTCCAGCGCCTGACCCTGGTCTCGCGCCGGCAGCAGGCGCTGGTCGCGCGCGACGCCGGGCCGGACGAGCGGGCGCGGGTCGCCCAGGGGCTCAGCGCGGCGCTCGCGCAGGTGAAGAAGGGGTACTGACCGGACCTCGGACCTCTCTGGCCTCCTGCGAGGGCAGGGAGGCCGCGCGGCAGCGATCGGCCCGGGCCGTGCGAAAAAACAGCCCGGAGATGGAACAGGGCTGTTGACGGGCAAATTCGAGGGCTCTATACCCCGGCTCATCGGCGCCGGCCGCGGAAGTGGACCGGGCGCTGAGCCATCTTCTGACAAGCGGGCGGGCTGGCCGGCGGGATTGCCGGGCGGTCTTCTGTTTGCCTCTGATGAGCCTCGGGTGACCGAGGCGCTCTTTGACAAGTTGGAATGAGGAAGGGAGACGCGGGCGGCGTTTGTCCTTGCGGCTGGGTCTTAGGACCTGGCGTGAGTAGACTTGTGCCGATCTGTTGTTCTTCTTTCTGAGCTCACCGACGGGTGTTTGGCGCTGTGAAGCGTCTGGCACTTGGTCGATGTGAGGCTCCGTCTGAGAATACACGTGATCGGCCAGATCAATCTCTTCAACGTGAGAGTTTGATCCTGGCTCAGAGCGAACGCTGGCGGCAGGCTTAACACATGCAAGTCGAGCGGGCCCTTCGGGGTCAGCGGCGGACGGGTGAGTAACGCGTGGGAACGTGCCTTCTGGTTCGGAATAACCCTGGGAAACTAGGGCTAATACCGGATACGCCC